>DWYL01000359.1 GCA_019118685.1 Candidatus Blautia merdipullorum
CTGTTACGGAAGGCCCTGGATGATGCAGGATATTCTCATGTGCCGATTCTGACAAATGATGATAAAGACTCTCATGATCTACATCCCGGATTTAAAATGAATCTGCTGACCTCAGTGCGGATTGCCTTTGCCATGCCTATGATCGATGTGCTGGAGGAGCTTCTGAGAAAGACCAGACCTTACGAAAAAGTTCCGGGAAGTGCGGATGCGGCATTTGAAAAGGCTTTGGATCAGGTGGTAGAGGGCTTGGAAAAACATGGGATAATGGGGGCCAGAAAAGGCTTTGAAAAGGCTATAGATATTATGAATCAGGTGGAATATGACCGCTCTCATCCCAGGCCAACCGTGCTGATCGTAGGAGAATATCTGCTCAATTTCCATCCCGGGGCTAACCATGATATCGAAGCTTATCTGGAGAAGAACGGTTTTGAAATTATAGAGGCAAGGATGACAGACGTTATCCGAAAGACCTACTTTTATCAGGATGCTCAGGTTCGGGAATATCATCTGGACAAGCCTGTTACACAGAAAGTATGGCTGCGGACTGCCAATGCGGCTTTTAATGCAGCTCATGATGTGACAGACAAAATTGCCAGGAAGAGTCCTCTTTACACACCAGCCTGCCGTATGCAGGATCTGGTGAAAGACAGCGACCCCATTATCCATCATACCTTTGATGCCGGAGAAGGAGTCCTGATCCCGGGAGAGATCATTCACCATGCAAAACATGGCTGCAGGGCTTTCGTAATCCTTCAGCCTTTCGGCTGTCTGCCAAACCATGTGGTAGGAAGAGGAATCATCAAAAAACTAAAAGAAATGTATCCTGATGCCAGCATACTGCCTCTGGACTATGATCCGGATGTAAGCTTTGCAAATATTGAAAACCGTCTGCAGATGCTGATCATGAGTTTCAAAAATAAACAGGAGGACAGTTGAGATGAAGATACTGACTTTTGGAGAGATCATGCTGCGGCTGAAGACCCCGGAAAATCTGAGGATTCTTCAGGCACAGGACTTTGAAGCCAGCTATGGCGGGGCTGAGGCCAATGTGGCCGTATCTCTGGCCATGATGGAAGATCCGGTGGCTTTTGTGACAAAGCTGCCGGACAACCCGGTGGGATTGGCCGCCCACAATGAGATCCGCCGTTTTGGCGTAGATACTTCCGGGATCCTGAAAGGGGGAGAACGGCTGGGAATCTATTATTTTGAAAAAGGAACCAATATCCGGCCTACAAATGTGGTATATGACAGGGCCTATAGTTCTTTTGCCCAGGCTGCCCCGGAGGAGTTTCACTGGGAGGAACTTTTAAAAGATGTGGATATCTTCTATTTTTCCGGTGTTACCCCGGCAGTAAGTGAAGGAATTGAGAAGGCGGTTCTGGAAGCTTTAAAATACTGCAAAGAGCATTCCATAGAAGTGGTCTGCGATCTGAATTATCGTGGAAAAATGTGGAACACCAAGAAAGCCCAGGAAGTTATGAAAGAATTGATGAATTATGTGACCCTGTGCATTGCCAATGACGAGGACTTTGAATCCTCTCTGGGGATCCATGCCTTTGACGGAGATATGGCCCACGGAATTGATCAGATCCAGACTTACAAAGCGGGGATGGAGGAAATTCTCCGGCAGTATCCGGGCTGTAAGGCGGTGGCCAGCGTCCTTCGGAATATGCGTACAGTAGAAGATGGAGACTGGATGGGGATTTATCTGAAAGACGGAAAATTCTATGAAAGCCCGGTCCATACTGTCCATAGCCTGGAAGCCGTAGGAGCAGGAGACGCCTTTGCGGGAGGTCTTCTTCACAGCCTGGCCCGAGAGTTCACGCCTCAGATGACGATAGATTTTTCTATTACTGCCAGTGTGCTGAAGCTGATGATCCAGCATGATTTTAATGTGGTGAATGAAGCAGATATCTTAAAAGTCATGAAATCTCACGATACAAATCTGCAAAGATAGATCTTTCGTTTATAGGACAGAGAAAGGGAAGCTGTTTGGTTTATAATTGACAGCTTCCTTTTTTCTATTATAAAATATAAAAAACAAAAAAGATGGGAGAGAGTAAAATGGTACATCATATTGTTATGTGGAAATTTAAACCGGAAATTGAAGAAAGTAAGAAACCGGAATTAAAGAAAGCAATGGAAGAGAACCTGAAAAGCCTGGTGGGAAAAGTTCCCGGACTTCTGACGGTAGATTTTGTTACAGATCCGATTCCGTCTTCTACCCATGATATGGCTTTGGTAACTACCATGGAAAAGGCAGAGGATATCAAAGTATACGGTTCTCATCCGGAACACGTAAAAGTGGCTGATACATACGTGCGCCCTTATACAACAGAGAGAGCATGTCTGGATTATGAAGACTAAATGCCGGGGAGGGAAGACATCATGGAGAAAGTCATTTTAGGAAAAACAGGCATTGAAGTAAGCAAGAACGGCTTCGGTGCTCTGCCCATCCAGAGGATTTCCAAGGCAGAAGCAGTCTATCTCCTTCAGAAAGCCTTTTATAATGGAATCAATTATTTTGACACAGCCAGAGCTTATTCAGACAGCGAAGAGAAATTGGGGGCAGCTTTTTCCTATATCCGGGAAAAACTGATCATCAGCACCAAAACTGCAGCTCAGAACGCAGAAGACTTCTGGAAGGATCTGGAAGAAAGTCTGAAAATGCTTCAGACAGATTATATTGATATCTATCAGTTCCATAATCCGGCATTTTGTCCTAAGCCGGGAGACGGTACGGGTCTTTATGAGGCGGCTCTGGAAGCAAAACAGCAGGGAAAGATCCGCCACATCGGTATCACAAACCACAGGATCGCCGTGGCAAAGGAAGCTGTAGAATCAGGACTTTATGAGACTCTTCAGTTCCCATTTTCTTATCTGGCAGCCCCGGCGGATCTGGAACTTGTAGAAATGTGTAAGAAGGCAGATATGGGATTTATTGCCATGAAGGCTCTTTCAGGAGGATTGGTCCACAATTCTGCCTGTGCTTATGCCTACATGGATCAGCCTCAGTTTGCCCATGTGGCCCCTATCTGGGGAATCCAGAGAGAGTCGGAACTGGATGAATTCCTTTCTTATCAGGTCTGTCCTCCGGAACTGTCGGATCAGCTTCAGTCTGTGATCGATAAAGACAGGGAAGAGCTTTCCGGAGATTTTTGCCGGGGCTGCGGCTACTGTATGCCCTGTCCCGCAGGGATTGAGATTAACAGCTGTGCCAGAATGAGTCTCATGCTCCGCCGGGCGCCTCAGCAGGCATGGCTTACACAGGAATGGCAGGAAAAAATGAAAAAGATTGAAGACTGCAAACACTGCGGCCAGTGTATGAAAAAATGCCCATACGGACTGAATACGCCGGATCTGCTGGCGAAAAACTACGAGGATTATAAGACCTTCTTAAAATAATCATATAGCTGAAGGAAGAGCTGCTCCAAAGTGGGCAGCTTTTTTGTGACAACATAAGGTTGGAAAAAACAGAAAAATAGGATATAATAAACAGATACGCAGAGACGGATATAGCAATCATATTCTGATCCCTGCGTATGGTTTCATTTGTAATAGATTTGACGGCAACAGAAGGTGAATACATGAGCGAAGGAAAAAGATATTTAGATAAAGTAACCGGGCAGCTGAAGGAGAGGATTGGAGAAGTGAGAGAATCCATTCTTCAGGGGCAGAAAGATATTGAGGGGATGCATGAGTATTACTGGGAAAACTATACAGAGATGGACCAGTACGGCTATGAGGATTTTGATAACCAGCAGGCGCTTCTCCATCAGGTCAATGCAAACCAGGAGCAGCAGGCTTATCTTCACAGGCTGGAGAAAATGCTGGATTCTCCTTTTTTCGGAAGAGTAGATTTTCGCTATGAGGGGGAGGAGGAGTCAGAAAAGTTTTATATAGGGATCGGAAATTTTTCCCAGAAAGCAGGACACATGCCCCTGATTTATGACTGGCGGGCGCCGGTAAGCGGTCTGTTTTATGACTTTGATAAAGGACCTGCTTCCTATGAGGCACCTCTCGGCCTTATGGAAGGGGAGATTACCTCTAAATGGCAGTATAAGATCCGGGGCGGCCGGATGATTTACGAATTTCAAAGTGATATGAAGATTGATGACGAGATCCTGAAGGCAGAACTGGGCGGCAATGGAGATGTGCAGCTGAAAAACATTGTCCGGACCATCCAGAAAGAGCAAAATGCCATTATCCGGAATACGAAAGACCGGATAATGGTGATTCAGGGAGCAGCAGGATCCGGGAAAACTTCTATCGCACTTCATCGGATCGCATATCTGCTGTACCACGACCGGAAAAATCTGAAATCTTCGGATATTCTGATCCTGTCTCCAAACAGTGTGTTTTCAGACTATATTTCCCATATCCTTCCGGAACTGGGAGAGGAAAATATCCAGGAAATGAGTTTTGATCTTTTTGCCTACCGGGAACTGCGGGATACTGTGCGGGACTGCCATGATCGATATGATGAGATTGAGATGGAATTACAGGGGATTACAGAGGAACAGAAGAAACGGCTGGAAGAAAAACAGTCGGAAACTTTTGTGTCACAGGTGGAGGGATTTCTGGCTTTTCTGGAAGATGAGCTGATGGCATTTAAAGATGTAGAGTTCAGAGGTTTAAAACTTACAGAAAATGAACTGATCCATCTGTTTTACTTTAAATTCCAGGATATTCCTCTTTTGTCCAGAATGGATGCAGTTATGGAATATTTTATAGACGAATATGAAACTCTTCATGACTGTACTCTTTCAGAGGAAGATCTGGATACTATCGTCAAAAAATTTCAGAAACTTTATGTGACCAGGGACTTATATAAGATCTACAATAAATTCCTGGAAGAAAACGGCTATCCCATGCTTCCTGATGTACCCCAGGAAAAGCGGGTGCTGGCCTACGAGGATGTATATCCTCTTTTGTATCTGAAGTACAGACTCTGCAGGGTCCGGGATCATAAAAATATCAAACATCTGGTCATAGATGAGATGCAGGATTATTCTTATCTTCAGTATCTGATTCTCCGGCTGATGTTTAACTGCAGAATGACCATATTGGGAGACCGGGCCCAGACCATGGAGGAACAGAACCACGATGTTCTGGAATTTCTGCCGGGAATTTTCGGAAAGGATATGCGGAAGATCATCCTGAACAAAAGCTACCGGAATACAGTGGAGATTGCCGAATATGCCAATAGGACTGCAGGTATTCGGGATATGGAGATCTTTCAGCGCCATGGGAAAGAAGTGGAGGAGAAAAAGCTGGATGGAAAAGAGGAGGCTGTGGAGGAAATTTTCAAAAATCTGGCCCTGGGTTCCAAGGGCTATGAGACAGCCGCTCTGCTGACAATGAGTGAGGAAGAAGCCCTGGAGGTTTATAAGAATCTGAGGGAAAAAGAAATCCCGGCCTTTTATGTGGACAGAAACAGTTCTTCTTTTAAAAAAGGATTGACCGTTACCACCTTTTATCTGGCAAAAGGCCTGGAGTTCGATCAGGTATTTGTGCTGGCCAGAAAGAAGAAGACGCCTCTGCTGATTCAGGCAGAGTATATCTGTGCCACCCGGGCACTTCATGAATTGTATGTTTACGAATGTTTATAAAATCATAAATTTGGGCAATCCTATCCGTAAGGAGAATGTATCTTTTCAAAAGTTATTTACTGTTGACTAACTGGGAAGGGACATTTTAGAATATAGGAAAGATAACAGCCTTGACAACGGAGGGAGGTATTCTTATGCAGGCATTGTCACAGACAAAGCGTGGTGAAAGCTACACCATTAAATGGATGTTCGGAATACCTGAGGTGCTGGAATTTATGAAGCGTTACCAGATTCAGGAGGGCAGTCAGGTTCAGGTGATCCAGAATCATAAGGACTGCGTGATCATTGGCGCCCGGGATAAGAGACTGGCAATCGGTAAAGAGATCGCAGACCGGATAAAGGTATGAGGATTCAGTCCATTATGAAATGCAGCGTTCAAAGAAGAACAAAAAGACTTCTTTGGACGCTGCATTTTTGCTAGGAATTTTGCCGGGGGTGTTATATAATGATACCAAAGTGGAAGAACAAATATCTTTGCGGACAGGAAATGATGTCTGTATAGCTGGAAGGGAGCAGAGGATATGAACACGATTGAATTATTAGATAAACTGCAGAGACAGGCTATGAGCGATGAAAAACTTAGAAAGGAGCTTCTGGAGACCAGAAAGGCAGAGAATCCACTGGGAGCTTTTTGCAGGAAATGCCGGGAATTAGGCTATGAGATCTATGAGATGGAACTGGTCACTGCAGGAGAAGAATTTTATGCGGAGATGAAGAGAAGTACCAATGGCGGAGGAGAGAATTCTCCGAAACTGGACGGGGAAGACGATTTTTATGAGATGTTCTTAGCAAGCATGGAGGAGGAAGAGGAGTATGAGCAGAGTAAAAAGAAGTGAAAAACTGAACTCTCTGTTTTCGGAGGACTATCGGGTGATCGATTTTCTTCCCTACCATGTGGCAGAACATGGCAACAGTATTTTTGAAGAGGTGGAAAGTTATTTCCTTCAGGATAAACAGCTTCAGGAATTCTGCGATAAAGCTATTGCCATTATTTTAAAGGTTATCTGTTATTATCCCTTTGAAGTATATGTAGAGGAGTATCCCCCTTTAAAACCGAAAAGAAACGGCTGGCTGAAAGAGAAACGATGCGATCTTCTGGTGAAGATCTTAAAAAGAGTCATTATGAAGAAAAAGGGGCAGGTAGATATTCTTCTGGGAAAAGAAAATTCCATCATCAGCATTACAGGAGGAGTCCTCAGCATTGCAGTATACAATGAGAGCGAATCCCTGAAAGATCTGCTGGATAAAGTGGTGGAGACAGAAGGACTGTATTATTGGAAATACAGGGTATGAATTTTTGAGGGTTAAGCCCGGTTTATTCTATCCGAGAGAGGAAAAGGAATATGTTCTTTAAGAAAAAAGAAAAGCGGCTGTCCTTTGACCGGAACAGACAGATTCCGGTAATACGTTCCAGCATCTGTACGGGAGAAAAGACTGCCGGATTTAAAGATCAGGAAACAGGAAAATTCCAGGATATCTGCTGCATTCGCAGCGACAAAGATCTGGAAGAATTTATGAAGACTTACGGAATCTCCCGGGAGGAGATCAGGACAGAATATTAAGACAGAGGAGAATACATATATGTTGAGAGAGATTGATCTGGCGGAAGTTTCCGACGGAAAGCTGTACACATCCAGAGATATGGTAAAAGCCGGCTGCGACGATTGCCGTGGATGCTGTGACTGCTGCAAAGAAATGGGAAAATCGGTGGTTCTGGACCCCTATGATGTATTCCGCCTGGAAGCGGGACTGGGCCAGAGTTTTCAGGAGCTTCTGACCTATGCCCTGGAGTTAAACGTGGTGGACGGGATCATACTTCCCAATCTGAAAATGGCCGGCGAGGCAGAACGGTGCAGTTTTCTTGATCCGGAAGGAAGGTGCAGCATTCATCCCCATCGACCTGGATTCTGCCGGATGTTCCCTCTGGGACGGATCTATGAGGAGGAGGGATTTCATTATTTTCTCCAGGTTCATGAATGTCCGAAACAGCCGAAGACCAAAGTAAAAGTAAGCAAATGGCTGGACACTCCGGAACTGAAAAAATACGAGGCCTATGTTTTGTCCTGGCATAACTTTTTAAAGAAAGCGGAAAAAATCCTGGGACAGTTCCAGAATCCGGAGGCAGCAAAAAATGTATCTATGTATATCCTGAAGAACTTCTTCCTGGCGCCCTGGGACTTTACCGAAGATTTTTATGGGCAGTTCGAAGAAAAGCTGAAAGCGGGGGAGAAGTATTTTTTCTGAGAAAATAAAGATTGAAAAATGTCTAGAAAATATCCGGCAGCAATATAAAGATATCCTTTCGGAGAATCTCACAGGAATCTATCTTCATGGTTCTTTGGCCTTTCACTGCTTTCAATGGGAAAGTAGTGACATTGATTTTATTGTAGTTGTAAAACAAGAACCGACATTGGTGGAAAAAATACGGATCATAGATTTTCTTCTGGAAATGGAGTTAGTTCCCTCAAAGGGAATTGAGATGAGTATTGTTGAAGAAAAATACTGTAAAGATTTTGCTCATCCCACTCCCTATGTGCTGCATTATTCGGAATTTTACAGACAGGAAGCAACAGAAAATCCGGAGGAGTACTGTCGGAGAATGAACGGCAGGGATCCTGACCTGGCAGGACATTTTACGGTGATCAAAAAAACGGGGATTACTCTTTATGGACTGCTGAAAGAAGATGTGTTCGATGATGTACCTTATTCCTGTTACCTGGATAGTATTTGGAGAGATATCCGGGATTCCCTGGAGAGGATAAAGAAGAATCCGGTGTACTATGTGTTAAACTTGGCACGGGGGCTGGCGGCTGCTTCTCAGGGAGAGATTTTATCTAAAGAACAGGGCGGAACGTGGGGAATCAGGCATCTGCCGGTCGGCTACAGACCTCTGATAGAAACGGCTTTAAAGGCTTATAAAGGCTCTGAAGAAGAAGTCTTTGATAAAGAAAAATTGAGCGAGTATGCGGACTATGTCATAAAAAGGTACCAACGTTATAGCAGTAGATGGATTTTAGACAGAGAGAATTGAATTTTTAAACAGAATAGTATATCATGGCGGGTATATGCCAGTAAAGGAACCTGAAATCAGAATAGGACGATCAATGTTTTTTTAGAAAATAAAATGTTATAGGTAATGCTGCTGCCTTTTATTTTATTATCCTTCTAGCTGAAAGGAAATTCCATAAAGAAACGAAGAAAAGCTTAATAGACTGACAAAAGGCCGGGGTGAAATTGTGGATTGTATGTTAGTGAAAACCCTCCCGCCAGGTTCCACAGCCTTTGCTGTGTTTCACGGTGGGAGGGTTTATATTATTCTTCAGGGGGAGTGGTGATTGCTTTTTCTTCCCTGTGGAAGAGCTTGTTGCTAAAAAACAGGATCAGTCCTACGGCCACGATTCCAATGGAGATAAATTGAGAGGTAGACAGGCTTCCAACTGTTCCTCGGTCATCTGCCCGCAAAAACTCAATGAGGAACCGTCCGATACCATAAAGGATCAGATAAAGAGCTCCGGTTCTGCCTTTTGGCCGTGTCTTTCTGCTGTAGAGGAGAAGAATGGCCATGATCAGAAAATCCCCTGCCGAAGAGAAAAGCTGAGTGGGCAGCAGCTTTACCCCTGAGGGAGCCATGCTGTGTTCCGGAAAGACCACACCCAGGAAGGAATCTGTTTCCCTGCCATAACAGCAGCCTGCCAGAAAGCAGCCGATCCGTCCGAATCCCTGAGCAACGGCGATGGAGGGAGCAAGTAGATCAAAGTACTCCAGGAATACCAGTTTTTTCTGCCGGCAGTAAATAACTGCGGAGAGAACACCTACAATGATTCCTCCATAGACCACAAAGCCCTCGCCGCCCATAACGGACATAGGATCTTCTATAAACTGATCAAACTCTACAATTACATAAAGCAGTTTTGCTCCGATAAAGCCGGAGAGCACGCCGATAATGGCGATGGTCAGAACTGCGTCATCACTCATTCCACGCTTCTTTGCACGGTACATTCCCATAGCAATGCATACCAGAATTCCCACAGCGATCATCAGCCCATAACTGTATATGGTAAATGGTCCTATGGAAAATAATTCCATTCTCATATCTTTTCAGCTCACTTTCCTGTATAAAATTTCGTCTCCTCATTATAGCATTTAATCCCAGAAGGAACAAGAAAGATTTGCCGGAGGAATTCTGAAGATTTTCTAAACAGGAGCGAGGCCGTAATAAATTTAAGACATGCACCCAACATATATAGCATAATTAATGTCTTGTTTTGTATAGTAGGCGATAGCTACTTGGATTCCCGGGCTGATAAGATTATCTGTGGCAGGATTGAACTCTGAGATATTGGTTTGAACTTGCTCTGCATTCGATATATCAAATGCTACCTTACGATCTTCTCCTTCTCCAGGATAAAGTCTGCTGCCAGTGTTTTTTAAGTCTGCATACATTGTATTTTCATCAACGGAAAGGACATAACCTACGGTAGTCTGGATATCCGGGGTGGTCTCTGCTTCATCAGCATTTACGGAGGAATCAGCGTATGAGGAATCTTCCACGTCAGATGAAGGCGTAGTTTCGCCTTCCGATGCTGCATTGTCCGATTCAGTAGTGTCCGCATTTGGCGCAGAAACTTCTATATTAGAAGAAGGATTGAAAAATGAACAGCTAGAAGTAAATGGTAGAGTAAAACAAGTTATGATGCTTAAGAGAACATATTTTTTCACAAAATTACCTCCTCGCTTTTTGTTTATAGAATAACAAATCGTAAGAATAATTCAACCCTTAAGCAGGCCAAAGGATTTAAACTTTTTATAAAATATAGGTAAAGAAACGCAATGGTCAGTGCGGGTATCCTCTAAAGAAAGATCTTACGGAACAGGAAGCGTACCAGGGGTCCGCAGTAAAATACCTGCCAGATAAGAGCCATAGGGAAGTTGCAGGCAACGGTCTGGAGCCATACAGGAAGGAAATGGATCCCGGGATGTTTGAAGATAAAAGTGGCCCAGAGGCTCATGATCGGACACATAAAGGCAACGGTTACACAGGCTCTTACGGTAGTGACTAGCAGGGGATTATCTTTTCCCGGAACCGCCATTTTAAAAGCGATTTTAGGAGCCAGACGGTCAATGAAGAAAAACCCCATGACAAAGCAGATGGGAAACATAAAACGCATTTCTGACAAAGCATTGGGCAGGGCACTGTAAGTCAGCCCTCCGTCTCTCAGCCCTGCATTATTAAGCTCCATGGCGATGACCATGAAAAAGGTCATCAGCACTCCATAAATAAGTTCCTGAAATTTTGTTTTCGGCATAATTTAAGTCCTCCTTTGTTTTTTAGACAAACAAAAACGCAGTCTATACACATAGACTACGCCTGAAAGACTTATTTCTACTGTTTATGTAAGACATACGTATTGTCAGCTTTTTGCGGAACATATTATAACAGGAAATATTTTGAACTTCAAGAGAAAATCAGACTTTTTTTCTATGGCCGCCAATGGTAGAATAGGAAAAGAATCTTATGTGATAGGAAGCCGAGGGCAGAAATTATGAAAATTTTACATACAGCGGACTGGCATTTGGGAAAGCTTCTGGAAGGAAGGAGCCGTCTGGAAGAACAGAAAATCGTTATGGAGCAGCTGGTGGCTATGGCCGACGAACGGCAGGCGGATATGGTCTGTGTGGCCGGAGATATTTTTGACAACGGCCATCCTTCTGCGGGAGCGGAAGCTCTTCTCTACCAGACTTTGAAGGATCTGAGCAATGAAGGGGAAAGACTGGTGGTCCTGATTGCAGGGAATCATGATCAGCCATCAAGGCTGGAGGCGGTGATCCCTTTGGTAAGAGAACACGGGATCCTGATCTATGGAACGCCCCGCTCAAAGATTGAATCGGGACAGTATGGAAAGTTTCAGATAGAGTCCCTGGATGAGGGAGTCTTTTCTTTTGAAAAAGGAGGAGAGCAGGCAGTAGTTGCCTGCGTGCCCTATGCCAGTGAAAGGACCCTGAACGAGGTACTTTACCGGGACCAGGAAGAAGACCAGGAAAGAGCAGTTACCTATGCCCAGAAAATGCAGGAGCTTTTTGCCAAAAGAGCCCGGTGGTTTTCAAAAGACACTATAAATATCCTGATGGCTCATGTTTTTACTCTTGGCTGTATCAAGGACGGATCAGAACAGAGCCTGAGCCTGGGGAACAGTTATCTCCTTCCTATGGAGACTTTTCCGGAAGAGGCAGATTATGTGGCGCTTGGCCATGTGCATCGGCCACAGAAGGCTGTGGGGAGTCAGGGCAGGATCCGATACAGTGGATCTCCTCTCCCTTACCGGCTCCAGGAAACTACGGTGGCAAAGGAATGTCTTCTGGTGACTTTGCACCCGGGCCAGAAGCCAGAGACAGAAGATCTGTATTTTGACAATCCAAAGCCTATTGAAAAATGGGTATGCGGGGACTGCCAGGCAGCTTTGGAAAAGTGTATGGAAAATCAGGACAGGCCCTGCTATGTTTATCTCCATATCCATACGGACAGCTTTATAAGAGAAGAACAGATCAAAGAACTGAAGAAATACAAAGAAGATATTCTGGAAGTGGTTCCTCTTTTTCCTTCCCGGGACAGGGAGGAAGAGAAGGGAAACTTTCTGGAAAAGAGTTTTCAGGAGCTTTTTACCGAATATTATGCGGAGAGAAAAGGCGTAGAGCCGGAGGAGGAACTTTTGGAGACTCTCACAGAGATCATAGAAAAGGAGCGGGAATATGAGACCGATCTGGATAAAGATTAAAGGACTGAACAGCTTTCTGGAGCCTCAGGAGATTGACTTTCAGGAACTGACAGGGGAAGGGCTTTTCGGGATCTTCGGGCCGACGGGAAGCGGGAAAAGCAGTATCCTGGACGGGATCACCCTGGCTTTATACGGAACCACAGCCAGAAACAGCACGAATTTTATTCATGTGAGTACAGACAAAGCGCTGGTAGACTATATTTTTTCTGTACAGACAAAGGAAATCCATACCTACCGGGTGACCAGAGGATTTAAGCGTTCAAAAGAAGGCAGCATCCGCAGCGACGGCGCCCGTTTTCTGGAAATCCTGGAAGACAGAGAAGAAGTGCTGGCGGATAAGGTGGGATCTGTAAATGAAAAATGCAGAGAAGTTATCGGCCTGTCAAAAGAAGATTTTTTCCGAACCGTAGTCCTTCCTCAGGGAAAATTTTCCGAGTTCCTCAAGCTGGACGGTATGGAACGGAATAAAATGCTGGAGAGACTGTTCCATCTGGAAAAATACGGGGAATCTCTGGTCCAGATCATCCGGGGGAAAGTCCAGCAGTGGCAGTGGCAGGAGAAGGAGCAGCTTGGGGCCCTTTCCAGATATGGAGAAATCACCCGGGAGAAAGTCCGGGAGCTGAAGGAGAAAGAAAAGACCTGCCAGGAACAGTTCCAGAAGGATGCCCTGAAGCTTCAGGAGTCCAGAAAAAAACTGGAAGAAGAGAAAGTCCGGTTTGAAGCCAAGAAAGAGTACGACAGTCTGGAAAAAGAAGCCCGGCTGCTGGAAGGACAGCAGGGAGAAATGCTTCTGGCAGAAGAACGGATCGGACAGGCACAGAAAGCAGAGCGGCTTTGGAAGGTCCTGCAGGATTTCCTTCAGGGACAGGAGACCCTGACAGAGCGGAGAGAAAAACTGGAGCAGCTTTTGGGGGAACAGAAAAAACTGGAGCAGGAAAAAGCAGTTCTGGAAGAACAGGTAAAAACGGCCCAGGAGAAAAAACAGAAAGATCTCCCTGCCCTGGAAATCCAAAGGATCCGGCTGGAAGAGGGAATCGCCCTTCTGGCAGGACTGAAAACCCTGGAAGCGGAATCACGGAATAAGAAAAAAGCCCTGGAAGACCGAAACTGCCAGTTACAGGAAGACCAGGCCAAGCTGAAAAAACTGGAGAACGATCTGAAGCTGTACGAAGAAGAAAGAGAAAAGGCTGCTTTTGCTCTGAATAAGGTTAAAGTAACAGTCCAGGAGCAGGAGACGATCCAGGAGGGGTACCGGCTCTGGATGGAACTGGGAAGAAGAAAAGAAGAAGAGAAGAGAAAAAAAGAGGAACTGGGACAGCTTTTGGCCCGGCAGGAAAAAGAAAATGGAGATCAGCAGAAACTGGCTGAGGAGAAGGCCCAGGCAGCGTCCCGGCTTTCAGAAGTCCAGGAAAAGAGAAAAGGGGACGAGGCTGCCCTGGCAGGGCTTGCTCATCTGGAAAGCTTTAAAGAGAGGCTTTCCCGTGTAGAAGAAGAACAGGTCAGGAAAAAGGCCCTGGAAGAGCAGAAAAAGGAACTGGCAGCCCAGGAAGAGAAACTTATGCAGGAGCTTCAGAGAGCCCAGGAAGTGAAGAACCTGGCTATGGAGGAAAAGGCCCGGGCAGATGAAGCCTACCGGAAGAATCTGGCTTACATACTGGCCAGAGATTTAAAGGAAGGACAGCCATGTCCGGTCTGCGGCAGCATACACCATGAAAGCCTTTCCTGTTCTATGGAAGACCAGGAAAATCCTGAGGAAAAGAGAGAACAGGCAGAAAGAAAGCTTCAGGAGATTTCCGGAAGCATTACCCGGCTTAAGACTCTTCTGGAGAATAACCGGCAGCAGGAGAAAGTCCGCAAAGAGGAGGAGGGCCGGCTGAACCGGGAGTTTCTTCAGATGGATCTGGAGGAGGAGAAAAAGAACCTTTCTGTCAAAGAGCAGGAAAGAGAGAAACTGACAGAAAAGACAGAAACTGAAAAGAAAACAGAAACAGAAATCCAAAACAGGATCCTTGAGCTGGAAAAGTCCATTGCAGGGAAAAAGGCCCGAATAGAGAGCCTTGGAGGAGAAGGGACCAGAAAGCAGAAGGAGCTGGATAAGCTGCAGGATGAAATAGAAGACCTGGAAAATGGGTTTGAAAGCCTGTCCCGGAAAGTTTCAAAAGAAGATTTCCCCGGCATTTATCAGGAACTTCAGGAGAAAAATCAGCGCAGGGAAAAATGTCAGGAATATCTGGAAAAATTAGAGACAGCCATTGAGGCCAGAAGAAAAAGCAGGGAAAAGGGAACCCGGATCATTCAGGAGGAACAAAACGAAAAGACCAGGCTGGAAGCAGAACTTTTGAGAATGGAAAAAGAGCTTCAGGAGAAGAAGGAGCAGATCCGGGAAAAGACAGGAACTGCAGAAGGGCTGGAAGAGAAAAAGGAAAGCCTTCTCAGAGAAAAACAAACGCTGGAAACCTATATAAAAGAGCAGGAGGAGCAATGGCAGCTTTTTCAGGAAAGAGAAAAACGTATCGGACAGGAACTGGCCTCATGCCAGGCGCTGGCAACAGAAGGAGAAAAAGAAGTCCGGAAACGGGAAGCAGCTCTGAAGGAGAGTATGGCAGAGGAGGAAGTAGAGAGTATTTCCTGGATACAGGCCCGGCGGATGGAAAGGGAGGAGCTGGAAACTCTCCGGGAAAAACTGGAAGCTTTTCAGAATAAGGTTCTGTCTGTGAAATCCCGGATGGATTCTGTAAAAGTCCGGTTAAAGGGAGAAAAGATATCCGAGGCCCAGATGGAGGAGCGAAAAAAGAGGGTACAGGATCTGGAAAACCGTCAGGTCGAGACAAACCGGATCCTGGGAGGTCTGCGAAAGGAAAGAGAGCAGACTGAGAAAGCCTGGAAAGAAAAAGAGGCTCTGGAAGAAAAGATGGGACAAATCCGTCACAAGCTGGATCTTTTACAGGAGCTGGAAGGACTTTTCCGGGGAAAGAAATTTGTTGAATATGTAGCCCGGTATTACATGGAGTATGTATCAAGGGAGGCAGATGAGAAGTTGAAAGAAATGACAGGCAACAGCCTTGGACTGGAGACAGACCAAAGCGGCATGTTTATTATCCGGGATTATAAAAACGGCGGCGCCACCCGTCCGGCTTCCACTTTATCAGGTGGGGAGACTTTCATGGCTTCTCTGGCCCTGGCTCTGGCCCTTTCTTCCCAGATCCAGATGAAAGGAGCAGCTCCTATGGAACTGTTTTTCCTGGATGAAGGCTTTGGAACCCTGGATGAGAAGTATCTGGAGATCGTTATGGAAGCCCTGGAGAAGATCCGGGACCGGAAGCGGAGCGTAGGGGTGATCAGCCATGTGGAAGAGATCAAAGCCCGGATTCCGGTAAGGCTTATCGTAGAGCCCTCAAGGGCAGGAGAAGCCGGAAGTAAAATACACATAGAAAGGGAGTAGATCTTGTGAGAGAAATGCGGCTTGCAAAAAGAGAGATACAGGAGAAAAAACGGCTTATGGAAATCCTGGAGCAGGCAAAAGTGCTGAGGATTGGTACGATGGATCGGGAGGGGATCTATATTGTCCCGGTAAATTACGGATATTCGTGGGAAGAAGGAGAACCTCTGAGATTTTATATCCATTCGGCAAAAGAAGGGAGAAAAGTCCAGGCCTTTGCCGCCAGGGAAGACGTGGGGTTTGAACTGGATCTGGAGCAGGGCGTGATCCGGGGAACTTACACCTGCAGTTATTCTTATGCTTATCAGAGTATTACAGGGACAGGGAAGATCCGGCTTCTG
>DWYL01000041.1 GCA_019118685.1 Candidatus Blautia merdipullorum
ATCCAGAAGCTGGAAAACCAGATAGAAAGCCTGGAACCTTGGATAACCCTGGATGTACCCATGGCTTATCGCGGAACAAAGACAACGGCATTTCTGCCGGGATCTTTTTCACGGGAAGTGACTTTGGAAGAGATCTATGGAATGATCCTGGAAGGAGCGGCTGAGGCTTCGGGGGCGGATGTGACCATCTTATCTTCAGGGAGAGATGGTACTTATGTAGCTGTCCTGTGTCTCAGAGAGGACGAAGAAAGAGTGGAAGAAGCTCTGCGAAAAGGCGGATTTGCAAAACCTTCTCAGCTGACGGCTCAGGTTCCTGCTCAGGCAAAGGAAAGCCTCGGGGGACAGATCCGCGGATTGGAAGAAGAAATTGAAAAATGCCGGGAGGAGATTCGCAGATATGCTTATGAAAGGACAAATCTGAAGCTGATTTCAGACTATTTCCGAGCAAGAGCACAAAAATATGAAGTGCTGGGAACGCTTCCACAATCTAAGTCAGCTTTTCTGATCAGCGGGTATGTACCCAAAAAGGCAGTGGGAGCGTTGGATAAGGCTCTTAACGAAAAGTTTGTTATGAGCATGGAAGTAGAGGAAATACCTGAAGAGGAAGAAGCGCCGGTTCTGCTGAAGAATAACAAGTTTACGGAATCGGTAGAGGGCATTGTGGAATCTTTCGGACTGCCGGCTAAAGGCGAGATAGATCCTTCAGCGATCATGTCTTTCTTCTATGTGTTTTTCTTTGGATTGATGCTTTCTGACGCAGCTTATGGACTGTTGGTTTTCCTGGTCTGCTTTGTTTTGGTGAAAAGATTCCCAAGAATGAGCAGTTCTATGCGGAAATCCCTGAAACTTTTTATGTATGGAGGAATTTCCACTTTAATATGGGGAATCCTCTTTGGCGGATATTTCGGAGATGCTATAGATGTGGTGGCGAGGACTTTTTTCCATGTAAATGTTCCCGACGGAGGGCTGGTTAAAGCTTTGTGGTTTGTGCCTTTGAACGATCCTATGAAATTGCTGCTGTTTTCTATGGCGTTTGGCCTGATACATCTTTTTACCGGACTGGGGATCAAGGGATATCTTCTTGTACGGGACAAGAAATATCTGGATTTTTTCTGCGATGTAGTACTTTGGTTCGTATTTTTGATCGGTCTGCTTCTTATGCTGATACCAAGCAGTCTGTTCGCTTCTATTTCGCAAATGGATCCCAGCGCTTTTCCGCCGATCATGAGCAGTGCAGGAAAGGTTCTGACGGTCATCGGTCTTGTGGGGCTGATTCTGATGTCTGGGCGTTCCAGCAAAAATGTGGTGCTGCGCCTGGCTTTGGGACTTTATGACGTGTATAACGTGACCGGATGGCTCAGCGATGTGCTTTCTTATTCCCGTCTGCTGGCCCTGGGACTGGCCACAGGCGTTATCGCTTCTGTGGTAAACCAGATGGGAAGCATGCTGGGTGACTCAATTCCGGGTGCGATTGTATTCGTACTGGTCTTTATTGTGGGACATACCATGAATCTGGCGATCAACCTTCTGGGGGCGTATGTGCATACAAACCGTCTTCAGTACGTGGAATTTTTCGGTAAGTTCTATGAGGGCGGCGGAAAGCCCTTTGAACCGTTTTTTGCAAATACAAAATATGTTGATGTTAAGGAGGAAACACATTTATGAGTCAGTTAGGAATTGTTTATGCATTATTGGGAGCTGCATTGGCAGTATTTTTAGCAGGAGCAGGTTCTGCGGTCGGTGTAGGCATTGCCGGACAGGCGGCTTCAGGAGTAGTATCTGAGGATCCTTCAAAATTCGCAAAGGTTCTGGTTATCCAGCTTTTGCCTGGTACTCAGGGTATTTACGGACTGCTGGTAGGCTTTATTACTTTGTCCAAGATCGGACTGCTGGGAGGCGGCATTCTGGATCTGACGCCTCAGCAGGGACTTCTGATCCTGGCGGCCTGCCTGCCTGTAGGTATCGTAGGATTGATTTCCGGTAAATCTCAGGGACAGACGGCAGCGGCAGCTATCGGGATTGTGGCCAAGAAGCCAGAACAGTTTGGTAAAGCTATGCTGTTCCCGGCCATGGTAGAAACCTATGCGATCCTTTCTCTGCTGATCTCAATCCTGGCAGTGACCAATATTCAGCTTTAAGGCATTTAGATAAGGTCAGATAAATGAAATGTTCAGGAAAGGGAGAATGAGAGAATGACTGGATTAGAAAAAATGCAGAACCAGATTCTTGATGAAGCCCGGAAGAATGCAGAAGAAATCCTGGAACAGGCGAAAAAGGAAGCAGCTGAGATCAGGGAAGCTGCCAGAATGAAAGGTCAGGAAGAATGCAGCCGCATCCTGGAAAAATCCAGAACAGAAGTGAAAAATACGGAAGAACGGTCGGTATCTTCTTGTGCGCTTCAGAAAAGACAGGTGCTTCTGGAAACAAAGCAGGAGATTATCGCTCAGGTACTTGAAAAAGCCTATCATACTCTGACAGAGGCAGAGGAGGAGACTTATTTCCAGATCATCAGAAAGATGCTTGGAAAGTATGCGGCACCTCAGGAGGGAGAAATCTGTTTTTCTAAAAAGGATCTGGAGAGGATGCCCAAGGGCTTTGAGAAAGAGATTCAGGCGATCGCAAGGGAGAATAAGGGCGATTTAGTCCTTTCTAAGGAAACCAGAGAGATAGGCGGCGGTTTTATCCTGATCTACGGCGGGATTGAAGAAAACTGCAGCTTTCAGGCAATGTTTAATGCAAGAAAAGATGAACTTTCAGATAAAGTTCATGAAATTTTATTTTCATAAGCGGTAACCGCAGAAGGAGGAATTAATTTGAGTAAAGCCCAATATACCTATGCGGTTGCAAGGATCCGTGCTTTGGAGACAAAGCTGTTTAATCAGGCGGTGATCGATCAGCTGATAGGCTGCGGTACAGAAGAAGAGTGTATCCAGATTCTGGAGGAAAAAGGCTGGGGCGATCAGGAAACCTCGGGAAACGGGGAAGCGATCCTTTCAAGAGAGGAAGAGAAAACCTGGGAGACCATCCGGGAGATGGGTGTAGATATGTCTGTATTTGATGTTTTGTCTTATCCCAATCTTTTTCATAATCTGAAGGCCGCTATCAAGGAGGCCTGTACGCCGGAGGGAAGCCGGCCTGTAAATATTTATTATGAAGATACCAGTATTCTTCCTGAAGAGATGCTGGAGATCATTCAGAATAAAGAGTTTTCACGGCTGCCGGAAAATATGGCTGAGGCTGCAAGAGAAGCCTATGAAGCCCTTCTCCATACCAGAGACGGACAGCTCTGTGACATTATAGTAGACCGGGCAGCCCTGAATGCTATTTATCAGGCCGGCCGGAAGGCAAAGGATAAGATCATCAAGGATTATGCAGAGTCTATCGTGGCAGTGGCGGATATCCGTATTGCGGTCCGCTCTCAGAAAACCGGGAAGACCGTAGAGTTTATGAAGCGTGCAATGGCAGAATGCGAATCATTAAATGTGGACCAGCTTGCCAGGGCTGCCGCAGGGGGCATGGAAGCGGTAACAGAGTATTTGGCAGGTACAGCCTATGCCCAGGGAGGTCAGGCTATCGCGGAGTCACCCTCAGCCTTTGAACGGTGGTGTGATAACCGTCTGATGCAGGACATGCAGCCTCAGAAGTACGAGGTGTTTTCTGTAGGGCCTCTGGTGGCTTATGTGCTGGCCAGGTTAAATGAGATCAAAACGGTACGAATCATCTTGTCAGGAAAGCAGAATGGTTTTTCTGATGATTCTATCCGGGAAAGGGTAAGGGATATGTATGTATAAGATTGCAGTGATCGGGGATTACGACAGTATTTACGGTTTCGCCGCACTGGGCCTTGACATTTATCCCGCAGCCAACCGTAAAGAAGCGGAGGAAAAATTAGATTCTCTGGCAGGGAAGGGATATGGGATCATCTATATCACCGAAGCCCTGGCAGCAGAGTGTAAGCAGATCATTGAAAAATATCAGGAACAGGTACTGCCGGCCATTATCCAGATCCCCGGAGTTTCCGGAAACACGGGAATGGGAGTTCAGGGAGTAAAAGACTCTGTGGAGAGAGCGGTAGGCTCTGATATTTTATTCAGTAATAATTAGAAAGCAGGTGATTCGTTCCAATGAGCAAAGGTACGATTAAGAAAGTGGCCGGGCCGCTGGTCATCGCAGAGGGTATGCGGGACGCAAATATGTTTGACGTGGTCCGGGTAAGCAGCCAGCGCCTGATCGGCGAGATCATCGAGATGCATGGAGATGAAGCCTCTATCCAGGTATATGAGGAGACTTCAGGTCTGGGACCGGGAGAACCGGTAGAGTCTACAGAAGCGCCTCTGTCTGTGGAATTGGGGCCGGGTCTGATCACCAGTATCTATGATGGAATCCAGCGTCCCCTGGATGATATTATGAAGATTTCAGGAACCAACTTAAAAAGAGGAGTCGAGGTTCCTTCCTTAAAGAGAGACTTAAAATGGAATTTTGTTCCCACAGTACAGGTGGGAGATGAGGTAGAAAACGGGGATGTGATCGGAACCGTTCAGGAAACCCGGATCGTGAATCACAAGATCATGGTGCCCTATGGAGTTAAGGGAACAGTAAAGGAGATCAAAGCAGGAGAGTTTACCGTGGAAGAGATAGTGGCAGTGATCGCTACGGATCAGGGGGACAGAGAACTGACTTTGATGCAGAAATGGCCGGTGCGTCAGGGACGCCCTTACCTTAAAAAGCTGCCTCCTGAGAAACCACTGATCACAGGACAGCGTGTAATTGATACTTTCTTCCCCATTGCAAAGGGAGGTGTGGCCGCCGTTCCGGGACCTTTCGGAAGCGGTAAGACCGTTATCCAGCACCAGCTGGCAAAATGGGCAGAAGCGGATATCGTGGTTTATATCGGCTGCGGAGAACGTGGAAATGAGATGACCGACGTTCTTAACGAGTTCCCGGAACTGAAAGACCCCAAGACCGGACAGTCCCTGATGCAGAGGACGGTGCTCATCGCCAATACTTCGGATATGCCTGTGGCAGCCCGTGAGGCTTCTATTTATACAGGTATTACCATTGCAGAGTACTTCCGTGATATGGGTTATTCCGTGGCCCTTATGGCTGACTCCACATCTCGTTGGGCAGAGGCCCTCCGTGAGATGTCCGGCCGTCTGGAAGAGATGCCTGGTGAGGAAGGCTACCCCGCATACCTGGGTTCCCGTCTGGCACAGTTCTACGAGAGAGCAGGCCATGTGATTTCTCTGGGCAAAGATAAGAGAGAAGGGGCCCTGTCCGTAATCGGTGCCGTGTCTCCTCCGGGAGGAGATATTTCCGAGCCGGTATCCCAGGCTACTCTCCGTATTGTAAAGGTATTCTGGGGACTGGATTCTTCTCTGGCTTATAAGAGACATTTCCCGGCTATCAACTGGCTGACCAGCTATTCTCTGTATCTGGATAATATGGAGAAATGGTTTAACGAGAATGTAGCTTCCGATTGGATGGAGGACCGCCAGAAGATGATGAGCCTTCTCCAGGAAGAGGCAGAACTGGAGGAAATCGTAAAGATGGTAGGTATGGACGCCCTTTCTGCCGGTGACCGGCTGAAGATGGAAGCAGCCAGATCCATCCGTGAGGACTTCCTTCACCAGAACTCTTTCCATGAGGTAGATACCTACAGTTCTCTGAAAAAACAGTATCTGTTGATGAAGCTGGTACTGGCTTACTATGACCATGGTGTGGAAGCACTTAAGCAGGGTGCCTCTATCCAGGATCTGGTGAAACTGGAAGTACGAGAAAAAATCGGGCGTTTTAAATATACTTTAGAGGATAAGCTGGATGAAGAATATAAGAATATCATGGACCAGCTTGCCAAGGAAACGTCTAACGTATTGGGAAAGGAGGGCTTCTAAATGCCAAAAGAATACAGAACTATACAGGAAGTTGCCGGCCCTCTGATGCTGGTACGTGGAGTGGAAAATGTGCACTATGATGAGCTGGGAGAAATCGAGCTGGCAAGCGGAGAGACCAGACGATGCAAGGTGCTGGAGATCGATGGAAGCAATGCTCTGGTACAGCTCTTTGAAAGCTCTACAGGTATCAACCTTTCCAACAGCAAGGTACGGTTCCTGGGAAGGAGCATGGAGCTGGGTGTATCGGAAGATATGCTGGGCCGTGTATTCGACGGCCTGGGCCGTCCCATTGACGATGGTCCGGAAATTCTTCCTGATGAGAGAAGAGATGTAAACGGTCTCCCCATGAACCCAGCAGCCAGAAGCTATCCGGAGGAATTTATCCAGACAGGAGTTTCCGCCATTGACGGTCTGAACACTCTGGTAAGGGGACAGAAGCTGCCTATCTTCTCAGCTTCCGGTCTGCCCCATGCCCAGCTGGCAGCCCAGATTGCCAGACAGGCCAAGGTTAGAGGTTCAGGAGAAAACTTCGCTGTAGTATTTGCAGCTCTGGGCATTACTTTCGAGGAAGCTAACTTCTTTACAGAAAGTTTCAAGGAAACCGGAGCTATTGACAGAACCGTGCTTTTCATCAATCTGGCCAACGACCCGGCAGTTGAGCGTATTGCCACTCCGAAGATGGCTCTGACTGCTGCGGAGTATCTGGCCTTTGAAAAGGATATGCATGTACTGGTTATCCTGACAGATATCACCAACTATGCAGACGCTCTCCGTGAGGTTTCCGCAGCCCGTAAAGAAGTGCCGGGACGCCGTGGATATCCGGGATATATGTATACAGACCTGGCTACTATGTATGAAAGAGCCGGAAGGCAGAAGGGTAAAAAGGGAAGTATTACCATGATCCCTATCCTGACCATGCCTGAAGATGACAAGACCCATCCGATTCCTGACCTGACAGGCTATATCACAGAGGGACAGATCATCTTAAGCCGTGAGCTTTACAGAAAAGGCGTTACACCGCCTATCGATGTACTTCCTTCCCTGTCCCGTTTGAAAGATAAAGGTATCGGTGAAGGAAAGACCAGAGCAGATCACTCCAACACCATGAACCAGCTGTTTGCAGCCTATGCAAGAGGAAAAGAAGCCAAGGAGCTGATGGTGATCTTAGGAGAAGCGGCTCTTTCTGACATTGACCTGATCTATGCCAAATTTGCAGATGCCTTTGAACAGGAGTATGTATCCCAGGGATACAATACAGACAGAGATATTGAGGAGACCCTGAATATTGGCTGGAAGCTGTTATCCATTCTTCCAAGAAGTGAGCTGAAACGTATTGACGACAAATTCCTTGATCAGTACTATGGGAAATAAAGGAAGAGCCGCATTTCCCATAAGATGAGAATATTCATACATTTTATTGCTCAGTCTGCGCAGCTTTGAGCCTCAGGTCTCAAAGCTGTGCTCGACAAATTCCCATAAAATGTATGAATATTCCGGATATGTGTCAAATGCGGCCCTTCTATTATAGAAATGCTTAAAAGGAAATGTATGGAAGAAGGAGGTGACGGCTTTGGCAGCTACCCAGGTGAATCCTACCAGGATGGAGCTTACCAGGCTGAAGAAAAAGCTGGTAACGGCTACCAAGGGACACAAACTTTTAAAGGATAAACGGGATGAGCTGATGCGTCAGTTCCTGGATCTGGTAAGGGAGAATATGGCTCTCAGACAGAAAGTGGAGGCAGGGATCCTGTCTGCAAACAAGAACTTTGTCATTGCCAAAGCTGGAATGTCAGAGCAGATCCTGAACACGGCTCTTATGTCTCCAAAACAGGAGGTATATCTGGAAGCCGCTAAGAAAAATGTTATGAGCGTGGATATTCCGGTGTTTAAGACCAGGACCAGGACCGCAGATGCAAACGACATTTATTCTTACGGATTTGCTTTTACTTCCGGAGATTTGGATGATGCAGTAAAATCTCTGGCAGATATCCTTCCGGATATGCTCCGCCTGGCCGAGGTAGAAAAATCCTGCCAGCTTATGGCGGCGGAGATCGAGAAGACCAGAAGAAGGGTAAATGCTCTGGAACATGTGATCATTCCGGAGACCCAGGAGAATATCAAATATATTACCATGAAACTGGACGAGAATGAAAGAAGTACCCAGATCCGTCTGATGAAGGTAAAAGATATGATGCTGGAAGAGGCTCATCATTATAAAGATAGAGAATACTAAAATTGATAAAATTTTGTCCGGATACGAGACAGTAGGACTGGGACAAAAATGAAAGAGCTGTTGCATTAAAGTCGAGAATATTCTTAGTTAATGCGGCGGCTCTTTTTATCCCCAAAAATATGCTGCAGGGACTTTATTGGAAAGAGTTCTTCATAGCTAGTTTGAAGTTTGCACTCATTCACAGCCCTAAATCAATAATTTCGTATATTGAAAAGAGAAGCTACATATGCTATAATGCCAGTAGGCAAAAAGATAATACCCAGTATGGGAAACAAACGAAAACCCCAGTGTTGCAGCACTGGGGTTTTCTATTCCCTTTTTGAAATACGGCAGGGCTTAATACCGCAGGCTAGTTACCGTTTAATCATTGCCGTCTAACCATTAAACAGAAAATTTTTGGAAAACATATCCATGTATTTGCCGTAACTTCATGGCTGGAAGATATTGAGGGCAGGGGAATGGTATGCTAATATAATGAATGAATAACAGAGCGGAAATCTTTTAATTTGATATTGAAAAGTACAGGGGACGTTTTCTATATATAAATGGGGGGATCAAAGGAAAATATGAAAAATACTAAATTGAAAATTACCATAGCGATATTAGGAACTTTACATGGTCCTTCGTTTGGCTTAGAGACAGATTCGGAAGTTAAAAATCTAAAATTATATGAAGGGAGAAGACTATGAAAGGATATCAACTAAAGATAACGATTAAGGGCAGTTCCCCTCCCATCTGGAGAAGAGTGATCGTGCCGGAGAAAATAAGTTTTGAAGATCTGGACAATGTGATTGAATACATATTCGGCTGGACCCATGACCATCTTTTTAGTTTTGTGATTCCCAAGGAAAGAATTTATTTTAATGGTCCTTCGGAAGCCGGAGATGAAGAGGCCGTACAGGAAGGGATTGACCGGTGGTTTTATGAGAAGGCTAAGATTATTTATACATATGATTTTGGAGATGACTGGGAGCATACCATACTGGTGGAAAAAATCCTGGATTATGATAAGCGTTATCCCCAGGTAGTGAAATTTAAAGGCCCCAATATGATCGAGGACTGCGGCGGGATCTGGGGTTTTTATGACGTGATAGACCAGGCGGAGCCTTTTGAAATGGAAAAGGTCAATGAATATTTAAAGGCCCATATGAAATTCTCGAAGTTTGAGGGAAGTACGTATCCGGAAGATTATGGTCTTCCTTATAGTGAAAAGGAAATGTACGAGGAACTCCGGAAATACCTGAAAACTATGGCAGGGGCCGGAGGAGAAGAGAATTTTGAGGACTTTGGAGAGTTAGAGCCGGAAGAGTCTCTGGAGGAGGTTTTCAAAAATTATAAAAAGGATGATCTTCTGGAAATCGCACGAGATGCCAATCTGCCAAAACCGGCAAGATTCAAAAAGGCAGAGCTGGCCCAGTGGCTGAAAAACAGTCTTCTGGAGTCCGGACAGTTCAGGAAAGTACTGACGGAATCAACCCAGGAGGAAGTGGGATTTTTCCAGGAGGCGATAGAGGAAAAAGGAATTTATATCCAGGCAGAACTGGTTTCCGTATCACCTCTCCTGTCTTTTTACTGCGGACTTAGAGACGGAGAGTTTCTTACAGTGCCAAAAGATGTAGAAGAAAAGTTCCGAAAAATTTATACGGGAAGTTTTCAGAGGGAATTGGAGAGACACTGGGAGCTTTCCGGATACTGTAAAAGCGCTGTATACCTTTACGGAGTGATAAGCCTTGAAGATCTGGCGAAGATTTACCGGGGATATGAGCATAAGAAGATCACAGCAAAAGAACTGGCAGATATAGCTGCCCGGTATCCCGGGGAAATGACAGTAAAAGACGGATATCTTATGGAAGAAGAATTGGAAGAAGTGGATCTATATGTACGACTTTTAGAAGACCAGGAGAAGTTGCCTTATTATTTGCCCATGGATAAAGAAGACTTTCTTCGGTACGGAGAAGTAGAATGCCAGGAACCAGACGAACATACCCTGCCTATGCTGGAATTTTTTTCTGAGGAGATGGATCAGGATATGCCTCACAGTCTAATCCTATACTATGCGGTTCTGGATTCCCTGCAGAAGAATGGAGAGCCGGAAGAATGTGCTTCTCTGGCTATGGAATACTGTAAAGAAACCAGGAAAGGCCGGAAGATAAAGCTGATAAAGATCATTAAAAATCTGCAGCCATATGTCCGCACCTGGGAGAACCGGGGATTTACGGATTATGAGGTGGAAGCAATGAGAACAGAAAAACAGGATGCCAGCCGTGTGCTGGCAGATTCTAAGAAAGAGACGGATAAGGATTGTAAGGTAGTCGCTTTTCCCGGAACAAAAAAGATCTATCCCAATGATCCCTGCCCCTGCGGAAGCGGGAAGAAATATAAGTACTGCTGCGGCAGAAAGAAAAAATAAAGAGAAATTAAAACCGGACAGAAAGGGCCAGACGGCTGCCTTTTCTGTCCGGTTTTTCTACGATATCGAGGTGAGCTCTAGGCCTTGCACCTACTTATGAGAAAGCTCAGATGATACAACAGGTTTTCCATCTTTGTCAAGCAATGGTGTTAAACCTGATGCATTTCCATTCCGGTGAAACAGATAGTTGACACCTGTTTCGGTATCGACCCAGATTTCAACCACTTCAATAGTGCCCTGTCGGTACACTTTCTTAAAACGATCCATCGGTAGTCCTCCTTAATGAAAATTTTAATAAAATGCAGCCTTTTGTTGCCGATAAAGATGAAATGCAGGAACTGAACAGGAGGGAAATCTTATCTGCTCAGTTTTTTCCAGTATTTCCAAAACTGACGGCCAAGTACCAGAAAAAGAAAGAGATACAGGATAAAAAGTATCCAGAATGCCCAGTTCAGCGCATACCCTGCTAAGGAATGATTCGTACTTTGGGTATACAGGTTGGGAATAACCAGCAAAAAGAAAATGGCTATAAGGGGAACCATACGGCTGAGAAAAATCCGCTTTACCATCTCTAGCCTGGATTCGTCATCACAGAAGATTTCTTCATCCCCGGCCATTTCAGAAGCCGGCTTCCGGAAATAACTGTAGCCGAAATAATCCTGGATATATTCCCAGCCGCAGTCCTGGAACATCTGGACATATTGTTCTTTGTGAGCAATTCCGTCAGGATTATAGTCTAGCTGATAAACCACGTCTTCCGGCTCGCATTTCTCAAAGTGATAGATCCCCAGTAATGTGGCTTTTGTAAAACGCCAGCCTTTTAATCCCTCCTGGCGGAGGAAGTCCTGCTCTTTTTCCCATTCCATAATAGTAAAATACCGGAATTTTATTTTACGATCTTTCATTTTCACGTACCTCCATCATATTCTGATATAGCCGTTCTATCCGTTTCATTTCCAGGTCCAGGACCTGCCTTCCTAAACCTGTGATCTTGTAGATCTTCCGTTTCTCTTCCTCCCGTATGAATTGGATCAGGCCGTCTTTTTCCATTTTGGAGAGACTGCCGTAAAGGGTTCCGGGGCTTAAACGTATTTCTCCGTGGGTCAGAGACTCTACCTTCTGGACAATGCCGTATCCATGAGATTCTTCCAGAAGACATAGCAGGATATAAAACCCGGTCTCGGTCATAGGTACATAGACTTTTTTGATATGTGTATTCATATAGGGTCACCTCGGAGATTAGATAAATAGTTTTAGTGCGATGTATCGCACTGCGATATTCTAATTTTAATATAGCACTGGGATATATAGATGTCAACTGAAAATGGAACTTTTCTGATCTGAGCAGCTGCTTTCTCCGGCTTTTTCCTGTATGGACAGAGAAAGGGATTTTCGATATACTGAATTTTATATAAGTAAATTTGTGAGCAAAACATCGGACGTTTACCAGGAGAGAAGGAGGACGCATATGAACATAGAAAACTTTACCGTTTACCAGAAGACAGTGCCAGAGCGAAAAGCCGTTTTTCAGGAGTTTCCACCTTCTCTCCATCCGGATATCCGGGAGTTCCTGAAACTGGAAGGAATTCCCAGACTGTACAGCCACCAGGCAGAAATGTTTGAGAAGGCCCGGGAGGGAAAGAACGTGGTGATCACCACCTCCACGGCCAGCGGGAAGACTCTCAGCTTTCTTCTGCCGGTGCTCCAGGAGATTTTAAAGAATCCTCTGACCAGAGCAGTTTTTGTCTATCCTACCAAAGCCCTTGCCAGCGACCAGTACCGGGCGTTGCAGCCTGTTCTGGAATATTTCGGAAATGGACGGATCAACGCTGGGGTTTATGATGGAGATACCATGCAGGCGGAGCGGAGCAGAATACGGAAAAGTGCCAACATTATCCTTACCAATCCGGAAATGCTGAATTCTGCTTTTCTTCCAAATCACAGCAGCTATGGGTTCGACTTTATTTTTTCCAATCTGAAATATGTGGTCATTGACGAGCTCCACACCTACCGGGGTGCTTTCGGGGCTCATCTGGCCAATATTTTCCGGCGGATGAAGCGTGTCTGCGGCTACTACGGATCAAAACCTCAATTCCTGTGCAGTTCGGCCACCATTGCCAATCCTGCAGAGTTGGCGGAGAGGATCTGCGGGGAAAAATTTGTTCTGGTGGATAAGGACGGGTCGGCCGCTCCAGAAAAAGAATACCGGCTGCTCCTTCCACCGGAAATCAAGGGAAAGAATGATAAGATTTACGGCAGAAGGCCGGCTTCCTGGCTGGCGGCGGAGCTGGTACCGGCCCTGGCAGCAGGAAATCATCATTTTATTGTGTTTGGAAAATCTAGGAGAAATGTGGAGGTTATCCTGAAGGAAGCCAGAGATAAAATGGAGGAAAACGGGGTTTCCAGGAAAATTGCCGGGTACAGAGGGGGATATACCCCTGTGGAGAGGAAGAGTATTGAGGAGAAAATGATCACAGGAGAGCTGGCCGGTCTGGTCTCTACCAATGCCCTGGAACTGGGGATTGATATTGGCAGTCTGGACTGTACGGTACTGGCAGGGTACCCGGGAACACGGGCTTCATTCTGGCAGCAGACGGGAAGAGCCGGAAGAAACGGGGAAAAATGCGTAAACTATCTTATCCTGGAAAATCAGCCTTTTGATCAGTATATTGCTCTGGACCCGGAGTGGCTGTTTTCAAAAAGCAGCGAGAATGCTATTGTGGACCCGGACAATCTTCTTATTGAACTGGCTCACATCCGGGCGGCTGCGGCGGAGATGCCTCTGTCTTTAGATGATGCGGGCCTTTTCCCGGATCTGGGAGAGATTATCCCGGTGCTTTTAAATGCAGGGGAAGTGGAGAGTATGGCTGGACGTTTTGCCTGGGCGGGAGAGGCTTTTCCTGCAGGGGACTACAGTCTGCGGAATATGGACAAGTCCAGATATAAGCTGCTTCTTGAAAAGGAAAACCGGGAGATTACCCAGATGGATGAAACCCAGGCTTTCCATGAGCTTTACCCGGGAGCGGTATATATCCATGAAGGGGAGTTGTATGAGGTGCTGAAACTGGATCTGGAGTCCAGGACCGCCTATGGGGTTCCCTTTGCCGGAAATTATTACACGGTGCCCTCAGGGACCCAGGAGACCAGGATCCTTCAGACTTTCAGAGAGGAAGAGCTGGGAAGGAGCAGGATCTATTTCGGGGATATTAACGTGGAGGAAGTCATCTCCATGTACAAGAAGCTTCAGTTCCATAATCATCAGAATCTGGGCTATGTAAGTCTGTTAAGACCTTTGCGGAAGGATTATGATACGGAGAGCACCTGGATCCATATTCCGGAGAATGTCACAAGAGTTTATCGGAATCTGCTGGTGCCTGCGAAAAGTGGGGAGCTGATGCTGAATAACCATTTTGAGGGACTGGCCTTTGCCGTAAAGAATGCTGCCATGATGGTGACTATGACGGAAAGTTCAGATATTGATACAGTGATTTCCAACAATGCCAGAATACCGGATATTTTCCAGGAAGAAAAGGTGGCACTCTTTATCTATGACCGGTATGAGGGGGGACTGGGATACTCGGAAAAAATTTATGACCTGGTACCTGAAATCCTGGAAAAGGCCATTCATATGGTAAAGGGCTGCTCCTGCGAGGACGGCTGTCCTGCCTGTGTGGGAGATTATACCCTGGATAAGGCTATGGTTTTGTGGGGCCTGGAAAATCTCCTGGAGGAAAGCCTTCCGCCGGAACAAGTAAAAGTGCCGGAACAAGAGGCCAGGCCGGTAATTGAAAAGAAATATTCGTTTTTTACCCTTCCTATACAGTGGCAGGAGTTCTGCCAGAGCGTGAAGGAAAACGGAGAGAAGGGGGGAGACTTTTTGAAAACCATCCAGGAGATAGGAGTGGAGGACCATACTCTGGTACTTACGGTGAAAAATGGATTTTACCGGGACTGGCTTCTGGAAGGAGAGAACCTCAGGGAACTGGAAAACACCCTGAGATGGCATGCGGTATGCCCCTCTGATATGAAAATAGAAGTCCGGGCAGAGGAAGACCGGAAAAATGCAGAAAAGATAAAAGGAAGGCTGCGCAGAAAATATGGAGACAAAGGAGAATAAGGACTGGGAAAAACTTAATGAATACCAAAAGGAGGCAGTGCTGGATGACAGTCCGGCCTGTGTGGTAAATGCCAATGTAGGCAGCGGGAAGACTACGGTGCTTATTGCAAAGGTTTTGTATCTTTATTTAGAGAAAAAAGTGCCTCTGGAAGATATGCTGGTGCTGACTTTTACCAACAAGGCAGCCCAGGAGATCCTCAGCCGCCTTTTGCTCAGAGGGCCAGAACTTTCTCCGGAGCAGAGAGCCGGGTTCGGAACCTTTCACAGCGTGGCCCTGAGGCTTTTAAAAGAAAAGCTCCCTGTGGAAAAAGCCGGCTGGGACAGGGACTTCTCTGTAATGGAACCTGAAGAAGAAACAGAGCTGGCCCAGAGGATCATTAAAGAAGAAAAATTGAATATCAAATATAAGAACCGGCTGAAAAAGCGTCTGGAACAGGAATACAAGGCTTATTTGGAAGGAAGAGAAGTTTCCAGGTATGGGGACGACCTGTTCCGGCTGTACCCTCTGCTGAAACAGGAAAAACAGCGGGAGAACAAGATGAGCTTTTCGGACCTGCTTCTGGTAAGCACCGAGCTGATAAAAGAGGAAGGTTTTCACCCCGCCTGGGTGATCGCAGATGAAATCCAGGACAGCGATAACCTCCAGCTGGGATTTCTGGAAGCTCTGGTGGGAGAGGAGACCAGAGTTTTTGCCGTGGGGGATCCAAACCAGGTAATCTATAGCTGGAGAGGCTCCAGCGACAGTACCTTTTTTGCCCTGAAGAGGAGGTTTTCGGCAAAGGAACTTTCCCTGCCGGTAAATTACCGTTCTAACGCCAGGATCCTGGAAGCGGCCAATCATTTCCGGCAGTTTGGGACCAGGATCCAGGGCTGCCGGGAAGGGGGAAAGCTTATTAAGGTAAAACGGCAGTATGACCCTTTTACAGAGGCAGAATATCTGGCGGAACAGATTGAAAGTTTACATAAAGCAGGAGAGAGCTATGAGGATACCGCAATCCTTTACCGTCTTCAGAGGCAGGGGGAGGTTCTGGAGAAGGTTTTTGAAAAGCGGGGAATTCCTTATCAGGTTTCGGTAAAACAGACGGTAAAGGATATTCCTGCCCTGGACTGGGTGGTGAAAATCCTTCGGTTTTCTGTAAACCCCAGAGACCGGCAGACAGGGGAAGACGTGCTGCTGAATCCGGGATTCGGGGAGAAGCTTACGAAAAAGAAAGTCCGGGACCTTCTGGAAGAGGGAAAAGGGAAGAGCTTTTTATATGAACAGATGAAAGGCTTTCAGGACTGGTCTTTGGGCCATACAAAGATTCCCAAGTGGAGGGAAATCTTTGATTATTTTGGCCTTGGAGAAGCCTTTGGCCCTACTTCGGCTGGCTATAAGGAAAGAGAAGAACAGGCAGGGAAACTTCTGGAATGGCTGAGAGTATACTGTGAGAAAAAAGAATTGTCTCTCTGGGAAGGGACCAGAGCTTTTTTAAATGATGGGGCCCTCTATGGCATGAACCTTGGAGAAATCATGGGGGAGAGAGAAGAATCTTTAAAGGGCGTCCGGCTGATGACCCTACACGCCTCAAAGGGACTGGAGTTTCACCGGGTATATCTGATCGGTGTGAATCAGGGGCTGATTCCTCTTCGCTGCAAAACTATGGAGCAGGAGGAAGAGGAGCGGCGGCTGTTTTTTGTAGGCATGACAAGGGCAAAAGAGGAGCTGGAACTTTCCTATTATGTCAACCCAAGAGAGCCGGGAGTTTCCGGAGAAGGAAGCCGATATCTTCTGGGAATCCCTCCGGAACTTCTGGACTGGGAGGAAGACGTCAGGAAGGGAAGAGGGGAAGAAACTCTCCGGAAGCTGGGAAGAGAAGTCCGGGAAGAACTGCGGAAGAAGAAAGAAGCAGAAAATATGGCCCCTGTCCTAAGGGTTCGTCACAGAAAGTATGGGGAGGGAATACTGCTCTCTCAAAATGAACTGACTATGGAAGTGGAATTCCCTGGCTATGGACGGAAACAGTTTTTGAAAGCTCTGGGAGAGATAGAGGTCCTTTCTCAGGAGACAGGTGAGACTTATGGAAAATAAAATGGATTTTTATAAAAGAGGAGCCCTGGTATTAAAAAGCATTCCTCAGGGGAAAGTAGCCACTTACGGACAAATTGCCCTGCTCTGCGGAAAACCGGGAAATTCCCGGCAGGTGGGATATGGCCTGGGGAGAAATCTCATGGGGGAGGATATTCCCGCATATAAGGTGGTAAACGCCCAGGGGATTCTGTCAGGAGCGGCGGCCTTTGAGACTTTTGATATGCAGAAACTTCTTCTGGAGCAGGAAGGGGTGGAGGTCAGACTGACAGAAAAAGGGTGGAGAGTAGATTTAAAACGATATCAATGGAAAAATACTCTGGAGGAAGCAGAAGCCTTTCGGGAAGAATTTCAAAAGAGAGGAATCTGACAGGAGAAGAGGTGGAACAAGTGAAGATTACATGTATTGCCTTAGACTTGGACGGAACAACTTTAAACCCTCAGGGGAGACTTGGCAGAAGAAATCGGGAGGCGATTAAGAAGGCTCTGGATGCAGGAATACAGGTAGTGGCGGCCAGCGGCAGGTCCCTGGATTCTCTGCCAAAGGACATTCTGGAAATTGAAGGTATCCAATATGGGATCACATCTAACGGAGCTGCAGTGTACAGGCTTTCTGACAGAAAATGTCTGAAGCAGTCCAGACTTTCTGGTGATTCCGTAAACGAGATTCTGGCCTGTGCAGAGAAGGAAGAGGTAGTTTTTGAGGCTTTTATTAAGGGAAAACCCTATGCTCAGAAAGAGTATGTGGAGGACCCGGTAAGCTTTGGGGCCACCGAAAGGGCTATACCCTATATCCAGAGTACCAGAGAGCCTGTGGCAGATATGGAAAACTTTATCCGGGAAAACCAGGAGATGCTGGATTGTCTGGACATTGTGGTGAAAAGTGAGAAAAAGAAGAGAGATTTGTGGAAAACTCTTCAGGAAAATGTAAAAGACGTGTATATCACTTCTTCGGTTCCTCAGCTTTTGGAGATTTCTCACAGAGATTCGGGAAAGGATGCAGGAATCCGTTTCCTGCTGGAATATCTGGGCTTAAACAGAGAAGGCCTGGCGGCTTTTGGCGACGGGGACAATGATAAAGAGCTCCTTGCTTATGCCCGGATAGGGATTGCTATGGAGAACGCCTCTCCGGAGTGTAAGAGGGCAGCAGACTGGATTGCGCCTTCCAATGACAGAGCCGGGGTGGCCTGGGGAATTGAAAAATTGCTGGGTATAGAAAGTTTTGAATTATAAAAATTTTATAGTTCTTTACTCGACAAAAAGGGAAAAAAAGTTTAAAATTTTAATATAGATAATATATCTTAACAGGAATAAAAATGTTATAAATGTAAAATGCAGGGGGCAGTAAAGTATATATTAAATTTATCATTTATATAACTTTATAGGGCCCCTTTTACTATGATAGCGGGAAGGAAGGATGGCGGGTGAGAAAGAAAGCATTACATAAGGATATACGCCAGGAAATCAAAAGGACTTTACCCAGGTTCCTTTCCCTGTTCCTTATGTCGGCGCTGGGAGTGTCCTTTTTTTCAGGGGTGAGGGCCTCCATGCCGGATATGCTCAGCACTACAGACGGATATCTGGATGACACGGGATTATTTGATCTCCAGGCAGTAAGTACCATGGGCCTTCAGGAGGAAGATCTGGAGGCTGTGCTGGACACAGAAGGAGTGCAGGAAGCAGAACTGTCTTATTCCTCGGACTATCTGTGCGACAGTGAAGGAGAACAGTATGTAGTCCATCTGATGGCTCAGAGTGATATGGCAAAGTGCCAGGCAGAGGAAGGCAGGCTGCCGGAAAAGGCAGACGAAATATTTTTGGATACGGAACTTGCCCAGGCCCTTGGCTGTCAGATCGGAGACAAGATCACTCTTTATGAGGAAGAGCAGGAGGGAGATAAACCGGAAGGGCTGTCAAATGGAGAATTTGAGATCACCGGCATAGGGACCAGCCCCATGTATCTCTCTATAAACCGGGGCAGCGCCTCTGTGGGAAATGGCCAGGTCGCCGGATTTGCCGTGGTTCTGCCGGAGGCCTTTGATATGGAGGTCTATACCCAGATGAATATCCGGCTGGAAGGCGCAGGAACCCTGGAATGTTACTCTGATGAATACAAGGAACTGGTGAGCAGCGTCCAGGACACTCTGGGAGAAACGGCAGGGGCCCAGTGCCAGTGGAGATATGACCAGATTTATGATGAGGCACAGAGTGAGCTTGCAGATGCTAGAGCCGAGCTGGAAGATGGAAGGGCCACTGCCCAGCAGGAGCTTGCAGATGCCAGAAAGACTCTGGATGATGGCTGGGCCAAGGTAAACGATGGAGAGAAGCAGCTGGCAGATGGAAAACAGCAGCTGGCAGACAGCGAAGCTCAGCTGAACCAGAGCCAGCAGGAGATTGACGATGCAAAAGCCCAGATGGAATCAGCCAAAGCCCAGGCGGAAGAAGGTGCAGCTCAGGTAAGCGCCGGATGGGCAGAGATTGAGGCAAATGAAGCCCAGCTTAATGATTCAGAACAGCTGCTGACAGAGAAAAAGGCTGAACTGGAACAGGGAGCGGCAGAATTAGAGGCCGGGAAGACCCAGCTGGCTGCCCAGGAGGAGGTCTTAAACCAGTCTCAGTCAGAACTGGAAACCGGAAAAGCCCAGCTTGCGCAGATGGAAGATACATTGGAAACTCTCAGAACAGCGGTGTCTGACCAGGAAGGGGCTATAGGAGGACTGGAAAGCCAGGCGGCGGCTATCCAGGGGCAGATCGATCAGCTCCAGGCGTCCCTTGGAACCTCTTCAGACCCTGAGAATCCAGATGGAGACAGCTCAAATGATGAAGAAATTTTGGCTCAGATTGGAGAACTGGAAGCACAGAAAGCTGCTCTGGAGGCAGAAATTCAGAATCTTACAGTGTCTTTGGAAGAGACAAGAGCCCAGCTGTCTGCCCAGGAGACTGTTCTGACTCCCCAGATACAGCAGCTTCAGCAGGTAATCGCCCAGGGGGAAGCCCAGCTGTCAGAAGGAAGGAATCAGTTGGAGACAGCCAGGGCTCAGCTGGAGGAGAGCGAAGCTCAGATTACTGCCGGCAGGGAAGAGATTGCTCAGGGCGAGGCAGCGATTGCTCAGGGACGCCAGGAACTGGAGTCTGCTAAGGCACAGCTGCAGGCGGCCCAGGCTGAAGTAGACAGCGGCCAGGCTCAGATTGCAGCCTATGAACAGCAGATTGCAGATGGAGAGGCCCAGATTGCTTCCGGCAGAGCCCAGCTTGAAGAAGCCAGGGCTCAGCTCCCTGAACAGGAACAGGAGCTGGCAGATGCCAGAAAAGAGCTGGAAGATGGAGAGGCGGATTATTTAGAAGGAAAAGAAGAAGCAGAGGCCCAGATTGCTGATGGAGAACAGCAGATTGCTGATGCAGAGGCAGAGCTGGCAGATCTGGAACAGCCGGAATGGTATCTGAATACCAGAGATGATGCGGTGGAAGATTATGGCGAAATGGAGGATAATGCAGCGCAGATCGGTGCAATCGGCAGAGTCTTTCCACTGATATTTTTCCTGGTGGCAGCCCTGGTAAGCCTTACTACTATGACCAGAATGGTAGAAGAGCAGCGGGGCCACATCGGAACTATGAAGGCTCTTGGATACTCCAAAAAAGATATCGCCATGAAATATCTCTTTTATGCAGGCAGCGCTACTTTAAGCGGCGGTGCTGTGGGGATCCTGGTGGGACAGAAACTGTTCCCTTATGTTATCCAGGTCAGCTATGGAATTATGTATGACTGTCTGAAACAGCCGGATATTCCATACCGTCCGGTGTTTGCCATTCAGGCCATGCTGATATCTTTTGCCTGCATTATGCTGGCTACAGGCCTGTCCTGTATGAATGAACTGAGAGAGAGTCCGGCAGAACTTATGCGCCCTGCAGCTCCCAAGGTAGGGAAGCGGGTACTGCTGGAGTACATACCATTTATCTGGAAACGGCTGAATTTTACTACAAAGTCTACTTTCCGGAATATTTTCCGGTATAAAAAACGGCTGTTTATGACAATCTTCGGAATCTCTGCCACTATGGCTCTGCTGGTCACCGGATTTGGCCTGCGGGATTCCATAATCGATCTGGCTGAAATACAATACGATAATATCCAGCTTTACGATGCAATGATAACTTTCAGCGGTACGGATGAAGAAAAAGAAGACCTGGGACAATGGCTGGAGGATGAGAAAGATGTGGCGGCATCTACTATGGTCCATATGGAAATGGTGGATGTAAGTACGGAAGAAGGCAATGGAGAAGTCTATCTTTGTGTTCCGGAAAATAAGGAAGATTTCCAGGCCATGACAGTCTTGCAGAACAGGACCTCAGAGGAAGTCTACACCCTGGACGGCGAAGGGATCCTTCTTACGGAATGGATGGCAGATACCCTGGGGGTAAGTGCAGGAGACAGCATTACCATGGAAAAAGAGGACGGCAGCAGCAGTCAGGAAGTACAGGTCATGGGCGTGGTAGAAAATTACATTATGAACTATGCATACATGTCGCCGGAATACTATGAGAAAATCTATGGAGAACCGGCTGAGTTTGAGGTGATGTATGCAGAGTTTACCCCGGAAGGGCAGGAGAGAGAGAAAGAACTTGGTTCAGAAATCCTTCAGCAGCCGGGTGTGTATAATGTAAGTTATACTTCTGATACCAAAAGAGAGATTAACGATATGCTTCAGGCCCTGGTGCTGGTAATTATTGTACTGATCATAACAGCAGCCCTTCTGGCCTTTGTGGTACTGTATAACCTGAACAATGTAAATATTACGGAGCGGCGCCGGGAACTGGCCACATTAAAAGTCCTGGGCTTTTATGATCAGGAAGTGGCGGCTTATGTATACCATGAGAATATTATCCTTACTTTCATGGGCATTGTGGTGGGTGTAGGACTGGGAACTCTCCTTCACCAGTATATCATTCATACTATCCGGGTGGATATGGTTATGTTTGGTCAGCATGTATCCCTGGTCAGCTTCCTGATCAGCGCAGTGCTAACGGCAGTATTCTCTGCTTTTGTAAACTTTGTCATGTATTTTAAGCTGAAAGAAATCAATATGGTAGAGTCACTGAAGAGTGTGGAATAGAAGCCGGACAGAAAATAATGAAGATGGGGCTGTCGCAATTAATGCGACAGCTCCATTTTCTTAGAAAAACAAAATGCTTACTAAAGCATTTGGAAACTTTTGTAAAGAAAGAATAAATTCTAAGAGGGATGCGTATACAAGCCATGATGTGTTGTGTATAATGGGGAAAAATTACGAAGAAAGGAAATTACTATGAACAAAAGAAGAACTTCTGAAAGTCCCAGAAACTCCAGCTCTACCAGGAGTTCACAGCATGTCAGAAAATCAAGAATACAGTATGGCTCAGGAAATCCTGGAAGTTTCCGAGATTCCAGAGGCTCTCGCAGCAGCGGTTCATTGCAGAAGGCCATGAACAAAAGACGTCAGGAAAAATTAAGGCAGCAGAGGAGAAAACGCAACTTGTGTTATGGAACTTTGGCGGCCATAATGCTCCTTGTGTTTTCATTGACAGTTCTTGGGATCAGCAGGCTGCTGCCGGATAGAGTCCGTGACGGGGCGGAACAGGTCAGTGAAGATTCAGGAACACAGGTGACGACAACCTTAAGCCAGCCGGAGATGAACGCCTCCGGCACGAAGGACTTTTTCAAAGAAATCACGTTAAGAGGCTGGCAGTCGGATTCCCAAGGCATTAGATACATTAATGCAGACGGAACTTTTTATGAGACGGGCTGGCATGATGTTGACGGAAGTCAATATTACTTTGATGAAAATGGTTATGTAAAGACAGGCTGGCATGATATCGATGGAAAAGATTGCTATTTCGATGAAAGCGGAAAATACGACAGTGAGAAAGTAAGGCCCATGGTTGCTCTAACCTTTGACGACGGGCCGGGGCAGTACACGGAAGAATTATTGGAATGTCTGGAAGAAAACAATGCTAAAGCCACGTTTTTCATGCTGGGACAGAATGCGGAGCGATATCCGAATACGGTCAAACATATGGAGAAACTGGGAATGGAACTGGCAAATCATACTTATGACCATCCGATTCTCACCAACCTTTCCAGTAGCCAGATCTCTAATGAGATTGAGAAGACAAGCAGAATTATTGAGAGGATAGCGGGAAAGGCGCCTGCAAGCATGAGACCTCCGGGAGGCGCTTTTAATCATACGGTAAGGTCGGTCTCCGGCCTTCCTATTATCATGTGGAGCATTGATACGAAAGACTGGAAAACTAAGAGTGAGGATATGACCTATCGGTGCGTTATGGATAATGCCAGGGATGGTTCCGTGGTATTGATGCATGACATTCACCAATGGTCTGCAAAAGCAGCCATCCGCATGATACCAGAGCTGGTGGCAAAGGGATTCAAGCTGGTGACCGTAGAGGAACTTGCCAGGGCAAAGGGAATTACTCTGGAGAATGGAAAAGCATATTACTATTTCGGCGAGGGAACACAGCAGGTAGAATAAA
>DWYL01000360.1 GCA_019118685.1 Candidatus Blautia merdipullorum
TTCTCTTGTTTTAATTTAACAGGTACAGTATATACGATATCTGATTATTTTTCAATCCTAACTTTCGGCAATTTGGCAAAGAGTCTCCCCGGACATAACATCGTTCCAGTAATAGAGGTTTTCCGGTTCCGTAACCCGGAACATGGGGAAAAGTTCCTCCATATCCGGACATATCTGCGGGAAAAGATTTTTCTCTTCTGCAAAGAGTTCCGGATCATAGGCCAGCTTTCGCTTATCCTCCCACAGGGCGCTGTAAAAGATTTCCGCCTCCACCATGTCCTGGAACATATGACTGCCGTAGCTCAGTTCCGGCATATAGCCAGCCCGGCTGTCCGAGACCTCACAGATCCCGCAGACAGCGGAAATATCCGCAAAGGTTACCGGAACCCCCAGCTCCGGAGAGGATGTTCCTACCCTGCCGGGAGTCATGAGAAGAAGATTTTTCCCCGATCCCTTATAATACCGGTTAATCCTTCCTACAGCTTCTGCCACCTGGTGCTTCTTTCCGTAAGGATATTCATAATATAATTTCGGCTCGATCTGTATAACCACATGGATCTGTTTTTTCAGGGAATTGCCTACCGAGGAATCCTTTAGATAAAAAAATGTCTTTCCCTCTGAAAGACTGGGGATTTCCACTTTTCCCCCTCTGCTTCCCGTAAATAGAGGCCGGCACTGAAGAAGGTTCACCACAAAGTCCCCCTCCTCATCTATATTTACTGTGTATTCAATATCCACTGGATTTCCATAGACCTGTTCCAGGGTCTTCAAAAGCTTCTGCATTAGCCCGGTAAACTCCCGGTTTTCCAGAAGTTTCTGGCAGGTAACAAACCACACCTGGCGCCACCGTCCCATACGGTTCAGGGCCTCTTCTGCCTCATAGTCTCTCTCCATCACCGCCCGTTTATACCAGAGAGGCAGGATTTCCATAAGGGAATCTGTGCTTTTTGTGAGAAGATGATTTGCCTTGGTGTCCAGCACATCCACATTTTTCTGAGAAAACCGATGTTTATCCGCCACATTGGTCTGCATGGATACGGCGGGACGGTCCAGATTTACCAGCCTTGGATAATCGTTCTCCGTCCGGTCTACGGCCCTGGTCCCAAGGCCTGCCACCAGCCGGAGCATCCCGGCGCTCTGATCCATGTCTTTGCTCCACTTATAGGCGCTGTAGCTGTATCCCACTCCTGCCGCTGCAGGGAAGAAATAATCTCCCCAGTGAGAGCCGGAAACCCGCTGGACCAGCACAGCCATCTGTTCATCCTGGTGTTCCAGACCTCTCTGTTTCCGGTACTCCAGAGCGGATATGTCCATAATACTGGCGTATACCCTCCGTACTGCGTCCTCAAAGACCTTCAGCCGCTCTTCCAGACTTCCCTGATTTACACAGAACACAGACTCATATTTTCCCGCAAAGGCATTGCCGAATCCGTCTTCCAGAAAACTGGAAGAACGGACAATGATAGGACTCTGGCCGAAATATTCCAATACCGAACGGAACTTTTCCCGGATATTAGGGGGAAATTCTCCGGAGAGCAGGGCTTTCTGAAGCTGTCCTGCTTTCTCAAAATAGCCTTCTTCTGTCCGCTGGGCAATCCTGGTCTCCCAGCAGTTATTGGATACAATATAGGTATAAAATACATCCGAACCAATGTAATAGGAATCGTGGGCCTCGCTGTGGGTCCGGTACTCCGGCAAAAGAGTGTGGGCGATCTTTCTGGCCAGGAGCATGCCGCAGGCCTTTCCTCCAATAGCGCCGCTGCCGATCATCCGGTCCCGGAGCTTGAAATAATCTTTTGGTTTAAAATATTTCTTCAGCATTTCCTGAAGCCGTTTATCCTTGGTCATGGTACTTTCCAGAATCTGGTTTTCTGTTTCTTCCCGGAACCTTCCCTGCTGGTACTCCAGCTTTGCCATAGAAAAAAACCTGTCGTGGCTGTCAAAGTTCTGGTCCTGCTTCTGGGCCTCTTCCTCTTCCAGGATCTGATAGTACCGGCTTAAGGCCACGCCTCCGTCTACCGCCTTAAAATCTTCCAGATCTATACTGCAGGAATGAGGCAAAAACATTTTAGCAGAATACCGGTTCCACACCTTTAAGGGATGGACATAAAGCTTATCTCCCCTATGAACGTCTAGAAGAAGCTGGGTAGTATCCCGGATTCTGGCCACGGCGTCAAAGGAATGTCTTCCTCTGAGAAGTGGGAAATAAGCCACTGTATCCAGTTTAAACAGATAAGGGCAGGTCACCCGGAAAAAGTTTCCCATCATCAGGTCTGTATACCAGACAGACTGAAGGGAAGAAAGACTGTCAAACACGTAAAAAGCGTCTTTCCCCTCAATGGTGATCCGGTTGTAAATATCCACGGTAAAGGCTTCAAAGCCTTTATCCGGATTAAACTCAAAGATCTTCAGCCCTTCTCTGGGGGAAAGAAGGGGCTCATGGTCTGCAAACCGCATGTAGATCAGATTTCTCTTGTCACCAATGGCCTGCTCTACAAAAGGCTCCATAAAATACCGGAATTCCTCCAGATCTGTCACCTGCCACACTACATTGTCTCCCATGCGGATATAATCCAGCAGATCATCCAGACCTGGTATACCGCTTAAAACTCTGTCAAAGGCTCCCATAAATAACCTCCTGATAAAAATTGAAAGGCGCTGACAGAGTTCTCTCTCTCCGTCAGCGCCTTTGCTGAATCCCTGACTCCCGCCCTCAGCGGGATATTCACTATCTGCATATAGTATAACAGATATTTTTTTCTGTGGCTATATTTCTTTTCTATTTCTTTTAAAAGACATTTCCCTTTTCCCGGATCACTCCAATTCCAGCCAGCACTGGCCCGGCTCCAGCTCTTTTGTAAATATCCTTGCGCTGTCTTTTTCTTCCTTTGCCTGATGGAATTTAAAAAGCATTTTCCCGTCCTCAAGTTTTCCTAATATCTCAACTTTTCCCTGTGGAAGAGACATACAATAGCGGAAGCTCTTCCCCTGGCCGTTCTGCATTTCTTTTGCCCCGTCTACGATCCTGACCCCTTCCTCAAGGGGAACCTGAAACCGGCTCTTCACCCCCCGCACGGGACGGCACTGAAATACATAATAAGGGAGGACACCAACAGCCGTCAGCCTGCGGAGCAGCTCTCCTAATATCTCCGGCCTGTCATTGACGCCTTTAAGGAGCACCGTCTGATTGCGGACTATGATCCCTGCCTCTCTGAATATGCGGATACAGTCAAAAGCCTCCTTCGTGATCTCCCGGGGATGATTAAACTGGGTAATAATAAAGAGTTGCTTTTTCTTTGCATATTCTCTGAGGGTTTCCTGCAATTCCAGATCTTTCCTCACCCGATCCGGCATCACCACCGGTATCCGTGTTCCAAGGCGTATAAAGTCAAGATGTTCCATCTCTGAGAATGCCTGGAGATAACTCTTTATCATCTGATCGGAAAGCATGAGAAAATCTCCCCCTGACAGAAGTACATTTGACACTTCTTTATGTTCCGATATGTAACGGACTGTGTTCAGGAAATTTTTGTTGATCTCAGCCTCTGTAGCACCCACCATCCGCTTCCTGAAACAATGTCTGCAATACATTGCGCACCGGTTGGTTGACAGGATCAGCACTGTCGCCGAATACTTATGCTGCAGCCCGAGAGCTACTGTATTATCCGCTTCTCCGCTGGTGTCTGTATCTCCTCCGCTGTCCAGTTCTTCCGGGGAAGGAATGCACATCCTGCGGATCGGGTCTTCCGGATCAGAGGAATCTGCAAGGGACAAATAATAGTCAGGAACAGACATCGGATATTTTTCTATGATCTTATCAAGTCTGCCTGCTTCCTCCGACGTCATACCAAACCTGTCCTTTACTTCCTCTGCTCTTGTGTAAATACTCCTCTGTTCCATAATACAGGATCGCCTTCCTTTCTTGTAATTTTCAAAAACACTATATTATGAGCTGCCCGGCAAATGGGCGACTCATAATATTTATTATAAATCAGATTTTTTTGACAATCAATTCTATTTTACCTAAAAAAAGGCAGGATGCCATCCTCTCGGAATGGGCTTCTGCCTTACCGGTCATTTCATGAGCTCTTCCCTGTTTTCCGTCGTAGTACCGGAAAATTTCCAGCGTTTCTTTTTTCTCCTGAGTTTCGAAGCTAATATCTTCTAAAAGTCCAGTATCCCTTGTGGTTATTGGAACAGTGTTTATTGGCTCTGTTGCGGTTTGCTTCAAAATTTGAAAGTGCTTCCTTTTTCTTTATGTATCCACTGGAACAGAAGGACTGCCGCCAGGATGGCAGTGAGACAATCTGAAACCGCCTGGGAAGCCAGGACGCCATTGTAGCCAAAAGTGTTTGAAGCCAGGAAGATCACAATGGCGAAGATCACGCCCTGTCTGCTCACAGACAGGAGGAAGGCCCCCATAGCTTTTCCTGCAGACTGAAAAATACTTGTGGTCACCAGCACTACGGCGATAAAGATCATTCCCGCCTGCTGGAAGCGGAGCATGGGAACCCCAAGCTCAATGATCCCGGGATCCTTCATAAAAATCCGGATCAATGCCGGGGCCGCTGCAGACAAAAGCAAAGCCAGAGCCGCTGCTGTTCCGCATTCAACTCCATAGCTGAATTTCAGAATGCCATTCAGACGTCTGCTGTTTTTCGCTCCGTAATTGTAGCCAATGAGAGGCTGGACGCCGAAAGCCAGTCCCACCAGTACCAGCACTGCGATAAGGTTTACCTTCATCACGATCCCCATAGCCGCCACAGCGTCATTTCCATAGGGGAGGAGAAAACGGTTTGTAAGGGCCATTCCCAGGCTCTGCATTAAATTTGTAACAGAAGCTGGAATCCCAATGGCAAAGATCTGTCCCAGTTCTCCCTTTTGGATATGAAATCCTCTGGGATCCACAGACAGCCGCCTGCTTTTCTTCAAAAGGAACCACAGGAAAAACAGATCTGTACAGATATTTCCGATCACCGTGGCAATAGCCGCACCTGCAGCCCCCATCCCCAGGGTAAAGATAAAGACCGGGTCCAGAATCATGTTCACCACAGCTCCCAGGATACTTCCCACCATGGAAGCAGTGGCAAATCCCTCTGTCCGCAGAAGGTTCAGGGGTGTATAGGACACAATGATAAAGGGAGCGCCCAGGGCAATGTAGGTATAGTACTGGGAGGCATAGGTCATGGTATCCCTGTCCGCCCCTAAAAGAGTAAGTACAGGCCCCCTAAATAGCAGAAGAAGCACAGTCACCAGGATTCCGCAGGCAATAGCGCCGTAAAAGCAAAACACACTGAGGCGCTTCCCGTCTTTATCCAGCTTCTGACCGAAAAGCCGGGAGATCACCGAGCTTCCCCCCAGTCCGAAAATATCCCCCAGAGCGATCATCAGGGTAAAAACAGGAGCGCTTAAAGAAACTCCCGCCACCAGATCTGTATTTCCGGTCTGAGCGATAAAAAAGGTATCCACCATATTATAGACCAGGGAAACCACCATACTGAACACCACCGGCAGGGCAAAAGTGAAATAAGCCCTGGGAATAGGCGCCTTCTCAAATAAGTCGTTTTTACTGTCTTCTTTCATTTTCAAAGTTCCTCCTGTAAATCCTTTTATTTCCCCGTTCTTTCTTTTATTTCTCTTTTTCCCAATGAATGATCTTTTCTTTGATCTCTTCCGGTAAGTGGTCTCGTTTTTCTTTCCTGTTCCACAAGATAATCTGCCTGATTCTTTCTTCCGTATCAGCCAATCTGCTTTCCCGGATCATTTTTGCTACATGCCCTTTCATTTCCTGTCCACGTTCCAGAGCATCCTGAAAAATCCGATAATGAAGTCCGCAAAGTGTTTGGAAATTGAACCTTTCCAGTGAATCGCCTTCCGCAATCTCCGAAAGACGGAGCAAGGTATAATCCGCCTCCATATTCTTTAATTCTTCCGTATCATGAATACCTGCCAGATTCTTCAGCACTTCGGAATCTGGATATAAATAAGGATCTTTCATTTCACTATTCCTTCATCTTGTATTTTCGATCCAGGGCTTTGCGCACTTCTTCCATAGAAATCTCCCCTTTTTTCTCTTTCTCAATGAGTTTTTTCATATCTTCTGTAGGCTCCAGGCCGTCTACCTTTATCATTCCAATCCCATAATCCCATTTTTTATCTGCCCTTACTAACATATGATATCACTCCTGCTTTCTTTTCTGCTAAGTCCATAGTTTCTACTACTATACAGTATACCACACAAACGTCTGCTTATCTATCGTAAAGAATCCCCCCAAAACCTACTCTTCCCTGATCCGCTCCACAACAGTCTCCCGGCACATTTTCCGGTAATGATATCTGGGAACTCCCCAGGCTATGAAGGCCAGAAGGGGAATGGCCAGAAGGCTGACCGCTATGGAAGTGTGATAGGTAAAGAAGAAACTTCTGCCTGCGGTCCTTGCGATCACTTCTCGCATAAGAGGTATCCCTGCTGTATCCGCCAGCAAGAGAGATGCCAGGAAATGGATCCCTCCTTCGGTACACAGCATTCTCAGAACCTGCTTTCTGGTCATTCCTACCGCTTCCAGCAAAGACAGCTCCTTCTTCCTGCTGATCACAGACACCGCAGAAGTATTGAAAAAGTTCAGTACGCCGATGACAAACAGCACCCCGCACAAAAGACCCAGAATCAACATATATTTTCCGGCAAACTGGCTGCACTGCTGCTCCAGTTCCATGCGGGACTCCATGAGAAGCTGAGGCTTATCAGCCAGATAGTCTTCCAGCCATTTTCCAAGTGCTTTCTCCTCTCCTTCCTCTGCCTCGATCCCCACAGTCATCGCCCCCGTATTTCCTCCCATCTGAAGATAAGTCTCTTCCGGAAGGTAAAAAGAAATATCATAATAAGTACCTGCTCCGAAAGGATACTCCAGATCATAAGGCACGGCCCCCACCCCCAGGACCTGGAACTCTCTCTTCTGTCCTTCGATCTCAAGGGTGATCCTGTCCCCCGGTTCTGAATATCCCCCAAAGCCATAGGTACTGGCGGAAACGATCACATAGTCTCCCTTTGAAAATTCCTGCCAGGTACAGGAGCTGTCCAGAAATTCCATTTTCTCAAAGGCCGCCTGGTTGATTCCCAATACATGAGAGGGTATCTGTCTGCTTTCCAGGCGCTTTCTCTCTTCTTTGGCCCAGGCGCTGTCATAAATTTTTTCTTTTTCTGCAAGATCCATCATATTTTCCAGAATCTTATACTCTTTCTCGTTTAGGAGATGGAGTTCTTCCGTGTCATAGACACAGGCCAGGCTTTCTATGCCTTCCTGACTCCGGATATCCCCTAATATCTCGGGAGTCAGTGCATTCAGATCGGCATACTGAGCCATAGTTCCGGATCCTGTGATCTTAAAGTCCGAAGAGATGTAAGTATCTATATAAATGTCAAAATCAAACCCTCTCTGTATTGTATAGATACAGTTCAGAAGGAAGATGGGAAGGGCCAAGGATAACACCACCAGTACAGATTTCTTCCAGGTCCTTTTCATATTTTCCAGGGCCATGATCCCCGGAGTGACCTTATGGCCTTTTCTCTCCCGGTTCCTGGCAGATCCTTCTGTCATCCGCACTGCTTCCACAGGAGACACTTTCGATACAATATGACAGGGACGCATACAGGCAATATAGACCGTAGCCAGGGAGAAAAGAACGGCAGTCAGAAAGATCCAGGGACTGGTGCTGACCAGAACTTCCGGGGATTCTGCCCCCAGATCCGATTCCAGAAGATAAGGCACCATGGCCCTGCCGGCCAGCCACCCAAGGAGCAGGCCAATGGGAATCCCTATTCCGGACAGGAGCAGGGCCTGCCTTCGGACGATCCCCTTTAACTGCCTTCCCGTAGTCCCGATATTCTTCAGAAGGCCATAGGCCCGGATATCGTTTTTTACCGAAATCTGAAACACATTATAAATGATCAGATAACCGGACAAAAAGACCAGAAAAATCACCGCCCCTACCGTGGCAAAAGGAAAACCGTCTTCTCCGAAAAGCCTGTCATAAGCCGGAGGAATATCCATCCTGGCAGGAGTATCGGACACATGATAAAGTTCCTCGATTTCTTCCTTATACTGGTTCAGCTTAAAGATATTGTCAAACCATAGACTCAGATTATAGTCCCCCTCAAAATCTCCCATTGCAATGGTCTCCTCTGTGGCGGTTTTCATATGGGCCAGACAGTAATCTCTGGAAACCCACACCAGCTGGGCCTTTGGCAGAGGATCTCCTTCCCAGAAACCGCTGAGCCGGAAATCCTCTGTGATCTGTTTCCCCGAAGCACTATAGGTAAGCGTCACGGTACTGCCGATCTTATGAGGTACGCCCAGCAGATCCAGAACAATAGTGCTGACAGCCGCCTCCTTCTCCCCCTGGGGGAGTGTTCCTTGGGTAGGCAGACACTGATAACTCCTGGCCCCGTTTTCATCTGCATAACGCATTTCTGTGGAGATGGTCTTCAGTTCTTCATTTTCCGCCACCGACAAGAAAATCGTATAGCCCATCTCTTTGATCTTGTCATACTGGCTGATCTGACGGAACTGTTCTTCTGTAAGGTCCTGGATAGAGAGCTGGCTGGAATCCATACTGGTCCGCATCTCCTGATTCATAGTTGAGCGCAGCACTGAAACTGCTGCGGTAAAAGAAGCGGTAAACATTACTGCAGTCATGATCACCGCCAGGATTGCAATGATATTTCTCCCCCGGTTGATCTTTAGAAAACGCCTGGTCAGAAGCCAGATGGTCTTTCTGCTATTCACCAATACCATAGTCATCACTTCCCTTCACCAGTTTTCCGTCTTCAATGCGCAAGATCCGGTCCGCTGTCTGAGCGATTTCTTCGTTATGAGTGATCATCACCATGGTCTGGTGAAACTGCTGGCAGGTGATCCGCAGCAGACTCAGCACATCCTGGCTGGTCCGGCTGTCCAGGTTCCCTGTAGGCTCGTCAGCCAGCAAAATGGCCGGCTTTGCCGCCAGAGCCCTGGCAATGGCCACCCTCTGCTGCTGCCCTCCGGAAAGCTGGCTGGGAAGACTGTTTTTCTTCTTTTCCAGACCCAGCATGCCGATCACATTTTCCAGGTATTCCCTGTCCGGCTTTTTGCCGTCCAGCCCCAGGGGCAGGGTGATATTCTCCATAACGTTCAGCATAGGGACCAAATTATAGCTCTGGAATACAAAGCCGATATTCCTCCTCCGAAAGATAGTCAGCTCTTCCTCCTTCATGGAAGACAGGTCTTTTCCATCAATCAGTACCTTTCCGCCGGTAGGAATATCCAGCCCTCCCATCATATGGAGAAGGGTGGACTTTCCGCTGCCGCTGGTTCCCACCACTGCCAGAAATTCTCCTTTCTCCACAGAGAAGCTGACCCCGTCCAGGGCTTTCACCAGAGTCTCTCCCTTTCCGTATATTTTTCTCAGATCTTTTACTTCCAGTATTTTCATAATGCCTCCTTTTCCCCGGTATCCTGTTCAAACCCAAAGGCCCGGATTTCTTTAAGGACAGGATAGCAGAAAAAAATCTCCAGACCGTTTCTGAAATATCACAGTCTGGAGACATTTTCTCTTTTTTCGCTGGGAAGAAATACGGAAAAGACACTTCCCTCCCCTTTCTTTGAAGAAACCTTGATATATCCTCCCTGGCTTCTGACAATTTCTCTTGCCAGATACAGGCCCAGGCCTACCCCTTCCTCTGAAAAGACGTCCCGGCTCCGGTAAAACCTTTGAAAGATCTCCGGCAGTTCTTCCTCTTCTATGCCGATCCCCGTATCCCGGACGTCAATCCTGGAAAACAGGCTGTAAGAAACCACTTCCAGGGTGACTTTTCCACCAGCCGGCGTATATTTCACTGCGTTATCCGCCAGATTCATCAGTGCTTCCCTGGTCCACTTCCGGTCAAACCAGGCATAGACCTTTTCTTTCCCCGGTTTTACCTCAAGGGATATCTGTTTCTCTCCGGCTTTCTGTTCCATAAGGCTTTTTACCTGGCAGGCCAGTTCACCTAGCTCCCCTTTTTGAGGGACTGTCTGTATGATCCCGTTTTCCAGCCTGGATATCTTCACCAGGGAATCCAGGAGAAACTGAAGCTTTTCTCCCTGCTGGCGGATCACCGTCCCATATTCTC
>DWYL01000361.1 GCA_019118685.1 Candidatus Blautia merdipullorum
GCTGCCAGCAGGTTGTTTGCTGCGCCGATAGCATGGAAGTCGCCGGTGAAATGCAGGTTGATATCTTCCATAGGAACTACCTGTGCGTATCCGCCGCCTGCAGCGCCGCCCTTTACACCGAATACAGGTCCGAGAGATGGCTCACGAAGGGCAACCATAACTTTCTTGCCTAATTTCTGCATACCGTCTGCCAGACCTACAGTAGTAGTGGTCTTTCCTTCTCCTGCAGGTGTAGGGTTGATAGCTGTGACAAGGATCAGTTTTCCATTTGGAGCGTCGGATTCGTTCAGTAAGTTGTAGTCGATCTTTGCTTTGTACTTTCCGTACTGTTCCAGATATTTCTCGTCAATACCTGCTTTCTCTGCAATCTTTGTGATTGGCTCCATGACACATTCCTGTGCAATTTCAATGTCTGATTTGAATCCCATATCAAATACCTCCTTTTTATATACAGACAATATTTCCTTTCCTATTGTCTGCGCATTAATAAATGCGTAAATAAATGGCCACAGCCATATTATTTTCTATTTCATGCTTTTATCCGCAGTATTGATCTGATGTATTCTGCCTTTTCCTTCGGCCATACTTCTTTTTACAAATCCGGTCAGAGGACTTTTGTATAAAAAGAATACTAAAACCGAGTTTACTGCTGTGAGCATGATGGTCTGTACAATGCGAGTGGCATAAAGTACTGACCAGGGTGTTCCATAGTAAATATGAAGGCCTATACAGGTAAATCCAAGAGCTCCTACTACACCATGGATAGCTAAAACTCCCAAAACTTTCCATAACTCCGGCTTCTTCTCCATTACATGCCGGAAAACTCCTGGTATCATACCTGCCAAAATAGCCGATATAGAAATCAAAGGATTAGGCGCATATCCCTGAAGCAGACTTCCAATCAGGTCTCCAAGAAATCCGCAGATTCCTCCCACAACCGGCCCGAACCAGAAACCGGCCAGATACACAGGTGTCTGGCTCACAGTAATCCTCAGTGTCGGTCCGATATTGATAGCAACTAATCTTGCAAGTACGATATTCATTGCGATGATCACACCTGCGAACGCCATAATCCTAATTTTGTTTGCGTTTTTCATTTGTTATAAATCCTCCTCTTGCGGCTGTCCGCCCCATGCCAGGTTTTTCTTTTCCTTTGCAGTCCTGGCCCGGGCAAAGAAACTTATGCTCTGGTATAGTAGTTACTACACCAAAGAGAAGAATTTATAATCTCAAGTCTTTAATGTAGTAGCGGATGCAATATTACATCGTGGAAGATCCGAAGATCACCTTCGTTCATGGACAACTTCCCATCCCATGACACTTAACGCGCAATACCTACTCTACTATTACTTCACATTATCTGATCTTTAAGACAGCTTTTTTTCTAATGCTTTCATCATATTGATGGAAATATCTCCCACCACAGCTAAATCTTCTGCCGCAAAGCTGGCGGCAAAGTTGTCGGAAAACAGGATCTGTGAGGAAGGGGGAAATTCATCATCTCCTGCCCAGAGGATAAATTTCACGAAAAGATTGTCCATAAATTCCAGTTTATAGGAACAATCACCTTCAGCAGATCTTTCTGCTCCCAGATGTTCCATGATCTTCTGAAACATTTCCAGTTTGTTTCCATAGGAAAAAGCAAAGCGCATAAGGCATCTGCCCTGGAACTGTCTGAAATACACCTCTCCCCATGGAACTTCATGATAAGTAATAAACTTACCGGAAGAAGGCGCCGCATGTCTCTCCGCCATATAGCGGACAATGAGAATTTTCGCATTCATTGCTTCTTCAAGAGGATAGACTCCCATGGAATCCTCCTCATGGTGAATTTCATAATCCGGGAATGAAACAAGATAGGTAGTTCCCATAAGATGTACGGTAAACAGACCCTTTTCCTTATCATAGGGAAATCCGGTCCGCTCACTGATCTCTTCAGGATCTAAATCTTTGTAAGCCTCCAGATAATGCTCATAAGGGCGCTGTTCTTTGCTGTCTTTTGCATAATCGAAATTCATACTTTCACCTCGGATATTTTTATAGTCTATTCCTGGGTACAGGAAGGAAACAGGGATGTGTCTGTATGGGGAATAAAGCAGCATGCAACAAACTCATCCATATAGGTTGGAACTGCAGACAGTTCCAGATAGGTCATGTTGGATGCCAGATCGTAGCATTTACGCTCTGCTTCTCTGGAAAGAAGCATGGTGTAAGCGCCGGACAGGGAAGAATTTCCAATATAATGGAACTTTTCCAGCGGAATATCCGGGAACATGCCAATCCGCACAGCATTTCTCATATTGATTCCGCTTCCGATACCTCCCGCAACATAAACATCGTCAATCATCTCCACGTCGAAATCCAGGGATGCCAGCATAGTACGGATAGCCGAGAAAATAGCTCCCTTAGCACGAATAAAATTGTCAATATCCACTTCGTTGATCTCCACGTCTTTTACGGAGCCAGCCTCTTCTTCAAAGGCCAGAACGTAACTGCCCATGCCATAACGGTCATGACGTATACGTTTTCCCTCCCGGATAAATTTTCCTTTAGGATTGATAATGCCTGTACGGAACAATTCCGCAATCACATCAATAATTCCAGAGCCGCAAAGGCCGATAGGCTTCTGTCCTTCTTCACCGATCACACGGTAAGAAGGCTCCATTGTTTCTTTATCAATAGTACAAGCCTCAATAGCTCCGTCTGTAGCCCGCATACCGCAGCTGATATCTCCGCCTTCAAAGGCAGGTCCTGCGGAACATGCACAGCTCATCATAAAATCTGAGTTTCCAAAGACTAATTCACCATTTGTTCCTAAATCAATGAACAATGAAAATTCCGGCCGGTTCCACAGCATGCTGACCAGGACACCGGCAGTAATATCCCCGCCTACATAGCTTCCGATATTGGGAGCAATAATGATATGGGCGTCCCGATTGATCCGGATACCGATATCAGAGGCAAACAGGGAATTGGTTTTATAGAAAGTGGGAATGTACGGCTCCATACGGATAGGATCGCCTTCCATTCCGGTCAGCAGATGGTTCATGGTCGTATTGCCTGCCACACACATGCGGTAGATATGGTCAGGATTAAACCCGCTGGCTCTGCACATCTGCTCAATCATAGGATTGATGGTCTCTTTGATTACCGCATCCTGAAGCTTTTTACTTCCTTCCGGTTTCATAGACTCAATGATACGGTTGATCACATCTGCGCCATAACGGATCTGTCCATTACCGGCAGATGCTTTTCCGATGATTTTTCCGGTTTCCATATTGATCAGCAGGGCTGATACAGTTGTGGTACCGATATCCACTGCCAGTCCGCCGATGACTACCTCTGCATCCTTTGGATATACATCATATACAAAAATATCATCCTTATTTGCAGAAGTACGGATCACACAGCGTACCTGGAAAGCCGATTCACGGAAAATACGAGCAATTTTATTCAGCACCTGGAAAGGAAGACGTACTCTTGCCGCACCGGTTTTCTTCTTAATCGCACGGATAAATCTTTCGTTATCCGGCATAGTATCATCCAGTGTAGGCACATTCATCTCTATGTCCAGAATACCCATACTGTTTGTCAAGGCGATTCCTGCTGCTTCTATATCATTTTTCGCATTCTCGAAAATCTTGATTTCTTCCTTAGAACTTAAATCCGCAACTTTCATTCGACTGCGGTAAGCAGAGGCAATATCAGGTACCTGTACTGCAACGTCACCTGTCACCTTACTTACACATGCCAGTCTCCACCCTCCATTATATTCTTCATCAGAAATATGCCGGGTTTTTGGAGAATCAATATTCCCCTCCAGAATTTTTACTTTACACTTTCCGCAGGAAGCATTTCCGCCGCAGGGGGCATCGATAGCTACGTTTACCTTCCGGGCCACTTCCAGCAGATTTTCGTTTTCCTGGGCAAAGGTCGTGACATCTTCGCCGCTCTCGAATTTAAAAGTCACCTTAAACATAGGAATTTCTGCCTTTCTCTGTTTTTATACAGGAACTGCCGCACATAAATGTGCAGCAGCTCCTTTCTCATATGTTTTTCTTGATCTGTTTGTCAGAATCGCTGTTTACAGAAATTACAGCTCCAGATAAGAATCTGCATATAATGTGTTGTTCTTCAGAACATCACAGGATTTAATTGTCTCCATAAGTCTCTTGTCGTTAGGATTAACGATAGCAGATGTCAGTCCCTGCATCATAGCCATAGCAACCATTGCAGAATCCATGATCGGACGGATATGTTTTGGCATACCGTTAGAGTTATTGGACAGACCGCCTGTAGAATTCAGTCCCATATCGCTGAACATCTTGATAGCTTCCAGGATCTCCATCTGTTTTTCCTGCATGCCTTTTACAACCAGGAATAAAGGATCGAACCAGATATCAGCAGCATCCATACCATGCTCCATACCTCTTTCCAGAAGTGTCTGGCAGTACATCATACGCTCATCATTATCTTTAGCCAGCCCTTCACCATTGCACAGAGCAATGCAGATCGCATCATTAGCAGCTGCCAGATCCAGATATTCGATTCTGCCTGCTGCATCTGCAGAGTTAACGATTGGTTTTCCTTTTGCTCTGTTATATACAGAAATACCTGCCTCAATGGCCTTTTTATTGGATGTATCCAGTGCCAGAGGAACGTTGTCGAAGTTAGACTGGAGGAGTTCTACAACCCATTTCATTAAATCTTCTCCATCGTTCTCAGCCGGTCCGATATTTACATCCAGATAAACAGCGCCTGCGTCCAGCTGCTGTTTTGCTCTTGCCAGAATCGGTTCAGGATCTCTCTCTGTAAAAGCCTTGTTTACTGCAGGTGCAGTGGTGGAAAGTCTTTCACCAATTGTAATAAATTTTGCCATAATGTTTCTCCTTTTATAAAAATTTTTGTTTTAACAAGCTCTTTGTGCAAACATTAAGCAGTTAAATCTTTCAGGAATTTTACTAACTGTACTGCTTCCAGAGGAGCAACGATTACTTCCCATCCAGGAAGCTTAGCTTCGATGTCACCCTTTAATACAGCAACTTTACCAGGAATAACCAGCTTTCTGGATTTTACTTTATCTTCTACGTTCTCTTTGATATAGGTTGCAACAGAAGTAGAAGACAATTTTCCTGCTGCCCATGCGGTTAATACGGAAAGTCCGCCTGCATCAGAGATGATCAGGTTGCATGGCACGCCGGAACGCTCCAGCTCACCGGAAACAACAAAGTATGTAAGAGCAAAGTCTACAGTTGTCAGGCACAGAGAGTTTTCATCAGCGCCATTTAATGCATAAATACCCGGTTCAACCTTCATTGGTTTCTGAGGATCTGTAAATACGTTCTGTCTCAGACCGAACAGTGGAAGTGCTTCTGCATAATCCAGAGTTTCCATAACAACGATAGAACCATATTTAACAGTAAACAGAGAAGCCAGAGCCTGCTGGAGATTTCTGTCTCCACGAGCGATAGCTGCTGTATTTACGATTGTAGGATAACCGAAAGTTCTGTCCTGATCTTTCAGTGCAGCACGGCGGATCTGTACAGCGTTTGCATATGCTTCTTTTACAGAAGCTCCTGTAGCGTCGATCACCAGATTCTTGTTGCCGGCTTTCTCTAAAGCAGCTACTGTATCATAGATCTCATTTAAGTCAGCACCGGATACACCCAGAACAACACCTGCTTCTTTTGCAAGGTCATTCATTGCAGCATAGTTTGCTGCTGTAGCTCCGTTTAATACAGGTTTTCCGTCTTTGCATATTTCCAGAGCAGCTTTTGCCACTTCTGCATCCTTGCAGCCAAGGATCAGAGTCTTTCCTGTTGCTGCTGCTTTCTTCACCATTTCTACATAGCGGTCTTTGTCTGCACCGTCCTGATAGTTCACGTAAACCATTTCTACGTGCATTCTCTCACCGATACGCTCATAATCAACCTTCTGAAGTTCAGCAATTTTCGCATCAACTGCAGCGTCATCCATGTCTGTACAGATAGCTACTGCATATCTTGTCTTGCTGACAAAAGTTTTTTCATGTCTGAATAAAACAGTCTCGCCGCCTAAAGTATATTCTCCTTCGCCGGTTCCGACTTTGATTGTCTTCATTGGAGGAGCTGTAGCCTCAGACAGTTCGGCCAGAGCTTCGTCAGACATATGCGGACATTTGGATATTTCCAGAGCGCCCTGAGCAACTTTCATAGCAAAAGCCATACATGTAGGGCAGCCGCATTCCTTACAGTTTTTCTTTGGTGTCATTTTAAAGATTTGAATACCTGTTAATGCCATTTTTTAATATCCTCCTGTTTTACGATTACATTAATTCTTTAATCATTTTTGAAATAGTAGCAACGGACTGAGGATGTTTCAGGATAACAGCGTCAGAGCCAGATGCCAGTACAGCTGCTGCTGTCTGAACTTCCATGCTGATTCCTCTTTCTTCCAGAGGACCCCACTCAGGCATATCCTCTTCAGTAGCCATAGCCTCTTTTACACTCCATGCCTCATCAGCAACTGCTGTGATGATAGGCATCTGAAGCATATTATCATTCTGAGATAATGCAGCGCCTTTGATACGGTCCATTGTAGATACAACATACTCAAAACCATATCCAACTGCAGCGGAACCAACGTTCATAACAATATCCTGAGCCTTAACGCCAAGCTGAGTCATAACAACGTTCAGCTGTTTTGCAAGGTTGATATCAACGGCTGATTCTGCTCCTACTTTCTGGTTGTAAGCCAGACCTGCTGCTGCTCCTACAGCTTTGTAGTTTTCTTCTCTTGCAGACATTACCAGAGCATTCTTTCCTTGAAGAACCTCAGCAACTTTTGGAAGCAGTTCTGTGTCTTTTTCAACATTCTTGCATCCTTCTACTACCAGAGGACAAGTAACAGCTTCTGCAACTTCTTTTACAACTTCGATTAATTCATCAATAGATTTGTTTACCCCGTTAGGATCCCCGCCCTCTAAGCGCAGGCATACAAAATCAGCGCCTTCCATAGTCTCTGCTTTCTTTGCGATTTCTCCAATAGTGGAAGCGCCTTCGTAAAACTTCTGGATACCTGGAATATTAGAAGCAATACCCAGATCGGAAACTTCTACACCGATCTTTGGTGCATTTTCCATGGGTGCATCAAAAGTATAGAAAGGGAATGTACATTCTCCTCCTAATTTAATGGCTTTGTCCCCGCATCCAATCTCAACTGTATTAATGCTTGCATTGAACTTCTGTGGTTTCTGATTAAACGGCATTTCTATGAGCCTCCTTCATATTATTCTTGACAACAGGCGATCCGCCAGGCGTACCGTCCATCGTATATAAACGGCAAAGAGGTAAATGGCAGCCCTCATTTTGCCGCCTACATTATACTACATTAAGCGCAATATTGACAAGTTTCCCCCGTAATATTATACAAAAAACTTTATAAAACAATACTCTGTTTGTCACATATTAAATGGAGTTTTTTTGTCAATTTACTTCTATACAGGAAACGGGAGGCCTCTAAAGGCATCTCCCATTTCCAGATATTGTGCATTTTATTAATATTACATCATTGGTTCCATAGCAAGAGCCGGATGATTTTTTTCTGTCAGGAAAGCAACCAGTGTTTCTGGATCTGTAGCGATTGTCTCGTCGCCAACCATATCTGTAAAGTTGTCGATTCCGTACAATTCTTTTGCAGTCTTGTTCAGTCTTTCTGCAACTGTATCTTTCAGTTCCTTAGGCATCCATACGATACGCTCGATACCACCTTCTGCTTTCATGAATTTCTTGGAAGAGATAAAGTGTTTTCCATGTCCCATGAATCCAGGTGTCTGAACACCGCCGCCTGTCATGGAAGCCAGCTCTGGGAAGGTCATTCCAAGAGGAGTCATTCCGGCATACTCACGGTTTGTGATGACAACACCATTGGAGAATGGCTCGATACCGCAGATACATTCAAAGCATCCGCAGGAAGTCATTGGTTTCTCCATAATAGAGTACAGAGATACATCCTGAAGAGCCCCCTGAGACAATTTCTGAACTGCTTCATTTACATCTTCATATTCACCGATTCTCTCATCGATTGGTCTTTCTTTTGTGATCACCTGACATGGTCCATTTGGATCCAGCTGGTTTGTCGCTTTAGCATCCAGCCATGAAACAGCTCCGCACAGTCCCAGACGTTCCGGAGTTACCACGCATACATGAGAGGGTGAAAAGGCCTGGCACAGGATACAGCTGTAGTATACATCTACAGATTCATCTGTCAAAGTATCCAGACGTTCGTCACGTTTCTCAAAGGTCGGAATTGCAACTTCATGACGGATTCTTGTACATTCAGCAGGATCTGTGTAGATAGTCACTTCACATTTATCAACAACAGCATCAAACTCATTTTTAACAGAAACATACAGAACTTCTCCGATATGTTTCAGACGGAAGCCTGCATTAAATGCTTCTTTTCCGATACGGATACGGAGCATATCACGCTGTCCTGTATGGTATACGCCCTCGATACAGTTGATATAGTTATGGAACTTACGCTCGATAACCGGCTCGAAGTCAGACTGCATGTTCTTTCCGGCAACTTTTACAACATAGGCAATTGTGTTCTTGCTGCCCAGTTCCATCCCATCTACGTCAGGACCTACAATGGTAATCTTATGATCTTCAATTTCTGTAGCGTCTACAGCCTGTACCAGCTCAGCACAGTCTACACGGGATCCATCGAACTCTACCTGCATATCCCCGCGGCGGATGATCTCACCTTCAAATGCAGATGCAAAGGCAACAGGAATATCAATATTTGTGATCTTTATTTTAATGTCACGGGCCTCCAGAGATGTGGCATTGAATTTGCTTACATCCGGCTGGCAGATCAGACTCTTTGGAACTTCTGCAACCCCCTCCTGGTTAGTGATTACAGGGAATCCTAAAGCGATAGCTCCTGCTCCGCAAGCTACGATCACATCATTCAAAGGAGCAAAAGCGTTTACGAATGCCGGAACACGTTCCATTGTGTATTTCATCAGATTTCCTGCGTCTCCTGGTGTGATATTACCGAAGATCAGAGCAGCTCTAAGAGCAACAGATACAACATGAATAACAGATGTAACATCTTTTCCTAAAGGAATTACACGGAGGTTAGCACCAGTCTTCATACCGGCTTCTGCCAGCTGATCGATGATATCGCCAACCAGAGTTACCAGAATACCCTGTGCCTGATAGCTCTTAACCAGTGCTACGCCTTCCTCAGTAGTAGGCGCTTTTCCTAAGATAACAGCAACACCTGGAATGTCTCCTGTTACAAGGGGAACACCCAGCTCACGTATCACGGCATCTGCCAGATGTCCGTAACAAGGCTCTTCATAAGGAGTTGCTCCGTCAATGTATTTCAGCACTTCGATAAACTCAGCACAAAGAGCTGTTGCGACACCAGACATGAAAACATCATGAGTTCTGTTTTCTCTTGTCATAAGAGATTTTACAACGCCCAGAGCTTCTTTTAATTCGCCTAATGTTCCAACTTTCACACCTGTTACAGCATAGTAGCAAGGCAGGCTGTATGCTGTATTAGGAAAGCTGACAGCTTTGTCAGCTCCGTGCTGTTCGATGGCAGCATTAATTGCGTTTTCTGTCAATCCATAGACAGCGTCATTTCCGCTGAATACTGTTTCAAATAAAGTCAATGTCTTTTCCTCCTAACATTTCATAATCCCTGATCGATTATGTTTTTTATTTGGGTAATTTCTTCTTTTACTGTATTGCTGAAATCGTAGGGAGATTTTCCCTGACGATCCGCATCCATAACTTCTGTGTTGTAGTGAATGAAGCCCAGGAAATCTTCAGCCGGAATACGGCTTCTGACAAACTCCTCATCCTCTGCATTTCTCACCTTATTGGCCACTACTCGTACCTGTCTTACACCCAGGTCGTCTGCCAGACGCTTTACGTTTTTATATGTCTGGACACTTCTGGCGCCAGGCTCGATCACTACTATAAACTGATCCATGGACTCTGTAGTTCCCCTTCCCAGATGTTCCAGTCCGGCTTCCATATCCATGATCACCACATCATCTCTGTGGAGTACCAGATTGTTGATGATCCTCCGGAGCATTACATGCTCCGGACATACACAACCGCCTCCGCCGGTTTCCACAGTTCCCAGGACCAGAAGCTTAACACCGTTTTTCTCTTTGGAATAGGTATCCGGTATATCGCTTACTTTGGGATTCAGTTTATAGAACTGATTGTCTTCTCCCGCTCCGGTCCTCTCTTCAATGAGTTTTCTCATCTTGGTAATAGGAACAATAGAATCCAGAGTTTCTTCATCAAAGCCAAGAGCCAGTCCAAGATTTGCATCCGGGTCAACATCCGCTGCCAGCACATGCTTCCCTTCATCTGCATACAGCCGGGCAAGAGTTGCTGCAAATGTAGTCTTTCCCACGCCGCCTTTTCCTGTAACTGCTATTTTCATGTCATTCACCTTTCCTAGTTATGATTCAGAATCATCAGATGCCCAGGGCAGCTCTCTTTTCTTCGATCCTTGCCATCATGGCATCACCTAATTTATCAATATCCTTTTCTACAGTAAACGCTGCTTCACACCACTGTCTGGTGCCGTTTGTCAGGATTTCAACCATTTCACTGGAACCTGAAGCGTAAGGATCAACGCCCAGGAAAGTATCAATACCAGAACCGATAACATAGTTTCCGATAGATACCGCTTTTTCAGACATCCATTCCGGAGCACATCCTACAACTGGCAGCTGTGAAATATGAAGACCTGCATCTTTTGCAAGAGTTGCCGCCAGAACCAGCATACGGGAAATATCCACGCAAGAACCCATATGGAGAACCGGAGGAATATCAGCCAGTTCACACACCCTCTTCAAGCCATCGCCGCAGACATCTTTTGCAGCCTTGTCCATAAGGCCGGCTTTTGCGGCAGCCTGTGCGGAACAGCCGGAAGCAATAACAATAATATCATTTGCAAGCATTTTCTTCATCAGTTCAATATGAGCCAGGTCGGGACGAACCTTCGGGTTATTGCAACCTACCATAGCTACCGCACCTCTTAATACGCCAGAAGTAATACACTGAAGAAGCGGCTTTGTAGTTCCGAGTTCATCAACCTGTGTATTTGCAACACCGTCAAGAGCCTTTACAATTGCTTCTGTGGAGAATCCTACTGTTGCTTTCTGCTTCATCTGAGGTATGTATACAAGTTCAGGTTTTCTGTTCTTGAAGTTTTCAATGGCCAGCTTTACGATCTGAGTTGCTTTTTCCAGTGCTGAATGAGCATCAAAGCGGATAAACTCAGAATCCGGCATCTGGGCGATCGGTGAAGTTGTAATGAATTTTGTATGGAAGCATTTGCTTAAAGGTCCTAACGCCGGGAAGATACACTGCACATCCACTACAATGGCTTCACAGGCGCCTGTAAGAACTACGTTTTCCTGCTGCAGGAAATTGCCTGCCATTGGGATTCCGCGACGCATCGCAACTTCATTGGAAGTACAGCATACACCAGAAATAGTAATTCCCTTAGCTCCCATTTCTTTCGCATAAGCGACCATCTCAGGACTGTCGGCCACTTCGCAGATCATCTCTGACAGGCTGGGATCATGTCCGTGAACAACGATATTTACGTTTTCCTCTACCATAACGCCCAGGTTTGCCTCTGTCTCAACCGGCTTCGGCGTACCAAAGAGCACATCAGAAAATTCTGTTCCCATCATGGAACCGCCCCATCCATCGGAAAGTCCGGCACGGATCGCCTGTTTTACCAGCGCTTCTGGTTTAGAAGAACAGCCCATATGAGACATATGTAAAGAACATGATACCTCACGGTCAATAGCCCGAGGCGCCAGTTCATTTTCCTCCCACAATTTCTGCTGTGATTCCGGAGCTCTCTTTAAAAATCTCTGGTTTCCAAATGGTTTTCCATATTCCATAAGGCCTTCATAAGCCACCTCATGAGCCAGATCATAAATATCTTTACCTTCTGTCTCAATTCCCCACTCTTTTGCAATGCGGATCAATTTATCAGGATCTTTCACCTTATAGCATCCGTCTGCTGATGTAGCATAAAGTGTGTGGCAGATCTCACGTCCGTGATCGGAATGGGTAGCAGCTCCGCCTGCTGTAAACTTCAGATAATTACGCCCTACAATACCGTGTACATCACATCCGCAGATTCCTCTGGGAGCTTTTTTAGTGATACGGCAAGGACCCATTGTACAAATGCGGCAGCATACGCCCTCTTCTCCAAATTTACAATGGGGGGTCTGGTTCTTTACACGAGCCTGCCAGGAATCCGCACCTACTTTGGCACCTGTCTCTAACAGTCTCGCAGTAGCAGCTTCAAACTCTTCTACTGTAGTTAATCTGAATTCACTCATGTTATCCTCCTTTATGTCGCCTCTCTTTTAAAATTCTAATTTGTCCACAATTTCCCGAAGGGCTTTTTTCACAGGCGAGTCCTCCGGAAGGTCAACGGTTGGCGTACCGTTGCAGTCATAGTCATAAACCGTTTCATTTTGCGGAACTACTCCCAAAAGCTTAAGACCTTGTTTTTCAATCTCCTCTCTAGTACCTTCATTTAGTACACCGTCAGGAGCTCTGTTTACAATCAGTCCTATCTGCTTAGGATGCATATTGCATTCTTTAATAAGCTGAGCAATCCTGCCTGCAGCCTGAACACCTCTTCTGGAACAGTCGCTGACTAAAATCGCCGTCTCCATATTCGGAAGCACACCTCTGCTGATATGTTCCATACCAGCTTCATTATCCACAATAATATAAGGGTAATTTTTTTCAAGCCTCTGGATCTGTGCCTGGAGAAGTCCGTTTACAAAGCAGTAGCATCCTTTTCCCTGAGTGCGTCCCATGACCAGCAGATCAAAATTATCAGACTCTGCAAGAGCATCATCAAATTTGAACTCCATATAGTCTGCTTTCGACACCCCCGGAGGAATTGGATTATTAGAGGCCATCTCTGCTCCTGCCACTTCTTCTCTGATTTCGCCCAGGGTAGTCTCCACCTCTACTCCTAAAACCTCGTTCAGATTAGAATTGGCATCTGCATCCACTGCAAGGATCGGGCCTTTTCCTTTTTCGCCCAGATACTGAATGATCAGGCCTGTTAATGTTGTCTTACCTACGCCGCCTTTTCCCGCGACCGCAATTACATGTGCCATAAATCAGGCGCCTCCTGAATTTGAATTTTAAACAAGGGCAGAAAGTCCAGATCTCTCAGCGATTTCCGATACTCTTTCCACTTGTTTAATGCATGCAGATGGATACCATGAATGCCCATAGCATTGTATTCATCCGCTTGTTTGATGGCTTTCCGATGCTCTTTCTTTAATTCCTATCATAGAGCATTTCGAACAGTTTTCCATCAACTCCTTTTTAAAAGGATAAAAAACAGACAGTACCAGGGAAGTCTTCTGAATAATTCCCTCTCTGCTGTTTTGCGGCAGAGCCATGTTAACAGCTGTTTCCAGTCCGGGATACTGCAATGTCAGACTGAAGAGCCGGCATTGATCTACACCTCCCGCCAGATACTGGTCCAGCCATCCCGGATTCCCTCCTTCTTGTTACGGATAACGGTAAAATGAGTAACCGGGATGAGATCAGTCTTTTCTTTCGTGGCCTCTGCCAAATTCATTGCTCTTTACCTCCGCATATTGTATTTTTATTTTAAGGGTTTCCCCATTAAAACCTATATTACTGGCAGTCCAGTTTTACTATACTGTTGGCTAGATCCACCATCAGGATCCTGCCCTCAATGGTCTTTGTTTCTCCCATAATATCCCGGAGAATCACCTTATCGCCATCTACATCAATACGGCTGACCATTTTCAGGATTACCGTGTTATCGCTTTCTTTCTGAACCGTTGCAAGACACATGACCTACGCCTCCTTTAAATGTTCTTTTACCAGTGTCAGCGCTAGTCCCAGACGCATATTCCCCTTTTGGAAATCAGAGACACCTTCTTTGATTGTCTTGGCTGCATCTTCCATTCCAAGTTTCTGGAGATTTTCAGCCATTTGATCAAGCTCCTGGGCATGATGCTCATTATGAGACAGCATATAGTTCAAGAGAGCCACAACTTCCTGCCCGCAGTTTTCCTGACAATTTTCGTTGCAGCTGCCGCAATGTTCATGCTGATGGGCTTCTCCTCCATGGGGAATCACATTTCCATTTTCGTCTTTGATTAAATGCATTTTTCCATCCTTTCCAGGCCCATATTTTTCATTTGGGCGCACTGAATGACAATAATTTATCAATTAGGTTCATTATACATGGTTTCCCTGTTTTTATCAAGCTATTTTATGTATTTTTCTAAGTGCGTTCCTGATAGTTTTCTTTAGCTTTTTCTTCTTCTATAATTAATGTGAAATCTCCCCTCTTCTGCCCCCTCTCTTTTGTGGATTTTTATTTGCAATATTATGGGAATTTTAATAAATATGACTAACATTCTTCACATTTTCATGATATACTATCAAAGATTGTAAAAGGAGGTTTAGTATATGTCTTTTGGTGAACATGTGATTCATTTAAATGACGGAAGAGAAATGCCGCTGTTAGGCCTTGGTGTCTATAAAGCCACCGATGACTTGGAGCTGAAACAGGCAATATCAGATGCTGTTTCCTCTGGCTACCGCTTGATTGATACAGCTTCTTTCTACAAAAACGAAGAAGGAGTCGGTAAAGGTATACAGGCTCTTGATCTACCAAGAGAAAACTTATTTGTAACTACAAAAATATGGAATACTGCTCAGAGAATTGGCGATATAGAAGACAGCTTTAACAGAAGTCTGGAGCGGCTGGGTCTGGACTATGTGGATCTGTATCTGATCCACTGGCCAGTACCAGGCTGCTTTGGAAATACTTGGAAAGTAATGGAAAAGCTCCGCGCCGATGGCAAGGCAAAATCTATCGGAGTATCTAATTTCAGCATAGCTGATCTGGAACTTTTAAAGACCGTTTCAGATGTTGTTCCTGCTGTAAATCAGGTAGAATTTCATCCTCTTTTTAACCATCCTGAACTGAAAGCTTACTGTGAAGAAAGAGGAATTGTCCTTCAGGCCTATGCGCCTCTTGCAAGGGGGGCTTATCTGAAAAGTCATCTGATGCTTGAGATCGGAAAAACGCATGAGAAAACTCCTGCCCAAGTAGGACTTCGCTGGCTTGTTCAGCAGGGGATCAGTGTAATTCCCAAATCTGTACACAAAGAACGCCTGGAAGAAAACAGCCAGATTTTTGACTTTGCCCTCTCTGACGAAGAGATGGCAGCTATAACAGCAATGGATGCCCAGCAGCGGGTGGCAGGCGTTCCTGACGATATGATGCCTTATATTCTATAGCAGCAAGAGATTTTTCTCTATACATAGCATTTCTCATTATGCAAACAGGCCTTTTCTCTCTGAAAAACCGGAATGTCCGCTTTCTCAGAGAGAAAAGGCCTGTTTTTATGCTTTATATATCATTGTATCTATTCATTTTTCCAGGAAGCATCCCAGGATTCAATTTTTTTATCCCTCAGCATCAGATCCTGAACAGCAAGATCCGGTGTCTTACTCTCAAAAAGCACTTGATTTACCTGCTGGATGATCGGCATTTCTACATGATATTTTTGTGAAAGCTCCCATCCTGCCTTTGCAGAATATACGCCCTCAACTACCATCTTTACTTCTTTCATAGCTTCTTCCATGGTTTTTCCCTGACCCAGAAGGATTCCCGCTCTTCGGTTCCGGCTATGCTTGCTGGCACAGGTTACGATCAGATCTCCAATTCCGGAAAGTCCGTAGAAAGTCTCTGCTTTTGCCCCCATAGCTATCCCAAGTCTGGTAATTTCTGAAATTCCCCTTGTAATAAGAGCAGCCTTCGTATTGTCTCCGTATCCCAGACCGTCTGCTGCGCCTGCAGCAAGGGCGATAACATTTTTTAAAGCGCCGCCTAATTCTATACCTAATACGTCCGGACTGATATAGACCCGGAATACAGGGCTTGTAAATATATTCTGAATATATTCCGCAGTCTTCCGTTCTTTTGCTCCTGCCACACAGGTAGTAGGCAGGCCCCGGCTGACTTCTTCCGCATGGCTTGGGCCAGAAAGAACGCAAGGTACTGCTTCCGGTATTTCTTCTCCTATGATATCAGTAAGAGTCATCAAGGTACCCTCTTCTATTCCTTTAGACACATTTACAATAAGCTGTCCGTACCGTATAAAAGGCTTGATTTTTTTTGCTGTCTGCCGCACCGCCACAGAGGGAACTGCCATGATCAGAATATCTTTTCCAACCAGGGTCTTTTCCAGATCATTAGTAATCTCCAGCGCTTCAGGAAGACGGACCCCAGGCAGTTTCTCCCGATGCTCCCTTGTTCTGTCAAGTTCTTCAGCCTGCTCCTGTCTGTGAGACCAGAGCGTGGTTTTATGTCCGTTATTCACAAGAAGGATTCCCAAAGCCGTCCCCCAGCTTCCTGCACCGATAATTCCGATATTCGCCATATTCACTACCTCTTTTTACTGAGAAAAATCTTGTTTTCATTTCCATGGATCAGACGGCCGATATTTTGTCTGTGTCTCCAATAAGCAAGAGTCATCAGCAGAAACGCCACCACATACATTTCATAAAGCACCGGCTGACTGCAGGGATACATCCCTGTCTGTCCAAAGAGCACAAGAAGGATCACAAAGCAGAGATATCCGGCCAGAGAGCACAGCGAAACATAATGGGTAGTAAAAAACAGTGCAAAAAATACAACTGCGCAGATCAGAAAAATCCTCCAGTCAAAAGACAGAAGAAGTCCTACTGACGCTGCAATTCCTTTTCCCCCTTTAAATTTCAGATAAAAGGGGAAATTATGCCCCAGAATACATCCAGCTCCTGCATAAAGTTCCAGGAGACGTATATCATCTCCAAAGCTGCCGCCAAACAAAAGCCTTGCGATCACCATCGCCAGCACACACTTTAAAATATCTCCCAGCAAAGTCAGTGCTCCAGCCTTCTTCCCCATGGTGCGGAATGCATTGGTAGTTCCTGCATTTCCGCTTCCATGTTCCCGGATATCAATTCCCTGCTTTCTCCCATAAATATAGGACGTCTGGAAAAGCCCCAGCACATAACCTACAGCCAAACATACAATACGTTCCAACATTTTTTATTCCCCCTCTTTTCTTTCTCTGATAATGAATTTCAGAGATGTGCCTTTAAATCCAAAGGCCTCACGCACTTTATTTTCCAGATATCTTGTATAGGAAAAATGCATCAGTTCTTTGCTGTTCACAAATATAACAAAGGTAGGGGGTTTTACCGAAACCTGTGTTGCGTAAAAAATCTTCAGTCTCTTTCCTTTATCAGAAGGAGGCTGCTGCATAGCCACCGCTTCGGTAATAATCTCATTAAGGACTCCTGTCTGGATACGAAGAGTCTGATTTTCCAGCACCATATCGATAGTCTCAAAAAGTTTCGGGATCCTCTGTCCTGTTTTTGCTGAAATAAACATAATCTCCGCATATGGCATAAAAGACAAAACCTCTTTGACTTTATTTGTAAATTTATAAATGGTCTTGTCGTCCTTTTCAACTGCATCCCATTTGTTTACTGCAATAACAATCCCTTTTCCTCTGTCATGAGCAATTCCTGCGATCTTGGCATCCTGTTCTGTAACACCTTCCTCCGCATCGATCATCATGACTACCACATCTGCGCGCTCCACAGCGGTCACTGTACGTATAATACTATATCGTTCCAGTTCCTCTTTTATTTTGCTTTTTCTTCTAAGTCCTGCAGTATCAATGAAAATATATTCTCTGTCCTGATAGGATACCTTCGTATCTATGGCATCTCTGGTGGTTCCGGCTATATCAGAGACGATCACTCTGTCTTCTCCCAGAACCTTATTGATCAAAGAGGATTTTCCCACATTAGGTTTTCCTACCACTGCGATCCTAGGGATCTCGTTTTCCGTCTCTTCTTCAGATATATCCTGGAAATGCTCCGTCACCCTTTCCAGCATATCTCCCAGCCCCAGCATAGAAGCTGCCGAGATCGGCACCGGCTCGCCGATTCCCAAATTATAGAATTCATAGGTGTCCATCATAAACTTTTGAAAACTGTCAACTTTATTTACAACAAGGACCACCGGCTTCCTGCTTCTGCGAAGCATGTCTGCAACCTTTCCGTCAGCATCTACCAGTCCCTGACGAACATCCGTCATAAAAATAATCACATCTGCGGTATCAATGGCGATCTGTGCCTGTTCACGCATCTGGGAAAGAATGATATCCTTGCTCTCCGGCTCAATACCTCCGGTATCGATTAAAGTAAATGTTTTATCCAGCCAGGTGACATCGGCATAGATCCTGTCCCTGGTAACCCCCGGTGTGTCTTTTACTATAGAAATTTTTTCTCCTGCCAAAGCATTAAAAAGTGTAGACTTCCCCACATTCGGCCGTCCCACTATAGCTACAATCGGTTTGCTCATACATTTGTCTCCTTTTATGTTCTCCGCCTGCTTCCCGGTTCAGGACAGCTTCTATCAGATCCGCTCCTTCTTCCCCTACGATTTTCACAGGCACTTCTAATTCCTTCTCTACCTCTTCCACCGTCATATCATCCAGAAATACATTTTCCCCGCTTCGAAGCAGATTGCAGGGAAGAAGAAGATATTCTCCCAGTTCTTTCCCTTTAAGCTGTTTTACAATGTCCTGACCTGTAAGCAGTCCGGAAACAGTAATCTTTTCTCCGAAAAAGTCATTTCGTATCCCGTATCCCCTGACCTGAACATTAGGAAACTTCTCACAGATCTCTTGCATATAGCGGCTGATAAAAGGGTATGCCAGCCTGCCGGTGGCAAAGGACAGTCTTATTTTTCTGTCATCGCCCCGCTTTTCCCTTAATGACTCTTCTGCCTGCTCCTCTAAAAGTCTCAGCATGCCGACTCCATTCTCCAGCTGAAGATAACCGTCATAGCGGCTTTCTTCAGGCAGTTTTCTCTCCGCCAGCAGATACCATTCATCACTGGCGTGGACGAAATGAAGCCCATACAGGTCAAATAACTTTTTCTGCCATCTCTCGATCTGATCGATAACCATGCAGGCGTCATTTTTATCGAAACTTTTCAGAGGATAAAGCCCTTCACGAAATTTACTCAGACCAACTGGAACTACAGAAATGCTTTTCAGATAAGGAAGATAAGAGGAGAGATCTTTCAGGCTCCTTTCAAGCTCTTCTCCGTCATTAATTCCCTTGCACAAAACAATCTGGCCGTTCATCTCGATTCCTGCCTGAAATAATCTGTCTACTTTTGGAAAAATATCCCCTGCGAAACGGTTACGAAGCATTTTGCAGCGCAATGCCGGATTCGTGGTGTGAAATGAAATATTGATAGGAGCCAGATGATATTCTATGATCCTGTCAATGTCATGGTCCTTCATATTTGTAAGAGTGACATAATTCCCCTGAAGAAAAGAAAGCCTTGAATCATCATCCTTAAAATAAAGGGTTTCTCTCATTCCCGGAGGCATCTGGTCAATAAAACAAAAAATACAGTGATTGCTGCAGGACCGGTATTCAT
>DWYL01000362.1 GCA_019118685.1 Candidatus Blautia merdipullorum
CCCGCCATAGGGGCCAATATAATGTCCAGTTTTGTTTTTCCGGCGATCAGGCGGGAAAGTTCGATAGCGATATAAGAGGCGATAAAAGCGCCTAAAGGTTCTCCCGGGCCGGAAAGAAGGAGAGCGCCCTCTGCCGTAAAAACTGTTCCGGTAGAAATATTACCTGCGTAGCCGCCTACCATGCCGGCAGTGGCGGCAGAAAGAACCACCAATGGACTTTCTTTGAAACGGCAGGCAACGCCTACGCCAATTCCAGCGCTGGTCATGGCTGAGGCAAATTTTCCGAACTGATAAATAAGAGTTCCCCAGTTCCCTCCTACAAGATTTCCGATCTGCTGGATGATTGTACCAATGATCAAGGTGGCGAAAAGACCGCAGGCCATTCCGCTGAGTCCTTCAATAAAAATTCGATTCAGTATTTTCTTCACGGGTATTTCTCCTGTCAGCCGTTTATTTTCAGGTTCTTCAGAAGAGATCCCAGAGAAGTGGAGATGTCTTCGCTTTTAGGAAGTTCAAAATCCGGTTCTTCGGATTTTTCTTCCTGAGGCTCAGCCAGAGCTTTCATGCTCAGGCTGATTTTTCCGTCTTCATTCTTTATGACTTTTGCTTTTACAGAATCACCTACGGACAGCACAGCTTTTGGAGATTTGATCCTTTTTTCAGATATCTGAGAGATATGTACCAGTCCGGAGATATGATCCCCAAGATCGATAAAGGCTCCATAGGTCTGAAGAGACTCCACAGTACCTTCCACGATGCTGCCTACTTTGATGTTCTGGATCTTTTCCATTTTTTCTGCCTGGGCTTTATCTTTCAGCACTTCTTTGGCGGAAAGAACCAGGCGGTTTTCCTGTTCGTCCAGTTCCAGGACTCTTACAGTGAGTGTCTTCTTTAAATAATCCTCTGGATTTTCTACATAGTGAAGGTCAAGCTGGGACACAGGGATAAAAGCACGGATTCCTTCCACATAAGCGATCACACCGCCTTTTACAATACCTTCCACAGTAACTTCAAAGTCCGCTTTATCTTCCTTCATCTGAGCCAGTTTGTCCCAGATCAGCATATCGTCATCCCGGAAATCAGAAAAGGATGCGTTGATCTCTGTCATATAATCTTCCATAGTTTCATGTTTTTTTGTTTCTTCTGACATATGTTTCTCCTCCTTAAAATCATGCTTTTCTAGTAGCGGTGCAGACTGGCAAGATATAAGCCTGCACTCTTAGTATCATATCATAATTGCCAGAAAATTAGAAGTGTGATAGTATAAAAAAAGAAGTGGAAACTACCTGTAGAAAGGATTAGAAAGATGGCAAAACAGAGAAAGATATATATCATCGGACATAAAAATCCGGATACGGATTCTGTATGTTCCGCTATTGCCTATGCGGAGTTAAAGAACCGCCTGAATAAAGGAAATAAGTATGCTGCAAAAAGAGCAGGTCAGATAAATGAAGAAACCGAATATGTACTGAAACGTTTCGGCGTGGAAGCGCCGGGGTATCTCTCTGATGTGGGAACTCAGGTAAAAGATATGGAGATCAGGGAGACTCCCGGAGTGGAGGACAGTATTTCTATAAAAGATGCATGGGCGATCATGAAGCAGACCAGCGCAGTGACTCTGCCCATTACAAAATCAGACGGAAAGCTGGAGGGGCTGATCACCACAGGAGATATTGCCAAATCCTATATGGATGCCCATGATAATTACTTTCTCTCCAACGCAAAGACCCAGTACAGGAGTATAGCAAATACTGTGGAAGGGAAAGTAGTTACAGGAAATCCTCATGGATATTTTGTAAAGGGAAAAGTAGTGATAGGAGCTGCTCATCCGGATAAGCTGGGTGAATTTCTGGAAGAGGATGATCTGGTGATCCTGGGCGACCGGCATGAGGACCATCTCTGTGCTGTAGAACAGAATGTCAGCTGCATGATCGTCTGCAACCACACAGAAGTCACTCAGGATATCAAGGAGGCTGCGGAAAAAAATCAGTGTGTGATCATAGAGTCTGCTCTTGATACCTTCAGTGTGGCCAGGCTCATCAACCAGAGTATTCCGGTGAAACATATAATGAAGAAGGATAATCTCATTACCTTCCAGACAGACGATTACACAGATAACATTAAGGATATTATGGTAAAAAACCGCCACAGAGCCTTCCCTGTAATAAATAAGCACGGAAAATATATCGGTACGGTTTCCAGAAGAAATCTTCTGGGAATGAAGAAAAAACAGCTGATCCTGGTGGATCATAATGAGAAGACCCAGGCCGTGGACAACATTGATTCCGCGGAAATCCTGGAAATTATAGACCATCACAGACTGGGGTCTTTAGAGACTCTCCAGCCGATCATGTTCCGAAATCAGCCGGTGGGCTGCACGGCTACAATCCTTTATCAGATGTATGTAGAAAAATCTCTGGAGATCAGCCCTCAGATCGCAGGGCTTCTCTGCGCGGCTATCATTTCTGATACGCTGATGTTCCGATCCCCTACCTGTACATCTTCAGATAAAATGGCGGCGGGAGCCTTAGCTTTGATCGCAGGGATCAATATTGAGGAATTTGCAAAAGAAATGTTTACGGCAGGAAGCAACCTGAAGGGAAAAACGATAGAAGTTATTTTCTACCAGGATTTCAAGCGGTTCACTTCAGACAAGGTGAATTTCGGCGTGGGACAGATCAGCTCTATGAATGCACAGGAGCTGAAAGATCTGAAAAAGAGGCTGCTTCCGGTTATGAAGCATGAATGCGGGAAAAACGGTATTTCTATGGTATTCTTTATGCTCACCGACATATTGGAGGAGTCTTCGGAGATTCTCTGTTATGGTGAAGGAAGCGGAAGGCTGGTGGAAGAGTCCTTTGAAGTGAAGGAAAAAGACGGAGGCTATATGCTTCCGGGGGTTGTTTCCAGAAAGAAGCAGCTGATTCCGGCTTTTATCGGAACCCTGCAGCAGAATAATAATTAAGCAGGAGGCGGATATGAGCAAAATTGAATGGAAACCCGGAAATATGTTGTATCCTCTTCCGGTAGTCCTGGTAACGGCGGCAGATGAGGAAGGCAGGGATAATATTATCACTGTGGCCTGGGCCGGCACTATATGCACCAATCCTCCCATGGTTTCAATCTCTGTCAGGCCGGAGCGGTATACTTACAGGATGCTAAAGGAAACAGGAGAGTTTGTGATCAATCTTACCACAGAAAAGCTGGCTTTTGCCACAGATTACTGCGGGGTAAAATCAGGAAGGGAAGCAGATAAGTTTATGGAGACCGGTCTGACCAGAGAGAGCGCATCCCATGTGGGAGCGCCTATGATCAAGGAGTCTCCGGTGTCTATCGAGTGCCGGGTACGGGAGACAAAGGATTACGGAAGCCATTGTGTCTTTATGGCGGATGTACTGGCAGTCCATGTGGATAAAGAGTATATGGATGAAAGAGGAAAGTTTGATCTGGCACTGGCCCGCCCTATTGTGTATTCCCATGGAGAGTATTATGGCCTTGGGAAAAAGCTGGGAACCTTCGGGTACAGTATTAAAAAAAGGAGAAAGAAAAAACAGAAAAAATGAAAGAAAATATTGTGTTGATCGGTATGCCGGGATCAGGGAAAAGCACCGTAGGTGTTATTCTGGCCAAGGTGCTGGGCTATACCTTTATTGATTCGGATCTGCTGATACAGAAAGAAGAAAAGCAGCTGCTGAAGGATATTATAGCCAAGGAAGGCCAGGAAGGATTTCTCAAGATTGAAAACAGAGTCAATGCATCCATTGAAGCGGAAAAATCTGTGATCGCCACCGGAGGGAGCGTGGTCTACTGTGAGGAAGCCATGAAACATCTTCAGGAGATCGGAACGGTTTTTTATTTGAAATTAGATTACCAGATCCTGAAGAAAAGGCTGAGTAATCTGATCGGCAGAGGCGTAGTGCTGAAAGAAGGACAGACTCTCAAAGACCTGTATGAAGAGCGGGTTCCCCTTTATGGAAAATATGCGGAAT
>DWYL01000042.1 GCA_019118685.1 Candidatus Blautia merdipullorum
TAATAATCTGTCGGATTTGGTCTTTTGCTACTGCCATAAATAAACTCCTTTTCGATAAGAATTGTCATATCTGTAATTCTTACCAAAAAGGAGCCATTTTTTACCAAAGCCACAAAGTTTTTTACACTACCCCGGGGGCTGTTGTTATTAATGCTGTTTAAATGTTGGCTTTTTCCGTGGAAACAGCTATACTTGTTTCATTCCAATGTTGCAAGGAGATTTTATTATGTATAGTTTTATCTTTTCCAAACCCATTTGATGTCATTTTCCAGAGTCTTACCAGATCACGGATTATTACCATGAATTTTGACAGGCTCTTGTTTTATTCCTGCGGGCGACGAGCCAAGCGGGCATGCTTGCATGGCCATTTGGCGACTGCCGCAAGGGTCTAATGCCCCGTATGCTTGCAACGGGGTCTTTGACTGGCATCAAACTGTATATGGAAAGGATAATAGAATATCATGAAGAAAAATCTCTGTCTTTTATACGGGATTGCTTTCTTACAGGGAATGGTATTTTACAGCCCGGCTGCGGTTTTATACCGCCAGGAGGCCGGACTGACAGTCTTTCAAATTTCCGTTATAGAAAGTTTATCCCTTTTATTATGTCTTCTTCTGGAAATTCCCTGGGGCATTGTAGCAGATAAGATCGGCTACAGGAGTACTATGATTCTGTGCTGCGGATTTTATTTTATTTCAAAGCTGATATTCTGGAAAGCTTATACTTTTTCTGACTTTCTTCTGGAACGTGTTTTTCTCAGCTTTGCAGTCTCCGGTCTGTCAGGGGTAGATACAAGTCTTTTATATCTCAGCGCTTCCCCCGGCAGTTCCCAAAAAGCTTTTGGAATCTATGAAGGAATGGGAACTGCAGGGCTTTTATCTGCCTCCGCCTGTTTTTCTCTTTTTCTGGGCGAACATTATCGAGAAGCGGCTTTACTCACAGCGGCGGCTTATGGCGGGGCCCTGATCTGTGCTCTTTTTCTCAAGGATACCCGTCAAAAAGAAAACAAAAATCCTTTACAGAAAATAAATTCTGAAAGACCAGCCTTCTGGCGTCTTCTAAAAATCCCGTCTGCTCTGCTATATGCATTTTAGGCATTCAGGGATTTGGAGCTTTATTTCAGCCTTTGCAGACAGAGCTTCAGAACCGTCAGATTTCCTCTGTCAGCCGTGCCTCTCTTTTAAGTATCCAGGCTATGTTCCTGGATCTTATCAGTGCCTTTCTCAATCCTGTGTTCGGCTGGCTTGCAGATCGTACGCTTTCTTCGGCATTTATTGCAGGCGGTCTTTTCTGTTCCTTGGGTTTTCTCCTTTTCATTTTCTGGTACAGAAAAGAATGCCATAAGAAAAGATGGTAGAATTTTCATTCTACCATCTGTGTTCCTTCCCCAAAGAACTCATAGATCTGTCCGTCTTCCAGAGTTATCCCCTTGGCTTCGGCAAGTTCCTGAACCGTTACCAGTTTATAACCTTCTTCCAGGAGATCCGGGATCAGCCTGATCGCCGCATCCACTGACCATTCATGGATGTCATGCATAAGGACTATGGAACCGTCCTCCGCATTATCCATCACACACTGATAAGTCTGATCCTCGCTTTTCGTCTTCCAGTCCTTTGTATCAATGCTCCATTTAACTATAGGCATTCCTGCCAGCTCCTGGACCTGGGTATTATAGCTGCCTCCGGGAGGTCTCAGAGTGTCTGGCAGTTCTCCCGCCGCATCCTGGATCAGACTGCTTGTTTTATCAATTTCTTCTGAAATCTGGTCCTCGGTAAGTTTCGTCAGATCTTTGTGATCATATGTATGATTGGCCAGCTCCATTCCCAGATCCTTCATCCGTTTTACGATATCCGGATATTTCTCCACATTCTGGCCCAGCATGTAAAAAGTTGCCTTTACATTATTTTCCTCCAGGCAGTCCAGCAGCTTCTCCGTATATGGACCTGGACCGTCGTCAAAAGTCAGGGCTATCAGGGGCGGCGTCTTGGTACTGTCATAGACTCCATTTTCATCAAAATAACAGTCTTTTCCGTCTATCTCTTCCCATCCCGTGATCACATACCCATTTTCGTCAAAGTAATAGTCCTGTCCGTCGATTTCCTGCCATCCGTTCTGATAGATGGTGCCGTCATCATTCCGGTACCATTTTCCCTGTTCACTAGTCTGCCATCCTTCCATAGCAGTACTGGAAGAAAATTTTTCTATATCCGTGCCGGACATGACCGGCTGCTTCTGAGCCTGGATATCCCCCTCTTTCACCATTTTTTCTACAGAGGACTGAAAGCTGCGTGTCTGTATCATATCCGCCAGTCTTCCCACACCAATTCCTACCAGGACAAGGGCCAGAATGATCATGCCTGCAAAGGGAAGACACCTCACGATCTTTCTTCTCTGGATCTGTCTCTGCTTTTCAGCCTTTCTTCTTTCCAGCATTCTATGGAGTCTGGCTTCATATTCTTCATCTGTATGAATCTCAGGAAGGACTTCTTTCCTATTCTCTTTTTTTCTCTGAGTTCTTATCCCCTTACTCATATGTATCCGTTATGACTCCTTATCTTTTATTTGCTTATTCATTATAACGAATACCCATTTATTTGTATAGAGGATTTCTCCATCTTTCTACAAAATTCCCAGGTGCTCCAGTAATATACGGATTCCCAATATCACTAAAATAATACCCCCTGCCAGTTCTGCTCTGGACTTATATCTGGCGCCAAAGATATTTCCTACCTTTACGCCGATGGCAGACATGACAAAAGTGATCACACCGATCAGGGCCGCTGCCAAGATGATGTTCACATGAAGAAAAGCAAAAGTCACTCCTACCGCAAGAGCGTCAATGCTTGTAGCTACAGCCAGGGGAAACATGGCTTTCACTCCCATGTTCCCCTCTGGACAGACTTCTTCTTTATCCATAGACTCCCGGATCATATTGATTCCGATGAATCCCAGAAGGATAAAAGCAATCCAATGGTCCACCGCAGTAATCTTGTCCCGGAACTGACTTCCCAGGAAGTATCCCAGTGTAGGCATCAGGGCCTGGAAGCCTCCAAACCAAAGACCTGCGGTCACCATATGCTTTACCGACAGCTTTTCCTGTGCCAGACCTTTGCAGATGGAAACCGCAAAGGCATCCATGGCCAGGCCTACTGCCAGAGAAAATAATGTTAAAATATCCATCTTGATCTCCTCTCTACTACTTTATTACAATAAATTTCAAATCCTGACAAGAGCCGCTGCTATACATCCCTCGTATCGCGCAAAAAAATAGAAGGCTCAATACGGGCCTTCTAATATTCTATGATACCGAGACTCCGCCTATGGCAATACAGGTTATGAGTCTCGCAATTTAAGACAAGCCAGGCGGATCGCCAGTGTGTTGACTTGTCACGTATCTGTATGATACGCTTCCTACTCCCTCACAGGATTATGATTTCGTTTAAAATATCACATTCTTTTTTAAAAGTCAAGAAATACAGGCATAAAATCATTTTTTTCGCCCTGATAGCAAAACCGGCTGCTATCAGGGCGAATTATAATATCTATGTATTTTTCCGTTTCTTCATGGCTCGACTGTTAGGAAAGTTCCTGTATTTAAGGGCTTTTTGAAAATTATTTAAACGCTTCTTCAATAGTGTCTGCCAGGTCATTTACAGAAGCTATATCCGCAAGGAAAAATTCCGTTCCGTTTATATTTACGGCGGCATAATCTTTCTCATATTTATAAAAGCTCTCTACTATATCGGGAGCTTCCTCGATGTTCCTGTGAAATGTAAAGGTCATGATAGGTTCTGTAGTATCACGTTCAGCATTCTGATCTTCTATTTCCTTTTCAATAAAGATACTGATTAATTCTGTATACAGAGAGCTTACTTCCTCTTTATCCGCTTTTGTTCCATTTAGCTTATAGTTCCCGTTTTCCTGATCGGATAAGTCCATGGTATAGTTTTCTCCATCAATTTCAATATCCACAGAGGAAACTGTCTCTATACTGACTAAATTGGCTACCTTTAATATCATATCATAAGTCTCTGGTTCTAATAGTCCGTCCACAGCAGCTTTATCCGCTGTCCAGATTTCATTTCCGCAGCTGGTTTTTACGTAATAATGTTCTCCATCTGCCTCATTTCCAATCCAGTAGGTGATTCCTTCATCCGGTTCAGCCTGTCCTGCATTTTCCTCTTCCTGCTGGCTATAATAAGCTACAAAAATAGAATTATCCGTATTTTCCGTCAATCCGGCTTCTTCTTCAGACACATCAGTTTTTTCCAGATTCAGTGTCTCCAAATGAGCAAAATACTCATACATAGCCTCTGTGTCTACGGAAACCCATGACTCATAGGGTACAGAGAATGACCAGCAGTCATAGGAGTTTTTATACGTTCTTGGCTCGTAAGAAATCGCACAGATTACATTTCCGTTCTTTGTCACCTGCATGCCGCGGACAGCTGCAGAAGAAATCGTTCCAAGCTGTTCTGCTCCCAGTTCCTGCTCCCATGTGCTCAGACTATTCGTTTCTTTATCATACTCTGTCTGAGTTTGAGATACGGAAGAAGAATCTTTTTCGTTGCTGTCTGTCTGGGTGCATCCAATCATACTCATTACCAGTCCTGCCACTGCCAATCCTATCATTGTCTTCTGAAATATATGTCTAGCCATATTCTGTCCTCCTATTTCTGTACGGAATTTCGGTATTTTGTCGGGGACTGTCCCGTATGTTTCTTAAATGCCAGCGAAAAGTAGTTCATATCATGATACCCTACTATTGTGGCAATCTCCCCGGTCTTTAATGTAGTTGTCTCCAAAAGAGATTTTGCTTTTTCAATTCTTTTTCGCACAATGTACTCATTGCAGCCTTCTCCGGTTATTTTTTTGAACAACCGTGATAAATAATTTGGGGTAACATAAAGCTTGGCCGCTAAATTAGCCACTGTTAGATCCTGGCTCAAATCCTCGTGAACAATGTTTTTCACCTTACGGATAATTTCATGTTCATCTCCTTCTTCTTTTGAAAGGATCTTCTGAAGAAACATTTCTGTCACTTCTTCTGCTTTGTCTTTATCGATGCCTACCAATGATCTGGAAAAAGAATTCAGACTCGCTTCCGGTGTATTGCCAGTTTCATTCATATAGGCAAAATAGATAGCTGAGGCAAGCTCAAAGTAACAGTTAACCGCATATTTCCGGCCTAAGTTATAGGACTCTACAGCCGTCTGAAATCGCTTTAAAATATGTATAACTTCATCTATATTCGAAAAATTTTCTACCATAGCCTGCTTGAACTCACGAAAAATATCCTGAAAAATATCGTTTTTCCGGCTTTCCGCCTGATTATAAAAAATATCCGTGAA
>DWYL01000043.1 GCA_019118685.1 Candidatus Blautia merdipullorum
GGCCGGTGTTACGGTAGAGCGAAAGGAAAGCCCGATCAAAAAGGCTTATTATGATGGAGGGGAAGAATTGATCGCAGTGGACTTGCCCGGCGCCTATTCTATGTCTCCCTTTACTTCAGAAGAGAGCATCACCAGCAGTTATGTAAAAAATGAACATCCAGATGCGATCATCAACATTGTGGATGCCACAAACTTAAGCCGAAGCCTGTTTTTTACCACACAGCTTCTGGAACTGGGCGTTCCTGTAGTAGTAGCTTTAAATAAAAGTGATATTACAGAAAAGAAACAGACAAAAATCGATGTAAAGCGTCTGTCTGAGAAGCTGGGCTGTCCGGTGGTGAAGACCGTCTCTACTTCCTCGGGACATGAAGGGTTGAAAGAGGCTGTAAGCCAGGCTGCCGCCTTATATGGAAAAGGGCAGAAGGCTCCTTATGTCCAGGCTGATATCGATCTTCACGATAAAAATGCAGTAGAGGCTGCGGACAGAAAACGTTTTGATTTTGTCAACAGCATTGTAAAGGAAGTTGAGAAGAGAAAAGTCTTTACAAAGGATAAGAACCTGCAGGATAAGATCGACGCAGTGATCACCCATAAGATCATTGGTATTCCGATTTTCGCAGTGATCATTTTCCTGGTGTTCTACATATCTCAGACCACAGTAGGTACCTGGATCGCCGACTGGCTGGTTGCCTGGATCGAAACTTTCCAGGGCTGGGCAGGAGGAATGATGGAAGACGCCAACCCGCTGCTGTATGCGATCCTGGTTGACGGTATTATCGGCGGTGTAGGCGCAGTCGTAGGATTCCTGCCTCTGGTAATGGTTATGTACTTCCTCATCGCTCTTCTTGAGGACTGCGGTTATATGGCCCGTGCAACCGTTGTACTGGATCCCATCTTTAAAAGAGTAGGTCTTTCCGGTAAATCCGTAATTCCTATGGTAATCGGTACCGGATGTGCTATCCCGGGTGTTATGGCTTCCCGTACTATCCGTAATGAGAGAGAGCGGAGAACAACCGCTATGCTTACACCATTTATGCCCTGCGGCGCTAAGATCCCGGTAATTGCATTATTTGCCGGAGCTTTCTTCGCAGATGCATGGTGGGTATCTGCAACTATGTATCTGGTAGGTATTGTACTGGTTCTTCTGGGAGCCCTCCTTGTAAAGAGGATCACCGGACAGAAATACCGTAAATCTTTCTTCATCATCGAGCTTCCGGAATACAAAATTCCAAGCTTAAAGAGAGCCTGCGTATCCATGCTGGAGCGCGGTAAAGCATATATCATCAAAGCCGGAACCATTATCCTGGTCTGCAACACAGTTGTTCAGATCATGCAGAGCTTTAACTGGCAGTTCCAGCTTGTGGCAGAAGGTGCAGAGAATACATCCATCCTGGCAAGCATTGCCCATCCGATCTCCATCTTATTCATTCCTCTGGGATTCGGCGTATGGCAGCTTGCGGCAGCAGCAGTTACCGGTTTTATCGCCAAAGAGAACGTGGTAGGTACTCTGGCTGTTGTTTATGGTGTGACAAACCTGATTGATACAGAAGAACTGGCGCTGGTTGGAAGCGGCAGTGATGTGGCCACTGTTATGGGACTTACAAAGGTTGCTGCCCTGGCCTACCTGATGTTCAACCTGTATACACCTCCTTGCTTCGCAGCTCTGGGAGCCATGAACTCAGAGATGAAGAGCGGAAAATGGCTTTTCGGAGGTATCTGCCTTCAGCTTGCTACCGGTTACACCGTAGCCTTCCTAGTATATCAGGTTGGTACGCTGATCACTACCGGAGCTCTTGGAACTGCTTTTGTTCCAGGTCTGATCGCAGTTTTAGTATTCGCAGCTATCATTATATGGAGAATACGGAAATCTGATCAGGAATTTACAGCAGAATACAGTCTGCACGCATAATTACTAATGGATCTATCAGCCGGCAGGAGCAGGTTTCCTGCCGGCTGAAAATGTCAGAAGGGAGAGGACAGCATATGACAGATCTTATAGCACTTTTAATTTTAGTCCTTATACTGGGGCTGGCAGTTGCTTATATCGTAAAAGCCAAGAGGAGAGGCGTTAAATGCATCGGCTGTCCTGCTGGCGGCAGCTGTCCCAGCGCTAAAAAGATGAAAAGAAAGAAACTGGATGGACCGGTGATAGGCAAAAAGATCCTGAAGATCTCCGGCATGCACTGCGATCACTGTGTGATGAATGTGACCATGATGCTGAACCGTATCGATGGAGTCAGCGCAGATGTGAATCTTTCAGCAGCCAGGGCCGTGGTCTCCTATGACCGGGACATTTCCGATGAGGTTTTAAAAGACGCTGTGGAAAAAATCGGGTATCAGGTAATCAGTATTACCTGATACCCTTTTTATACATGCTTTTTATAGATCCACTGGAGAAAATTGATCAGTGCGTAAAGGAGAATCGCCATGACGCAGAGGATCACAATGGCCATGATCATGGTGGTAAGCTGGAAAACCTGACTGGAATAGATGATCAGATAGCCCAGGCCTCTTTTGCTGCCGATCATTTCTCCAATCACAATGCCGATAAGAGAAAGGCCGATATTCACTTTCATAACGCTTAAGATCAATGGTACCGAGCCGGGAAGGATCACCTTCAGCAGCTCATCCTTCTTGTTTCCTCCCAAAGTCCGGATAAGCTTTAATTTATCCGGGTCTGTCTCACAAAAACCTGTGTAAAGATTCATAATGGCCCCGAAAATAGCCACGGAGATCCCTGCCAGGACAATGGTCTTCATATTGCTGCCCAGCCATACGATAAGCAAAGGAGCCAGGGCGGATTTGGGCAGGCTGTTTAAAACTACCAGATAGGGTTCCAGAATAAGGGACAGCCGTGGAAAAGCCCAGAGGAGCACGCCGCAGCCGATCCCCAGCACTGTGACCAGAGCAAAACTTATGAGAGTTTCCAGAAGGGTGATGGAAACATGGTCGATCAGGGTATGGTCCAGAAGCATTTCCCACATTTTTTCTAGGATCTGCCCCGGGCTTGAAAAGATAAAGGAATCAATCAGTCCGGTTCTGGCAGAGATTTCCCAAAGTCCTACAAAAAATACAAACAGAAGTATCCTGGAAACCTGGATCAGAATAGAATTCCGCCGGATGTCCAGGAGATACTTTTTCTGACGTTGAGAAACCGGATCAGAGTTCTTCATGGCGGTTCAGCTCCTTCCAGATCTCGTTGAAATAGTTTTTAAATTCCGGGGCGCTTCGGGAAGCCATAGGCGTCCGGTTTTCCATATCAAATTCTATAGGGATGATCTTTTTTACTGTGGCCGGCCGCTTGCTGAGAACAATGACCCGGTCTGCCATACTTACTGCTTCTGAGATGTCATGGGTCACCAGAATGGCGGTTTTCCCTTCTTTTTTGATGATTTTTCCGATATCATCTCCTACAGAAAGCCTGGTCTGATAGTCCAGTGCGGAAAATGGTTCGTCCAGGAGGAGCAGCTCCGGGTCAAGAGCCAGGGTGCGGATGAGAGCGGCCCTTTGCCGCATACCTCCGGATAGCTGGGAGGGACGGGAGTTTTTGAATTTGTCCAGCCCATAATCTGAGAGGAGATGCTGGGCTCTTTCTATGTTTTCTTCAGATTTCTTCTTCTGTATCTCCAGACCCAGCAGTACATTGCTGTATATGGTCCGCCATTCAAAGAGATGGTCTTTTTGCAGCATGTAGCCGATATTTGTGGCAGTTTCCTCCATAGGCTTTCCTTTTAGGAGGATTTCCCCCTTTTCCGGTTTCAGAAGCCCGCAGAGCATATCCAGAAGGGTAGATTTACCTCCAGGAGACCAGAGGAAACAAGAAGTGGAAAGCGGCATAGTATAGCAGAGAAAAGTAAAAAGCAGGAAAAAATGAAGGAACGAAAAATCCAAATAGAAATTATACAGCAGGGAGAACTGCACCGAAAAGAAATCCTGGACTTTTGGGCAGTACAGATCGGAGAACAGTTGAAGAAAGAAGTGCCGTCAAAAGAAGAGAGAATGGAAATCCTGGAACAGATTTTGAAAAAATTTTAGGCACTTCTTTCTAAAAACTTGATTTTTACAGAAAAAGTGATACCGCACAGTACACCAGAAGCAGGGCCATGACCAGGTTTACGGCCTTTGCATGCCGGGCAAAGAACCGGCAGAAGGCAGCGCCGAACAGAGCCCATACATAGGAACCGGAGGCTCCGATGACGGTCAGTACCAAAACAAAACCGAAAAGGACCAGAGGAGAAGAATAAACCGGCAGAATATAAAGGGACATGGCAGTAATGGCATAAATGTAAATCTTTGGATTCATAAACTGCAGGATCATTCCGGCCATAAAGCTGGTTTCTTTTCCTCCTTCTGCTTTCAAATCTCCAGAGCTTTTCCATACTTTCCAGGCAAGATAGAGCATATATATGGCGCCCAGCACCTGCATGAAGATTTTTACTTTTGGAAGAAGATTGTACAGGGTGGCGCTGAAAAGAGTGCAGAGGCTCATGACAAAGAAGAAACCGGCGGTAATCCCAAAATTAAAGACAACACTGCGGCGGAATCCCAATCGGGCTGCGTTGCTCATAGAAAGCAGATTGTTGGCTCCTGGAGTATAGGCAGCAATAAAACAGTAGATTAAAAAATCATATAATGGGAACAAAAAAATCCCTCCTTTTTTAAAAATACTTTTAACTTTACAACCAGAGAATGTGATTTTATAATGTAATAAAAGGTATAGTATAGTATTGCTTGTTCAATATAATAATACATCTGTACCGATATAATGTCAATAGGGAAGTGATATTTTGGAATCTATGAATAAAATTGTGGCCAGAAATGTGAAAACGCTGCGGGAGAAGAGTAATCTGAGCATGGATCAGCTGGTCAGGCTCAGCGGCGTCAGCAAAAGTATGCTGGCCCAGATAGAAAAAGGAGAGGCAAATCCTACCATATCTACGCTCTGGAAGATTTCCAACGGCCTGAAAGTGCCTTTTGACGCCCTTACGGTGCGCCCAAAGTCAGATTATGAGATTGTGAAGACCAAAGAGGTGGAGCCGCTATTGGAAGATAAAGGAAGAGTCAGAAATTATTCTCTGTTCCCGGATGATGAGAACAGAAGATTCGCGGTTTATTATCTGGAACTGGATCCGGAAAGCTTCTGGGAATCGGAACCTCATTTACAAGGGACCACAGAATTCATCACAGTTTTTGCCGGAAGTCTGGAAGTCAGGACCGGGGATCGGGTCTTTGACGTAAAACAGGGAGAAAGTATCCGGTTTCCAGGGGACAGGATTCATTCTTACAGAAATACAGGATCGGAAATGACGGTTCTCCATATGATTTTATACAATCCATGAAATGGAGGAAAAAGACATGAAAAACATTATGATCATAGGAGCGGCAGTAGGGGATGTGCTGGTCTACCCGGCTTCCCCGGAGGTTTTTACCGCCGGTTCCTATCCGGCCAGGGAAATCCTGCTGTCCACAGGAGGAGACGGCCTGAATGAGGCGACGGTTCTGGCCGGATTAGGAAAAAATCCCTACCTCTGCACCCTGCTGGGAAGAGATCAGATGGGAGAACTGGTCACAGCCCACTGCCAGAACAGAGGGATCCGGAAAGATTTCCTCCAATATGAAGAAAATATCCCCACAGGGATAAACGTGGTGCTGGTCCAGGAAAACGGAGAGAGAAGCTTTCTGACCAATCCGGCAAGTTCTCTTAGAAATCTGAAGCCATGCCATATCCCGGAGACGTTTCCTCAGGATGTAGGGATTTTGTGCCTGGCCAGTATTTTTGTCTCTCCCTGGCTTGGAAGTCAGGAGCTGGCAGAGATTTTCGCCCGGGCAAAAAAACAGGGGATCACAGTCTGTGCAGATATGACAAAGAGAAAAAAAGGTGAAACTGCCTGGGATATGAGGTGGGCTTTTGGCCAGACGGACTATCTCTTTGCCAACCGGGAAGAAGGGCAGCTTCTCACGGGAAGAAAAGAACCGGAAGAGATCGCAGAAGTATTCCTGGAATGCGGAGCCGGATGCGCAGTAATCAAAAATGGGAGAAAAGGCTGTTATATAAAGAATGGGAAAGAAGCCTTTGCCATACCAGGATTTTCTGTGGAATGTGTGGACACTACGGGAGCAGGGGACAGTTTCTGCGCCGGATTTCTCTATGGACTGTCTGAGAAAAAAGACTTGTATACCTGCGGGATTTACGGAAACGCCTGCGGAGCGCTGGCTGTCCGGCAGGTGGGCGCCTGCAGGGAAAAGATTTTATGGAAAGATGTGGAAAAATTAATCGAAGAACAAGGAAAAAAAGAATAGGATAAAGCTGTTTCAACGTTTTTTCTCTGCCGCATATACTATAGAGAGGCTGGAAAAAGAAGGGATTCTTTTGCGGATCGCCATCTATGTGAGAAAATCCAAATGGACAGGCAGAGGTGAAAGTATTGAAAATCAGATTCTTATGTGCAGAGAATACATAGAAAAATTTATAGAAGACTCCCGGGAAGCAGAAATCCTGGTCTACAGCGACGAAGGCTTTTCCGGGAAAGACACCAACAGGCCTCAGTTTCAGAAAATGTTAGAAGACATGAAACAGGGGCCTTTTCAGTATCTGGTCTGTTACCGCCTGGACCGTCTGGGAAGGAATCTGGCGGACCTGGCTCTGCTGATCGAAAAGCTGAACAGAGAGCATACAGAATTTGTCAGCATAAAGGAGCACTTTGACACCTCCACGCCTATGGGAAAGGCTATGCTATATTTTTCCGGAGTGCTGGCCCAGATGGAGAGAGAGCAGATCGGGGAGAGGGTCCGGGACAATATGTTCCTCCTGGCCAAAAGCGGCAGATGGCTGGGAGGCAGCACCCCTCTGGGTTTTCATGTCCGGGAAAAGCTCTATGGAGAAGAGAAGATCCGGAAGGCCTTTTATCTGGAAGAGGAAGAAAAAGAAGCTGAAATCCTTCAGATGATCTTCCGGGAGTTTTTGTACTCTCATTCTCTTACCAAAACAGCACAAAGTCTTACAGAGAAAAAAATCTGTACAAGAAAAGGGAGAGCCTATACTCCGGAGACTATTGGGGAGATCCTGGGAAATCCGGTATACTGCCAAAGCGGGAAGCTGGCCTATGATTATTTTGCTTCGCTGGGCTGTCGTATGGGATTTTCCAGGGAGGAAGTCAGTGAAGAGAAAGGCCTGATCCGATATGGAAAGACCGTTTCCTCCAGATACCGGGGCCAGGAGACTCCCCCACAGGAGTGGATCATTGCCCAGGGGGAACACAGAGGGCTGATCTTCCAGGAGGATTTTCTGAGAGTCCAGGGCCTTCTGGAGAAACACCGTCTGGGAAAACGGGGAGAGGGCAGGATACAAAACGAGATCAGTCTGCTGGCCGGCCTTCTTTACTGTTCCTGCGGCAGCAGGATGCGGCCGAAATATTATGGAAAAAGCCAGATAGATGAGAAAGGGCGGCGAAAGTTTTCCTATCGGTGTATCTGCCGGGATAAGACCAGAGGCCAGGCCTGTCAGAGCGTCCCACTGCCGGGAAATATGGCTGACAGCCTGGTGTGGGAATTTCTCATGGAGAGGACCAGACAGGAAATATCGGTAAAAGAGATTTTTCAGGAGGTCAGGAGAAAGACGGAAAAGGAAAAAGAACAGGAAGAAGAGAGAGAAAATATCCAGAAAGAGAGGTTAAGGCTGGAACAGGAAGCCCTGCGGCTGGCCCAGAGGCTGGCAGAAGCCAAAGACCGGGATCTGGCAGGATTCTTGGAAAATGAGATCTGCAGAAGGCTGGAGGAAAGAGAAGAACTGAGAAAAAAAGAACTAGAGAAAGGAAACTTTTTAGACCAGAAGGAAAGGCAACTCATTGTCTGCCGGTATTCGGATTCGGAATTTTTATCTTCTTTTTTATCTGTTCCCAACAAACGGATATACATAGAGATTTGGATAAAGAAACTTGTCTGGGAGGAAGAAACAGGGAAACTTTACCTTTTTGTTTCTCCTGGAGTACAGTAGCATTACCGCAGCCCGAGGGACCTACCACAGCCGCAAATTCTCCGGGAAACACCTGGAAGGATACCTGGGAAAGGGCCGGGGTTTCTCCGGATTTTGTATGATAAGCATAACTGATATTTTTAATTTCCAAAAGAGGTGCAGCCATAAGGCACTTCCTTTCCTGTTAGAAAACAAAGTTTCTTTTTTTCATATACCATAAGATATGTGGATTTTCGGGTACTTGACAAATATAGTACAAATTATTATAGTATAGAATAGAAAAAAGAGGAAATCCTTTTTTATGATGTCAGGAGTATAAAATACAGAGAAATCCATGACATAATAAAAATAAGAGAATTACGTGCAGGAGGTGCAGAAGATGAAAATCTTATTTTTTGATACAAAAAGTTATGATAAAGAATCTTTTGATAAACAGGCGGTCAATTATCCGGACATTGAAATTGAATATCTGAAGACGGACCTGGCTCCAAAGACAGCCCCACTGGCCAAGGGCTATGATGCAGTGTGCGCATTTGTAAGCTCTGATGTGGGAACCAAGACTGTAGAGGCCCTTCACGAAGCAGGTGTTAAGCTGATCCTTATGCGGTGCGCAGGTTTTAACAACGTGGATCTGGATAAGGCAAAGGAATATGACATGAAGGTTATGCGTGTGCCGGGATATTCTCCGGAAGCTGTGGCAGAGCACGCCATGACCCTGGCTCTGGCTGTCAACCGCCGTATCCACAAGGCCTATGTAAAGGTAAGAGAAAATGACTTCAGCCTGGGCGGCCTTATGGGCTTTAACTTCTATCAGAAGACTGCAGGCATCGTGGGAACCGGTAAGATCGGCGCCGCTATGGCAAGGATCTGCAGAGGCTTCGGAATGAAGGTTATTGCCTACGATGTATATGAGAATCCATCCTTAAAGGATTTTGTTACCTATGTGACTCTGGATGAACTGCTGGCACAGAGTGATCTGATCTCTCTTCACTGCCCGCTGATGGACAGCACCTATCATCTGATCAACAAGGATACCATCGCCAAGATGAAAGACGGGGTGATTCTGGTAAACACTTCCAGAGGTGGTCTGGTTAAGACAAATGACCTGATCGACGGAATCCGTGCCCGAAAATTCTTCGGCGTGGGACTGGATGTATACGAAGAAGAAACGAAGAATGTTTTCGAGGACCGTTCCGATGAGATCCTGGAGCATTCCACAACAGCAAGACTTCTTTCTTTCCCAAATGTTATGATCACTTCCCATCAGGGATTCTTTACCCAGGAGGCTCTGGAGGCTATTTCCAAGACTACCCTGGACAATGCAGTGGCATTTGAGAAAGGCGAGACAACAGGCAACGAAGTGGCGGCACAGTAAAAACGGAATAGAATCATACTACAGGAGCAGGGCGGAGAAAATGTCCTGCTCCTTTTTACAGGAGAAGAAATGATTAAACGAAATTATCAGAAAGAACTGGAAAAGATCGTAGAGGAAAATCAGAGGGCAGGCAGGGTTCCACGGCTGTTTCTTCATAGCTGCTGCGCTCCATGCAGCAGCTATGTGCTGGAATATTTAAGCCAATATTTTCAGATCACGGATTTTTTCTACAATCCCAACATTTCCCCAAAAGAGGAGTATGACAAAAGAACCAGGGAGCTTCAGCGGCTTATTGAAGAAATGCCTTTTCTCCATAAGCCTGAGTTTGTGGGAGGAAGATATGATCCCCAGGAGTTTTTTCAGATGGCGAAAGGCCTGGAGGAGGTGCCGGAAGGGGGAGAGCGGTGTTTTAAATGTTACCGTCTCCGGTTGGAAGAAGCGGCGAAAATGGCGGCTAGGGGCGGTTATGACTATTTCACCACCACCCTTACTATCAGCCCCTTAAAAAACGCTCAGAAGCTTAATGAGATCGGAGAGGAACTGGAGAAGATCTACCATGTAAAACATCTTCCTTCGGATTTTAAGAAGAAAAACGGCTACAAACGTTCCACAGAATTGTCCAGGGAATACGGACTTTACCGTCAGGACTACTGCGGCTGTGTTTTTTCAAAGAGAGAGCGGGAAAGGCAGAAAGCCGGCCAGGAGAAAAGCCTTGCGGTTAATACTATAAAGTGATAAAATTTTACAGAAGTTAAAATCGAAAGAAATGAGGATAGGATATGGCACAGTTATGGGGAGGCCGTTTCACCAAGGAAACGGATCAGTTAGTTTATAATTTCAATGCTTCTCTTGGCTTTGACCAGAAGCTTTATAAACAGGATATTACCGGAAGTATGGCCCATGCTTCCATGCTGGCAAAGCAGGGGATCCTTACGGAAGAAGAAAAAGAGGAGATCCTGGACGGGCTGAAAGGGATCTTAGAGGATATCCAGAATGGAAAGCTGGAATTTTCTCCAGAGTATGAGGATATCCACAGCTTCGTAGAAGCAAATCTTATTGACCGGAAGGGAGATGTGGGCAAGAAGCTTCACACCGGAAGAAGCCGGAATGACCAGGTAGCCCTGGATATGAAGATGTACGTCCGGGACGAGATCGGCGAGGCAGATCTTCTTTTAAAAGAGCTTCTGGAATCTCTTCTTAAGATCATGGAGGAGAACCTCCACACGTATATGCCGGGATTTACTCATCTCCAGAAAGCTCAGCCGGTGACTCTGGCTCATCATTTCGGCGCCTATTTTGAGATGTTCAAAAGAGACAGAAGCCGTCTGGCAGATACGAAAAAGAGGCTGAATCTCTGCCCGTTGGGAAGCGGCGCACTGGCAGGGACCACCTATCCTCTGGATCGGGAATATACAGCTAAGACTCTGGGATTTGACTGACCTACGCTTAACAGTATGGACTCTGTGTCCGACCGAGATTATCTTATTGAACTGCTGTCTGACCTGTCTCTGATCATGATGCATTTAAGTCGGTTCTGCGAGGAGATCATTCTGTGGAATTCCAACGAGTACCAGTTCGTGGAGATCGACGACGGCTACAGTACAGGAAGCAGTATCATGCCCCAGAAGAAAAATCCGGATATAGCAGAGCTGGTAAGAGGAAAGACAGGAAGAGTTTATGGGGCTCTCATGTCTATGCTCACTACCATGAAGGGCATTCCTCTGGCATATAATAAAGATATGCAGGAGGATAAAGAATTTACTTTTGACGCCATTGATACAGTGAAAGGCTGTATCGCCCTGTTTAACGGTATGGTTTCCACCATGGAATTTAAGAAAGAAAACATGGAGAGAAGCGCCAAAAACGGATTTACCAACGCTACAGATGCGGCAGATTATCTGGTAAACCATGGAGTTCCTTTCCGGGATGCCCATGGCATTGTGGGACAGCTTGTGCTCCACTGCATTGAGAAAAATATTTCTCTGGATGAAATGTCCCTGGAGGAATATAAAGCCATCAGCCCTGTGTTTGAAGAAGACATTTATGAGGCTATCAGCATGAAGAACTGTGTGGAGAAACGGAACACTATCGGAGCTCCGGGAACAGAAGCCATGAAACAGGTGATCGAGCTTCATAAAAAATATTTGAAAGAAAATTCTTGACTTTTCTGAAAAGTTTGATATATTAGAATCTATGAAAAATGTATGCGGAAAGAAGACAAATGTCTTTCTGGGAAAGGATAGAGGGCTAAAATATGAGTGAGAAATTAAGAGTTGGAATTTTAGGTGCTACAGGAATGGTTGGACAGAGATTTATTTCTCTTCTGGAAAACCATCCCTGGTTTGAGGTAGTGACAGTGGCAGCCAGCGCCAGAAGCGCAGGCAAAACTTATGAGGAAGCAGTAGGCGGACGCTGGAAAATGGATACACCTATGCCGGAAGCAGTGAAAAATCTGGTTGTGATGAACGTATCTGAGGTAGAGAAGGTAGCCTCTACTGTAGATTTTGTATTCTCTGCAGTGGATATGTCCAAGGAAGAAATCAAAGCCATTGAGGAAGAGTACGCAAAGACAGAAACTCCGGTAGTTTCCAATAACAGCGCTCACAGATGGACTCCTGACGTACCTATGGTAGTGCCGGAGATCAATCCTCAGCACTTTGAAGTGATCAAATATCAGAAAGAGCGTCTGGGCACAAAGAGAGGTTTTGTGGCTGTTAAGCCAAACTGCTCGATCCAGAGCTACGCTCCAGTGCTTACTGCATGGAAAGAGTTTGAACCATATGAAGTAGTGGCTACTACATACCAGGCAATTTCCGGAGCTGGAAAAACCTTTAAAGACTGGCCGGAAATGGTGGAAAACATTATTCCTTATATCGGAGGAGAGGAAGAGAAGAGCGAGATGGAGCCGCTTCGTCTCTGGGGAGAGATCAAAGACGGTGTGATCGTACCTGCCAAAGAGCCGGTGATCACCTGCCAGTGTGTCCGTGTTCCTGTATTAAACGGCCACACCGCCGCAGTTTTTGTAAAATTCCGGAAGAAACCTACAAAAGAACAGCTTATTGAGAAAATGGTAAACTTCAAGGGCGTTCCTCAGGAACTGGATCTTCCAAGTGCTCCAAAGCAGTTTATCCGCTACATGGAAGAGGATGACCGTCCTCAGGTAAAGGCAGATGTAGATTACGAAAACGGTATGGGAATCTCTGTGGGCCGTCTGAGAGAAGATAAGGTTTACGATTACAAATTTATCGGTTTATCCCACAATACAGTCCGCGGAGCAGCAGGCGGCGCTGTACTGTGCGCAGAGACTCTGAAAGCTCAGGGATACATTACCAAGAAGTAAGAGGGCTAAAGGGAAATACGATGAAAGCAATTATGCTGGTAGAAAATCAGTCCGTGGGTGAGTGTAAGGCCGCCCACGGGCTTTCTCTTTATATAGAGACCCCGGGTCACAGGCTGCTCTTTGATCTGGGACCGGACCATACTCTTTTTGAAAATGCCGGGAAAATGGATATTGATCTGGAAAAAGTAGATACGGTGATCATTTCCCATGGCCATTACGATCATGGAGGGGCTTTGGAAGAATTTCTGCATATGAATTCCAAGGCCAGGATCTACATACAGAAAACGGCCTTCGCCCCCTATTATTCCACTGCCCTGGGAAAGGCCAGAAGCATTGGCCTGAATCCGAAGCTGGCCGCTGATCCCCGGATCACGCTTCTGGAAGGAGACTTTCAGATTGACAAGGAGCTGGAGCTTTTTACGGTGACAGGAGAAGAAAAATGCCATTCCCAGGCCAATGACGTGCTTTTGGATGAGAAGGGAAGGGATACTTTCGCCCACGAGCAGAATCTCCTGATCCACGGCCCTGTCCCCGTACTGATCATGGGCTGCGGCCATAAAGGAGTGGTAAATATTATGGAAAAAGCTGCTAAATGGAATCCAAAGGTGTGTATCGGAGGATTTCATCTGAATGTCCCTGCCACAGGAAAGGCAGTTCCCAAAGAAGTCCTTGACGGGATCGCAGGAGAACTGGAAAAATATGATACCCGGTTCTACACCTGCCACTGCACCGGGCAGGAAGCCTACGAATACCTGTCCGGGAAAATGGAAATAAGGTATCTGCACTGCGGAGAAAGCCTGGAAATCGGGTAAGCAGGAAAACTTTGAAAGATTTAAGAGACTTATTTTGCGTATATCTGGAAAATCAGCGTGGGATACGGTTAGAAATGGAAGTTCTGAAATAGTAACCGTACCCTGCGGCAGAAGAGGTAAGTGAATATGAAAAAAGGACTTTTGATAATTTTTACGCTTTTTTATTTCGGACTCTTTATTGTTCTGATCGATCTGGTATCCCGCAATTTTATAGGGCCGCTGCCGGGAGTCCTGACTTTAGCGGCCCTGGTGGCAGCCTTTATTCTCAGTGTGGGGCTGGCTCAATTTACAGCCAATAAAGTAGAAGTCTTAGCACCGCTGAAAAAAAAGATTCTTCTGGCGGTTGTCTCCCTGTTGTTGATCCTGGCGGTGATTGTAGTGTTTGTCAAAGTGAAAGGAAAAAAGCCGTTCCAGGATTTAGAGGCATCGGATATTTCTGGGGCTTCTGTAGAGCTGGTACCGCCGGAGACAACGGTTCAGATCACAGAATTGGAAGAGCTTGCAGGATATCTGAATGATATTATTGTCTATGAAAAAGATAATTCTTACAATGAGTATGCAGGACAGACTGTGACTATTACCCTTACTATGAAAGATGGATCCAAGAAGGAAATTAGGGAAAACATTCATTTTTCCAGCGGCGAACTTAATATGTAATTTATGTCTCAATTTTTAAATTGACCAGCTCTGAGCCTTCGGATTGACAGACCCGGGTTGGCGGTATATAGTTGAGATAAAGCTGATATTTTAAAAAAACAGTTCTAAGAACTTGCAGGTGAAAAATGAAAAATAAAAAATAAGAAACATATTTTAATTTTTGCGGCACTTTTGCTGGTCCTTCTTGCGGTCCCTGTCTGGGGCAGAGCCGGAGGCAGCAGCGGAGGGGGCGGCGGAGGCGGCAGTTACAGCAGCCACAGCAGTTATTACAGAGGCGGCAGAGGGTCCGGAATCGCAGGTATGATCCTCCAGGCCGGTGTTGTGATCTTTGCAGCCGGAGGAGGAAGTATTGTGCTGATCCGAAAGGCCAGGGCAGCCAGAGCCAGGAGCCAGAAAGCTGGAGGAGAATGGATGTGTCCTATGGAGCACCTTATCTAAGTCAGGAGCTGATGGAAGAATTTGACAGCAAGATCCAGTGGATGCAGGTCCGGGGAGAACGGTGGGTACTACAGGAGATCAAACAGGAAGATGAGATGGATATAGATGCCCTTTCCCAGAGCGTGGTATAGCCAGATACTTTTAGAGAAGGGAGATGAGAAACGTTGGATCTGAAAGAACTGGAATATTTTAAGATGGTCTGCGAGCAGAAAAGTATTACCAAGGCTGCCCATGCCCTGTATATGACGCCTCAGGGACTGAGCCGGATCATAAAGAATATTGAAAACGAAATGGGAGCAACTTTGCTGAACCGGACAGCTTCAGGTATCAGTCTGACCAGATCGGGAGAGTATCTCTATGAACATCTGACAGATTTTCTGGGGCCTTACCGTATGGTGTGCAGTGAGATCCGTTGTATGGAGCAGCAGGAGAAACATGAGATTGATCTTCTGTCTGCCTACGGGATCCTCCGTCTGGTGACGCCGGAATGTATCTGGGACTTTAAGGAAAAGTATCCCCAGATCACCCTTCACTACCGGGAATATCCGGATCATCAGGTGGAAAGCAGGTTCCTGGCCGGTGAGGGAAATGTGGCATTTACTGTGGGAAATCACAGCCTCAAGTATATGGAAGCCACTTTTATGGAAAAGTTTGAGATCAAGCTTTTGGTAAACCAGGCCCATCCCTTAAGTAAAAAAGAAAAGGTAACTATTAAAGACCTGGAAGGGGAACGGCTCTACATTGAAAGCCCGGAATTTCATATCCACAGTCTGATTCTGGAAAAATGCCGTCAGGCAGGATTTGAACCTAACATTATCTTTGAAACCAGCGGCTTCAGCCTCTGCCACAAAATGGTCCAGCAGAATAAGGGGATTTCTGTAACAGTGGATTTTATTTTTGACGATATGAAACAGGAAGACCTGGCCATGATCCCCTTTGAGGACGGCCCCTATGAGTGGGAAACTTATATGCTCACCAGAAAAGGAAGCACCCCCAACCCGGATATCCGGCTTTTCCACAGCCATGTAATGAAGTGGCTGAAGGATATTAAAGAAAAAAATATCTCCAGATAGTATCACAGAATTGTTGAAGGGAATCAAAGCTTTGTTGATTTCCGGAGAATAAAAATCATGATATGATACAAGTGAATTCACTTATATTATATCTTCTTTAAGAAAGAAACACATCCGATTGGCGTGGGATGTGTTTCTTTTTACCCACCCTATCAATAAAACGTTGCGGGTACTCAATAAAACGTTGATGGGAAGAAAGGAAAAGGATTGTTATAATATAGACAAACAAGTATTGTCAAGCAAACATAGGAGGTTAATATGAGTACATTCAGACTTACGACGATCGAAGAATTCGAAGCCGCAACCCAAAGACTTCTGGAGACAGGAGCAAAAGTAGGTGCAGATTCCTGGCAGGCACGTGTTAAGAATCAGACTCCCCATTGTAAATTCGGAGAGGAAGGTATTTGCTGCCGTATCTGTACTATGGGACCCTGCCGTATTACAAAGAAAGCACCCAGAGGTATCTGCGGATGCGATGCTCACGGAATTGCAGGAAGAAACTTCCTTCGCTTTACTGCCGGCGGAGCCGCAACCCATTCTGATCACGGAAGAGAGATCTGTCATACTCTTCACACCGTTGCTCCAGATGGAAATTACAAGGTAAAAGATCCGGATAAACTGATCCGTATCGCAAAAGAGTGGGGCGTTGAAACAGAAGGCAAGGATATCTATGATCTGGCTCATGAAATGTCTGAGCTGGCACTGTTAGAGTACGGAAAACCCTTCGGCGTTCAGAGATGGCTGTCCAGAGCGCCGGAACACACAAGAGAACTGTGGAAAAAAGCTGAGATTGAACCAAGAGCTATTGACCGTGAGGTTTCCACAGCCATGCATATGACCCATATGGGATGTTCTTCCAAGCCGGAAGCTCTGGTAAGACAGGCCCTTCGCGCTGGTATGTCTGACGGATGGGGCGGTTCCATGTGCGGAACTGAGTTCTCTGACGTTATGTTCGGAACTCCAAAGCCTGTAGATACAGAAGCAAATCTGGGCGTAATGAAAGAAGACGAGGTAAATATCATTGTTCA
>DWYL01000008.1 GCA_019118685.1 Candidatus Blautia merdipullorum
TTGATTGTTTCGTTGTGGTGACTTAACAATACTACTTTTAGGACTTGCTTTCTACTGCTTTTGTTATAGAAAACAGAAAATCGCTATGCCACAGCCTTGGCAGGCCATCGCGCAGCGATTTTGTTCAATTAATATTTGTGAGGGATTGACTATGAAAAATCAGATTTTGCCCCATGATCATGGGGGACACGAAGATAAGGTTGCAGAGCATATGCCTACAGAAAGCGAAATCGCAGGAGTCTCTGAAGCCATGAAGCAGCTGGGTGATCCCAGCCGGCTCCGGATTTTCTGGCTTCTCTGCCACTGTGAGGAATGTGTATTGAATATTGCGGCTTTAGTAAACATGAGCAGCCCGGCTGTCTCTCATCACCTGAAACTGCTGAAAAGCAGCGGCCTGATCGTCAGCCGGCGGGAAGGAAAAGAAATGTATTATCGCACAGCAGACACAGAACTGGCTCAGGTTCTTCATCATACTATAGAAAAGCTTGGAAAGATCACCTGTCCTGAAGACTCGGAAAAAAGCTGAAGGAGTTCCTCTGTATGGAAAAAGAAATCTCATGTCAAGTAAAAGCAAAACTGAAAAATATCCGGCCTGGAGAGGCTCGTCTCCATTTCTATTCTTCTCAAACCGGAAAAACAAAAGAAAAGGAGTTTTCTCTATCCGATTCTGAAGATTCAAAGCTTTTTCTGGAACATTATGACCTGTATACAGGCATAAGCATCACTTTTGTCTGCTTCCTGGGGCATCGGCTTGCCTTTCATCACCGCCACCGTCCATCTGTCTTGAAAATTGATCACTGCCATTTAGGCAGGATCGGCTGGAACATGGAAAACGGACAAAGTCTTTATATGGGGAAAGGTGATCTGGCTGTCCATTCCAGAGATGCCTGCAAAGAAGCTGTAACAGAAATCACTTTTCCTCTGGGATACTATGAAGGGATCATTGTATCAGCGGATCTGGAATCTCTGAAAAACCATCTCCCCTCTCCCCTTAATGAAGCGGGGCTTAAGGAAGGACTGCTGTCCCGTAAATTCGGTGCTTCCCGGGATATTTTTTCTTTTCCTGCTGACAAAAGAGTAGAACATATTTTTTCAGAACTCTATGACCTTCCCCAGGAAATGAAGATTCCTTATCTGAAGTTAAAGTGCCAGGAACTCCTCTTATTTCTTTACATGGAGGATCCTTTTCAGGGCAAAGCCGCAGATCCTTATTATTCAGATCAGATAGAAATCGTTAAGTCTGTCCACAGCCTTATTACCGAAAATCTGACAGAGCGTTATACCATCGAGGAATTGTCGAAAAAATACAGGATCAATAGTTCTGCCCTGAAAAGTATTTTTAAGTCTGTTTACGGCCTTCCCATCGCTTCCTATATGAAAGAGTACCGTATCCGCCAGGCAGCGGCTATGCTGAGAAGTTCCCAGGAAAGCATCTCCTGGATCGCTCATTCCGTAGGATACGAAAGTCAAAGCAAATTTACCAGCGCTTTTAAAAATGTTATGGAGGTTCTTCCTACAGACTACCGAAAACAGTATCAGGAGGAGAACCATCGGAAAGATACCCTTAAATAATATATCAGACGCTTCCTTGTCTTCATTTCATTTAAAATAGTGTTTCTTATCTTCAGGCAGCTTCCATAGGCTGCCTGGAAACTCTCCTGTCTGGGCTTTTCAGGATTTCCAAAGCTTTCTTCTCTTGCTGCCCTGACAATCTGCTCTGCTTCCTTCAGAGAGACAGCAGGGATTTCCACGGAAAGCCTGCTGTAAAAATCCCGTTCCCACCCCTGATACTCTCGCATAATCCCGGAAAAGTGCAGATCAAAAAGAAGCTGGTCAAAAAGCCTTCCCATACCGCCTTTTTGTATCCACTGGTCTCTTCTTTTATATCGCCGGTAAAAAAATCCTAACAGAACAATAAAGACTACCGTCCCAATGGTTAGACCAATCCATAAACTTTTCTGGTCAGCTTCCCATGAAAAAACTGGTTTTTTCTCTTCCCGGGATGTATCCTCTGTGTCTTCTTCCTGAGTCTGCAGGCTTGGAAGGGAAAGATCCCAGCCTGTATCTGTCATAATATTTTGAAAGATCTCCGTGTCAAATCCGGGATATCCGGCAGTGATTCCTTCTCCCATAGGCGTTACCTCTACAGGCGTCCAGCCATAATCCCGTATGAAGATTTCCGGCCAGGCATGAGCGGATTCATCTGTTACAACTGCCCTGTACGTTCCGTCAGCCTGCTCCTGAAAGGCGGATGGAGAAACTGCGTAACCTGTGGCATATCTGGCCGGCACTCCGTAAAGACGGTACATCAGTACAGCCGCAGAGGCAAAATGCTGGCAATATCCTTCCTGCCCCTGAAAAAGGAAGTATTCCACCGGATCTTCATTAAAGGGAAACATTCCCGGTGTTCTTGTATAGAAAGCATTACTCTGGAGCGTGTATAAGATAAAAGTTGTTATATGTTCCAGATCTTCCATAGGATTTTCTCTGCATAACCGGGTCAGCCGGGGAATTTCTTTCTCGGGAACCTGGGTATAGATACCTGCCGCCTCCTTTATATAGGCGTCCTGGACTTCCTGATACGTTGCTCCGTTATCTGAAAAATAGGGTTGTATATTATCCCATTGAATGTCCATTTCATCCTGCTGAAAATACCGAAATCCATATATATCATATTTATATCTCTAATTATCCATGCTCCAGGTCCCGTCTGTACTGCTCATATCAGCTCCTGTCATCTGTTTAACAGTCCTCTGAATCCTTCCTTCTGCCTCATAGGCCGCCTGATACAGGCTTTCTTCACTCACATTTGTAATCAGGCATGCCGCTGCAAAGATTCCTCCAAATCCGCAAAATACTCCTATACGGATTTTATTGTTCAAATTATCTGCAGCCGGGGAAGAAAGTTTCCTTACCCCGGTCATGGCCCAGAAAGAAAGCTGGAAAACGGTCATAAGGAAAACGGAAAAATTGCCTGGAGCGTGCCCCAGAAGAGGCGCTGTTAAAAGCAGGATGGTCACTGCCAGGTAAAGGATCCAATGGGCATGAAGGATTTCTTCTATGACAAATCCTGCCAAAAGCAGTAATATTCCTAAGAAAATGCCGCCTTCGGTCACTTCTCTGGGACCTTCTTTTAAGCTGCCCAGAACTCCCTGGAGAATCTCCGAAAGCTCTCTTCGAAGTTCTTCACTGACTGCAAGTCCTGCTGATCCGACTGCAGCCAGAATCCCTGTTCCTGCTCCAACATACACTTTTTTCTTCTGGCTTTTCAAAATCCAGAGGATGCATCCGGCTGCTGCCGTCCCCAGATTTACTTCCCACTGTACAAACTCCAGGCTCTCTATAGAGTAAAGAAAAAACAGCACTCCATATACTCCGGTAAACAAAAAAAGGATACTAAAAAAAGAAGTCCTCTGTTTATATCCTGTATAATATTTTCTGATCCTTGTATTTTTATCCTTTATAACTGTGTTCTCCTCCTTTTACGGAATTATGATTTTTGTTTTTTCTAATTCTTCTTCAAAATTCTCCAGACTGAATGTGCAGACACAATTGTCTTTGAAATATAGTTCCCGATGAATATTCAGTATAAATTCTCCCGGATGATTTATCTCTGAGATTCCTTCAAAAAACAATTTTTCCTGCATATCATAGAGTTCAAGGAGAAGGGACATACTTTCTTCTTCTGTCTGAACCATCCTTTGCAAAAAACGTCCTTCTGAAGTTCTCCAGCTTACCTGGACTCCCCTTTTTTTCTTCAGCAGTCCTGTCAGCACCCCGGACAAGATCTGGTAAAAAGCGCTCATCTCCTTTGGATCAGCTTCTTTTTCCCCTGAAAAGTCCAAATATAAAAATACGCTCTCCTCTTCCTCCTGATGAAATTCTTTGACTAATAACTGATCTGTTCTTGCACTCTGCTTCCAGTGGATTCTCTTTACCAGGTCTCCCGGCATATATTCCCGAAGCTGGCGTATTTCTCCGCCGTTTTCCAAAAGCTTTAAATCTTCCTCCCCATATCCTCTGCTTTCCCTCATATCTCCGGGCAAAAACTCTATTTTCAAAGAATGACTTGAAGGGAGGACAAAGATCTCAGCCTCCTGCCTTTCTTTTCTTTTAAATTTAAACAAAGACAGATAGTCGTAAATCTGCTTTTCCGTCAGAGCAATGCTAAACTTTCCATTTAAAGGAAACTCCAGGGGCAGTTCTTCCTCTTGTCTTTTTTTCCCATCTATACCGCCTTCATAGGAAAAAATTTTTTTCATTTTTTTGTAAGCCCGGGTAAACTCCAGTCTGTATCTTCCCACCGGAAAAACAGAGGAATTTTCTATCCAGATTTTTATTCCCGTCTTTTCCCCTTTTTTCAATATCACTCTGTTCTCGCAAAATCCGGCAGTCAAATTTTTTTTCAAATATCTGGTCAGAAAAAACAAAAGGAAAAGCAGGATTATTTCTGCCACAGCAAGAGCCATAAGAGATTGGAGCCGATACATTGCCGCCATATACCATGTAAAAAGAATGAGGAGAAAAAATAAAAATCTTTTCATCTTCTCTCACCGGTCCTGGGCGGCTTTTGTCTGTAATTCCCATGGCCATAGCCAGCTCACTGTCAAAATCCGGATAGCCGATAGATAAATTTACCATAAATCTGTCCACCTGGGCCTCCGGAAGGGATTGAGTCCCGGAGCTTCCCGAAGGATTCTGGGTCGCAATGACCAGAAAGAGAGCGGGCACTTCTCTGGTAACTCCTTCTGCTGTCACCTTTCTCTCCTCCATAACCTCTAAAAGAGCAGACTGGGTCTTTGGAGAAGTCCTGTTGATCTCATCTGCCAGAAGAAGATTACAGAATACACTTCCCGGCTGATAGACAAACTTTTCTTCTTCCCTCCGATAAATGGAAAATCCTGTGAGATCCGAGGGCAGTACGTCTGGAGTAAACTGGATTCTTTTATAATCCAAAAGCATTGTCCTGGAGAATGCCAGTGCCAGCGTAGTCTTTCCTACTCCGGGAATGTCTTCCAGCAATACATGCCCATTTGCCAGAAAGGCCAGTATAACCTCTCTGATTTCCTCTCTTTTTCCAAGAATCACCTGATTCACCTGTGCCAGTACCTGTCGTACAGTATCTAGATTTTTTTCCACTCCTTTTCCTCCTGCATTTGATATTCTCTTAATACTTTAATTGTACAAAAAAAGGACCTCCCAAAGAAGTCCCGTTTAGTTTTTCAGTATATACTCTAAGGTTTTTATTCTCTGGAATCCAGATCCATCTGGATCCCATCCAAAAAGGGCACAAGAATATTTCCCTTTCTTTGAAGGAACCATCTCGGATCCAGCTCCTGATATTTAAAATGCCGGGGGCCTCCCTCCCGCCCTCTTTCCCAGAAATTATACATCTGACGAAAAGTCAGATAATAAATCTCGTCTCTGTGAGAAAAGTACAGGATCAAAAAAGCCAGTCCCTGCTGCTCTTCAAAATCCTTCATAAAATTCACCTGATGCTGATGGATATTCTGGAGAGGAAATACATCTGTATTGCACTCTTTTGCATCAAAGCACACCGGGATTCCCTGAACGGCTCCGATATAGTCTACCGTACTCTTTTTCTCAAAATAAGCCAGGGTAATATGCCGGCTTTTTTGATCGATCTGTACAGGGGTAATCGGTGTGGGAACCTTCTGGATCAGCGCCAGTTTTTTCTCCCGGTATAGTTCACAGGTATGATTGATAAATTCCTCCAATGTAGAGCCTCGCAGGCCTCTGGAATTCCAAGTAGCCATTTTCCTGCCTCCTTACTCCAGTATTTTAAAGCCAGGGAAATATTTTAACACGGCTTTTCCCAGGATCTTGTCTTTCTCTACATAAGGATTCTGCCAGAACCGGGAATCTTTGGAATTGTTTCTGTTGTCTCCAAGCATGAAATAACAGCCCTCAGGAACTGTATATGGGCCATAGCTTCCTACAGGAGTCTCAAAGGTAAAACTATCATCCAGAGGAGTATCTGAGCCATCTATATAAACCTTTCCGTCTATGATTTCCACAGTCTCTCCCGGGAGGCCAATGACTCTTTTAATAAACAGCTGGCTTTCATCATCCGGATATCGGAAAATCACAATATCATATCTTTCCGGATCTCCCAGTACATAAGCCAGCCGGTTGCCAAATATCCTGTCTCCGGTCATTATCGTGTTTTCCATGGATTCAGAAGGGATTTTTGCGTTAATAATCAAAAAATTATTTACTGCCAACACAAAAATCACCACGAAAATGATCATTTTTAAATATTCCAAAAGTTCTTTTCCAATGGACTTTTTATTCATGATTCAGCATCTCCCTTATTCTCTCTGTACACTTTTTCAGAAAACCCTTCCCCTCTGAGTACTTTCTGAAATATTTCCGGCGGTTCTGCTGTAACAGTTCTTTCAGACAGGCCTTCCAGCACGCCCTCCTCCTTTGGAAAAACCAGCTTCCAGGCATGGAGGAGCTGGCTTTTCACGCCGTATTCTCTGTCATATCTGTTATTGCATTTATTTTCTCCGTATTTTCTGTCCCCGATCACAGGATGCCCCATTGCAGCAAGATGGCCTCGTATCTGATGGGAACGGCCGGTTAAAAGCTCCACTTCCAGAAGAGTATCCCCCTTTCCGGAAATTTCCAGAGGCTTATATCTGGTCTCTATATAAAGACTCCCCGGAACCTCTCTGTCCCATATCGTCACCTGATTTTCTTTCTCATCCTTTTTCAAAAAGCCGCGGATGTGGGCAGGCTTTCTTACCGTTCCTTTTACCAGAGCCAGATAATATTTATGAATGCTTCTGTTTTTAAAACATTCAGACAAAGACTGAAGTCCCTTTACCGTCTTTCCTGCAGCTACAAGTCCGCTGGTATTTCTGTCCAGCCGGTTGCAGACTCCGGGACGGAACCCGCCGCCCATTTCTGCCTCTGCGCCCTCTTTATTCTGAAGATATCCTGTAATGTATTCTACCAAAGAAATATCCTCCCGGGAAGCTTTCTGAGAAAGTATTCCCGCCGGCTTATTGACAAAAAGCACCTGATCGTCTTCATAGGGAATATCCAGTTTTCTGTAAACGCCTTTTTTCTCTTCTCCCTGAAATTTTTCAATAGTCTCAGGAGCCAGAAACAGCCGGATTTCATCCATTGCTTTCAAAATTTCATTTCCCTGAGCCTTTTTTCCATTCAAAGTGATATTCTTTTTTCTCATCATTTTGTAGAGAAAGCTTTTGGGCGCCTCTTTTAAATATTTCCCCAGATATTTGTCCAGGCGCTGGCCGCTGTCTCCCTCTTTTATAATAATCTGCTTCATAGGTCCTCCTAGAGAGAAATGGCATAGAGCACTGACATAATCTTCTCATTTCTGGTCATATCCGGGTCTGAAGGATCCGGACGGTATTTAATATCCTTCTCCAGAGCCTCTCTGTGCTCCCACATGGACTCCAGACGGGCAGTATAATCCGAAAGTCTTCGGAAAATTTTCACCGTAACATAAAAGCCATTCTGTCTCAAAATATTCTGAATATGTTTTTCAACAAAGGCCGTATCTGTTTTCTCCCTGCTTGTATATCCTACCACGTTATTACCGCAGACTGACAGGGAATCTATAAAAGACTGTTTCTCATAAGCAGAGATAACCAACTCATAGCCACAGGTAAGGCCGTGTTTATGTTTTTCTATCTCCTGGTAATCTCCTACGTCCATAGGTTTCTGCAGAAACATCATGATCATGTCCACCGCAAATTTGCAGGCGGGAAGACAGGCCACCACAGCTACCACTGTAAATATGGTATTTCTGGTCCTGTTGATATACAATCCTGTAAAAAAAACAAGAAGGGGAGCAATAAAAGCCAGAACCGTATAAAGGATCCTTTTTTTCTGCTGTACCTTGATATATCCAAAATCTCCCTTTCGGATTTTTTTCTTTGTCGTTTTCTTCATGAATCAGTCTTTACCTCCATAAATTTCAGTATCAGGCTGTGAGGGATCACCTTGCAGCCTGCTCTCAGAGCTTTTATAGAAAAGCCGGAGACTGACATTTCTTTTCCTTTTTCTCCGTCTTTTACAGCTTTTCTCACCACTGCTTCCGGGTTGGCGATGAATAGTTTTTTATAGCCTGGCATTTGATCCCTTCCCCCCATCTTTTCAAGAAAAGGAGTATCCACAGGTCCGGGACATATGGCAGTAACCTGGATTTTCCGAGGTTTCAATTCCCGGTTCAGCGCCCTGGAAAAGCTTACCACATAAGCTTTGGAGGCCGCATACACCCCAAAGCCAGGCTGGGGGACAAAGGCTGCGGCGCTGGCCAGCATAAAAATCCTGGATCCTTTCCGGCAATAGGGCAGGCAGAGCCCTGTGATCTCTGTAAGAGCCGTACAGTTCAGTTCTGTCATAGAGGCGGCTTCCTTAGGAGGAATCCGGCTGAACATTTTCTGTATTCCTATTCCTGCCCCATTTACCAGAAACAGAATCTCCGGCTTTTTGCTTTGCAGACAGGAATCCAGTTTATTCCTCTCTTCCTCTCTGGAAATATCCAGAGGAAGCGGGCGTACAAAAACCTCCGGCACTTCCTTCTTCAGCAGTTCCAGTTCCCCTGCCCTTCGGGCAATAGCCCAGATTTCGTCCAGCCATGGATATTTTTTTCCCAGCTGTCGGACAAATTCTCTTCCCATTCCGGAAGAGGCTCCTGTGACAACCGCAATTTTCATCATATCACAACCTTATCTTTTTGTCTTTTTCCTGTGTACGTTCCGAATAGTCTTTTTCTTTCCCCCGGCGGTTTTTCCTGCTTTGGCTGTATAGCTTCTGCCGCTGTCCCCAGGTCTTTCTCCTTTTTTAGGAGAAATCAGACACTTTCTGTTAAAGCCTATAAGATCTGTTCTTCCGGCTTTTTCTAAAGCTTCCCGGACCAGCTCATAGTTTTCAGGCTTTCTGTACTGCAGAAGAGCCCTCTGCATGGCCTTCTCTTTGGGATCCTTTGGCACATAGACCTTCTCTCCTGTTCTCGGATCGATCCCTGTATAATACATACAGGTAGACATTGTAGAAGGAGTAGGATAAAAATCCTGGACCTGTTCCGGCATAAAGCCCATATCTCTTACATATTCCGCCAGCTTTACCGCTTCTTTCATAGTGCAGCCCGGATGGGAGGACATGAGATAAGGTACCGCATACTGCTTCATCCCATATTTTTCATTTACCTTATAAAACTTCCGGACAAATTCCTCATAGGCCCGATACCCGGGTTTGCCCATGTAATACAGAACCTGATCAGAAACATGTTCCGGGGCCACCCTCAGCTGTCCGCTTATATGAAAACGGACCAGTTCATCTAAAAAATCCGGTGAAGGATCTTCATTCACATAATCAAAACGGATTCCCGAGCGGATAAACACCTTTTTTATCCCTGGAAGTTTTCGGAGTTTCCTGAGAAGTTCCAGATAATCCTTATGATCTGCTTCCAGATTCCTGCAGGGTTCAGGGAAAAGACATTGACGATTTTTGCAGACTCCTTTTGTCAGCTGCTTCTTGCAGGATGGATGGCGGAAATCAGCGGTAGGCCCTCCCACATCATGGATATATCCTTTGAAATCCGGTTCTTTGGTAAATCTTACAGCCTCCTCCAGTATGGATTCATGGCTTCTGGTCTGTACGATCCTTCCCTGATGAAAAGCCAGGGCACAGAAATTGCAGCCTCCAAAGCATCCCCGGTTGCTGGTAATACTGAACCGTATCTCTTCAATGGCAGGAATCTTTCCTTCCTTTTCATACATAGGATGATAGGTTCCCACATAGGGAAGACCGTAAACCTTATCCATCTCCTTCTGGCTCAATGGCTTTGACGGAGGGTTTTGGACAATATATCCCTTTCCTCCGTAGGATTCGATCAACGTTTTCCCGGTAAAAGGATCTGTATTTTCATATTGTATCCGAAAGCTTTCCGCATAAGTTCTTTTGTCACCGGAAACCTGTTCATAAGAAGGAAGAAAAATTCCATTCTTTGGAGGCTCTTTTGTCCTGTATACAGTTCCGGGAATATTGGTGATGTGATTTACCGGAATTCCCATATCCAGGGCCTCCGCAATTTTCAAAACGCTTTTCTCCCCCATGCCATAGGAGATCATATCTGCCCCGGAATCCAAAAGCACGGAATGTTTCATGGTATCCGCCCAATAGTCATAATGAGCCAGCCTTCTGAGTGAGGCTTCGATTCCTCCCAGGATAATGGGGGTATTCTTATAAGTCTGTCTGATCAGATTGCTGTATACCGTCACTGCCCGATCCGGCCTGAGACCCATTCCCCCCCCGGGAGAATAGGCGTCTGTTTTTCTGTGCTTTCTGGAAACCGTATAATGATTCACCATAGAATCCATGTTTCCCCCAGAAACCAGAAAAGCCAGCCTGGGTTCCCCAAAAAGAGCGATGCTCTCTTTCTTTTTCCAGTCCGGCTGAGGAATGATTCCCACAGAATACCCCTGGCTTTCTAATAATCTTGTTATAATAGCCGCTCCAAAAGAAGGATGGTCCACATAGGCATCTCCGGAAATATAAACAAAATCCGGCTGATAAATCCCTCTTTCTTCCATCTCTTCCCTTGTCACCGGCAGAAAATCTTTGTTCATAGGCACTCCCTTAAAACTTCGTAATAGTCCTGGATATTCTCAGGGATCATGATTCCTTTCCCGGTCAGAAACTCTATATCGGTTTCTTTCCACATCCACATAGAATCTACTAAAGTCCGATCTAAATCAAATATTACTGCTTTCCTGTTTTCCAGCATGGTCTTTTAACCTCTCAATTTCTTCTTTGGTCAAAGGTCTGTATTCCCCTGGATCCAGAGTTTCATCCAGTGTCAGGCTTCCCATTGACAGTCTTTTTAAATACAGGACCTTATTGTCTACAGCCTGGAACATCCGTTTTATCTGATGAAATTTTCCCTCTTTTATAGTAAGGCAAAGGCTGTTTTTTTCCGGGGACAGGCAGGAAATCTCCGCAGGCAGAGTCCTTTTCTCTTCCCCTATGTCCACGCCTTCCTCCAGAATTTTTATATCTTCCGGAGATACCGGATTTTCTACTCTGACAAAGTATGTCTTTTTTACATGTTTTTTTGGCGACAGCAGCTGATGAGCCAGGAGACCGTCATTAGTAATAAGCAAAAGCCCTTCTGTATCTTTATCCAGTCTGCCTACAGGGAAAAGATCTTTTCTCTGTTTTTCCTGTATCAGGTCCAGAACGGTCATATCCTTTTTATCTTCGGTAGCAGATACCACCCCTGCGGGCTTGTTTAGCATATAATATTCCTGCTGCGCATAAGAAATTTGCCGGCCGTTTACTTCCACCAGGTCCTTTTGGATATCCAGCTTATATTCCGGAGACCTTTCCGGAATTCCATTTACCCGTACCTGTCCTTTATGGATTTCTTTTTTTACTTCACTTCTGGTTCCCAGCCCCATGTCCGCCAGGAACTTGTCCAGTCTGATCTTTCCCACTACATCAGCCTCCAGCCTGCATAATATTTGTTTTTTAGGATTCCTCCATTCAGTTTTCCGAATCCCAAGGCAAAGCCATCTACACATACCAGCTGCCATCCCTTGTCTCTGGCCGAGGGGAGGTCCCTCACATCGATGGTCTCGCCTTTTAAATATTTTATGGTTCTTATATCCTCCGCCGAAAGGTCAATGCAGGAGTCAAACGTTTCCGGAGAGAGGGCCATGGCCAGAGCCTGACTGGGCTCAAACCGGTTCTTTTTCAGATCCCCCAGGTACAGGCCTGTACGGAGATACCGGAGTTTCGGCATTTTTGCTCCTTCTGGGAGAAAAAAGATCCTCTCTCCCTCTGTCTTAAAAAATCCCCGGGAAAAGTCTATGGATACCATTTTCAGAAAATCCCGGGCTTCCAGGGGAAGGACATCGCTTTTCCCTTTTACCGGCATATCCTGCTTTGCCTCCCCTTTTTTTCTCAGCAAAGCCGCAAAATGTCCCTCTCCGGAAATCTTATGAGGAAAGAGACGGATACATTTCTGAAGCTGCCTGTTGATTTCTTCTGTTTCTCTTTCTAAAGCAAATCCTGGTGCAAAGTCTTTATAAGGCAGAGGCTGAAGGGTTTCCATATCCGGACGTTCTTTTAAAAGAAAGGCGATCACCTCTTCATTCTCCTGTTTTGAAAATGTACAGGTAGAATAAAGCAGCATCCCCCCCGGTCTTAACATATCCGCTCCCTGAAGGATCAGTTTTTTCTGGATCTGCGCATAATAGGCAGGAGGCCTTTCCTCCCAGTATCCGGCCATCTGAGGTTCTTTATGAAACATACCCTCGCCTGAACAGGGCGCATCGATCAAAACTTTGTGAAAGTACTCAGGAAATTTTTCTTTCAGTTTTTCCGGATCTTCGCTGGTCACATAGTAATTCGTCAGCCCTGTCATCTCCAGATTTTTCAATAATGCTTTCGCCCTGCTGCCGCTGATATCATTGGCTACCAGAAATCCTTTTCCCAGAAGCCGGGATCCCAGTTCTGTAGCCTTGCCTCCCGGCGCCGCGCAAAGATCCAGGACCCGCTCCCCCGGTTCTATAGGCAGACGGCTGGCTGGAGTCATAGCGCTGGGTTCCTGTATGTAATAAAGCCCTGCATAATAATAGGGGTGTCTGGAAGGGCTGACGCCCTTCTCCTTCCCCCACTCATTTTCAATATAATATCCGTTTTTGGTCCAGGGAACCCGTTCTCCCCCAAAGGGGTTTATAGACTCCCATTTCTCTTTTGTCAGCTTTCGGGAATTCAGACGGAATCCCTGACGCACCGGTCTTTCATAAGCAGCAAGATATGCCGGATATTCCTCTCCCAGAAGCTCTTTCATCTCTTCTCTGAATGCTATCGGTAATTCTATCATCTCTGCCAGCTTCCCTCGATCTCATCAAATGTCAGAGCCTGAGCCTGATATCCTTCTGCAATGATATCCAGTTCTCTGTGGAACCGCTCCAGCTGCTGGAGATCTTTTCTTTTATAAATTCTGTAAAATTCGTCCTGAATCTTTGCCACTTCTCTTTTATTGGAATAGTGATACAGATTCTCAATATTATTTAAAATATCCGCCACCAGATTCGACTGATGAAGCATAGAATTCTGGGCATCCATAACCTCACTGCGCACAGAAGACATTTCTGTATCCAGCTGGATAATGGAATTTGCCGCATTGGTCAGACGCTCCGTCAGATGAGGAGGCATATTTCCCTTATACTTATATTGAAGAGAATGTTCAATAGTTGCCCAAAAATTCATAGCTAAAGTCCGTATCTGGATCTCTGCCCTGATCTCTTTCCTTCCGTCCAGAGTCTCTGCAGCATAGGAAATGATCATATGATAGCTTCTGTATCCGCTTTCTTTCATATGGGTCACGTAGTCCTTAATTTCTAAAACCTTCATATCACTGCGTTTCTGGATCAGATCCGCCACCTTTTCAATATCCTCATAAAACTGGCAGATAATCCTCACTCCCGCGATATCCTCTACTTTTTCTTCCAGTTCTTCCCAGGATATATTTTTCCTTTGCATTTTCTCCAGAATACTGTTAATTGATTTAACTCTCCCTGTCACCTCCTCTATAGGAGAGTACAGGTCCCTTTCCTGATGTTCCTTTTTCAGATGATTAAACTTCATGACCAGTTCTTTCACCGCAAGTTCGTAAGGAATCAGCAGTTCACGCCACAAACGTATTTCCATAACACATTACTCCTTAATATATCTCTAAAGTATAGCATATTTTTTTCCTTTTTAATAGGAAAAATTTTTCTGCTTTTCCTGTAAGAACTGCAGTACCGGATATGGATTCAAAGCATGCTCTTCCTCTTCTTCGGTCCTTACATAAATCCCCAGATGAAGATGAGGGGGAAACTGTCCTGTAGTTCCCTGAGGGCCATACCCGCTGTCCCCCATAAACCCCAGTACTTCTCCTGCCTTTACCTGATCTCCCTCTTCGAAATCCCTCCCGTAAGAAGAAAGATGGGCATAATAAAAATATCCTCCGCCCTGGCTGCGGATACCGATCCGCCAGCCTCCCAGGGGGAGCCAGCCAATCTGCTCTACACTTCCATCCGTGATACTTATTACAGGATAATAGCCGCTGATGCTCCTGCTCCCGAAAATATCGCAGCCTTCATGAAGTCTTTCTCCCCCATAGCTTCTCTGCTCATGCCAGCTGTCCTCAAAAAAAAACTCTTCCCGGCTTTCCTGAAGCGGGGCTGCCAGAGGAAACCAGACAAGGTCTTCCCAAAACGTCAGATAAAGGAGCGCTTCCTCCCGGCCGATCTCCGCTTCCTGAAAAGCTTCTTCCGGTATTCCGGCTTTTCTCAGCTCAAGAAGAGAGATTTTATCCTGAAGGTTTCCTAAAAGCTGGGCATCTGCGAATATAAGCAGCCATAAAAGCAGCAGCCATTTTCCCATAAAAATACCTCCGTCCGCCAAAGATGATACCCGGCGGCAGCAGTTCCTTACCAGTGTATCATTTTATGCACAGACAGAGGCATTTATGACATTATTCCTTTATATTTTTCAAAACTTCCAGAAGATATTCCCATACTTTCTGTACCGAAGATATGGAAAGCTTTTCCTCTGTGGTATGGATGTCTTTCATATCAGGTCCCAGAGATACACAATCCAGTCCCGGAATCTTTTCGTAAAAAAGTCCGCACTCCAGTCCTGCATGGATCACCTTCACCTCCGGCCTGGTCTGGAACATCTTCTCATAAATATCTACCATATAAGGACGAAGTTTAGAGTCCTGCTTATATTCCCAGGAAGGATAGTCTCCTTCGGCCTTGTACTCCCCTCCTAAAAATTCTGTCAGATATGCGATCTTATCCGCCAATGCTTTTTTCTCTGTGGCAACGGAACTGCGCACGCTGGCCGAGGTCAAGAAAGCTTCCGGTGTCAATCGGATGATCCCAAGGTTGCAGGAAGTTTCTACCAAACCGTCCATATATCCGCACATCTTCTGTATTCCATTGGGATAATGGAGCAAAAAGAATATTATTTTTTCCTGGCTCACCGGATGGAGAACCGGTTCCTGCCCCTCTCCCTGCGGCTCTACAGTCACTGTGATCCCTTCATCGCTGCCTGTATATTCTTTTCTCAAATCTTCTGTAAATCTTTTAGCAAACTCCTGCAGCCTTGAGCCCATCCCGCTGTCAGCCACAAGAAGGGCGCGGGCAGTCCTTGGAATCGCATTATCCTTCTGGCCTCCTTCTATTTCTGCAAGAGCATATTCTCCCTGTTCTCTGGTCTCAAAAAGAAAACGACCAAGAAGCAATGTGGCATTTGCTCTGTTTTTATCGATTTCAGAACCGGAATGGCCTCCTGTCAGCCCGGAAACCGTAACCTGGTATTTTACACCGCCAGCTTCCTGGTATTTTACCGGGATCCTGGTCTGGGCGGTAAGTCCTCCGGCGCAGCCTACCCATAAATAGCCTTCTTCTTCCGAATCCAGATTGATCAGATATCTACCTTTTAATGGAGAAGTATCAACAGCAGCCGCACCTAAAAGGCCGATTTCTTCGTCTACTGTAAGCAGCACTTCCAAGGCCGGATGGGGAAGCTTTTCATCCTCCAGAATCGCAAGAGCATATGCCACTGCAATTCCGTCATCTCCTCCAAGAGTCGTATCTTTTGCAGAAATATAATCTCCTTCCACCTGAAGTTCAAGGGGATCTTTTGCGAAATCATGACTGCTTTCCGGTGTCTTCTCACAAACCATATCCATATGTCCCTGAAGAATCACACAGGGAGCTTTTTCATAACCCTGAGACGCTTCTTTAAAGATTATAATATTGTTACTGGCGTCCTGTATATATCTCAATCCGTGATCTCTGGCAAATCCGGCCAGATAATCGCTGATCTGTTTTGTGTTTCCTGAGCCGTGGGGGATCTTTGTAATTTCCTCAAAATAATAAAATACCCGTTCAGGCTGTAAATTTTTTAAAACTGACATCTTCCTACCTCCTGTCTTCTGTTTTACATCCTTATTCTTACACATTCCCTGAGAATTGGCAAGTCTCCATTTTCTCTGTCATGAAAAAGGAGCATCCTCATATATTTAATTAAAGGCCCGGAGGATGATCAGAATGAAACGATTCTTTGGATATATCTTTTTTATCTGCTTTCTTCTTTTTCTTCTCCTTTTTCCTAAAGAATCTACAGAATATGCGAAATCAGGACTTATGCTCTGGTTTTACACCCTTCTGCCTTCCATGCTTCCTTTTATGATTTTGTCCGGAGTTCTTATGAAAACCGGTTTTATCGAAAAAATCCTGTCTTTTACCAAAAGATTTTGGAAAACCGTCTTCCACCTTTCTCCCATGGGCGGATACGGACTCCTTATGGGAATTTTCTGCGGGTATCCCATGGGGGCCAAAACTGCTGCCGATCTGTATCAGTGTCATCGGATCTCCCGCCAGGAGGCCTGCTATCTTCTCACATTTTCCAATTATCCCGGACCGGCCTTTCTCTCATCCTATCTTTGCGCCGGACTCCTCCATAATGAACAGCTCATACTTCCATCCTACATAATCTTATATTTCTCCAGCTTTCTATCTTCTCTCCTCTTCCGAAGGCTCTATCCATTTGCACCGGATTCTCCCCGGGATACAAAGAAAAAAGAGGCATCTCCCGCCTTCTCCCTTGGAGAAGCAATGGACACCTCTATTATGAACAGTTTTATTTCTATCACTAAACTGGGAGGATATATCATCCTCTTCTCTCTCTTTCAGGGAATCCTGAAAGTGCTGCCTTATCCGTCTCCGGATCTGAAATGCCTTCTTCTGGGATTTACAGAGATTACCACAGGAACGATGGCCATAGCAGAGAGAAACTGGCCGCTTTTTCTCTCCTATCCTCTCCTTCTGGCTTTTACTTCATTTGGAGGGCTATGCATCATCTTTCAGACAAATTCTATGCTTAATGATACAGATCTCCCTCTCAGTCCTTATATAAAAGGGAAACTCTGTTCTTTTCTCTTTACTTTAGTCCTTGGAACCTTACTCATCAAAATCATCAAAGTCGTCGTCTAAATCATCGTAGTCATCATCATATACATCGTCATATGCTGAATCTTCATCTTCCCGATCCTGATAAGTCTCCTCCTCTGCGGATATCTGCTCCTGGGCTGTCCCTGTACTCTGTACCTCAGAAGCCGGCGCTCCCTGAGAGAGCTGAGGCGCCAGCTCTGCCCTGTTCTGCTTGATCACATCCAGAGAGGACTGGAGAGCCTGTACAAATTCATTATACTTTCCTGTTGCATTCTCCAGCAGGCTGGATGCGATCTGGCTCATGTTGGCCATCAATTCATCTGTATAGGATACAGCGCTTAAACGAAGAGTATTCGCATCATTTGTAGCGGCATCGATAATGGCCTGAGCCTGCTGATTGGCACTGTTGATGGTCTCGTTAGCCTGAGCATAAGCCTGCTGCATAACCTCTGACTCTTTCACCATTTCCTTGACCTGTTTTTTCGTATCCTCAATTATATTATCCGCTTTTGACTGTGCATCCTGAAGGATCGCATCCTTATTGCTGATGATTTTCTGGTAGCGTTTGATCTCATCAGGTGTTTTCAGACGCAGTTCTCTTAAAAGCTCTTCGATTTCTTCTTTATTTACAATGATTTTTGTGGTGGATAAAGGCTGATATTTACAGCTTTCCACATATTCCTCGATTTCTTCAATGATTTGTTCAATTCTGCTGCTCATTTCTCATTTCTCCTTACTGTATTTTCTTCCTGGCCGCCAAAGGATTTTCTCTGTCTTTTATCTGACAGAATCCTGCCTGAATTTTTCTTCTACTTTGTGCACCACATATTCCGGCACGAACTTAGAAATATCCGCTCCGAAACAAGCTGCTTCTTTTACCGTAGTAGAGCTTAGATAGGCATACTGAAGACTGGTTGTCAAAAACATCGTGTCCACATCCGTCGCCAACACCCGGTTAGTCTGAGCCATCTGAAGTTCATACTCAAAGTCTGTAATGGCACGCAGTCCTCGGATAATTACCTTTGCGTTACAGCTTCTTGCAAAATTTACGGATAAACCGCTGAAAGATGTTACCCGTACATTAGGTACATCTTTCGTTATATTCTCTAATATATTAACACGTTCCTCCACAGAAAACAACGGACTTTTTGCAGAATTATTCAAAACTCCCACAATTACCTCGTCAAAAAGGGCCGCCGCCCTCTTAATGATATCTAAATGACCGTATGTAGCCGGGTCAAAACTTCCCGGATAAATTGCTCTTACCATATATTTAAGCCTTTCTAATAAATACATGCATATTTGTTTTATATTTTTTTTCTCTTGCAAGTATAAATCCATAATCTTCCAAATAAGAAAAATCTGTATCCAGGGAGGCTTCTACTATGATCAGCGTATTTTGATCCACATAGGAAACATTGCTGAGGATCTTCAGCATCTGCTCTTCCAGGGATTTTCCATAAGGCGGATCCATAAAAATACAATCGAAGGGTTCCTCTCCTTCCAGGAAAAGAAGAGCCGCTGCCGCGTCCTGACTGAGGACTCTGGCCCGCCCTTCCAGCTTTGTAAATTTCAGATTTTCTTCTATGATCTTCACTGCTTTTCTGTTTTTTTCAATAAAAACGCAAAAACCGGCCCCTCTGCTTAAAGCTTCTATTCCAATTCCGCCGCTCCCGGCAAAAATATCCAGAAACCGGCACTGGCACAGATAGGGCTGTAAAATATTAAATAGAGTCTCTTTGATCCTATCTGTGGTGGGTCTGGTCTCCATACCTGGAATAGTCTTCAGGGGCATACTTTTTGCACTTCCTGCAATCACTCTCATATTACTGTCCTTTTCACTTTCAGGGATTCAGCCGATAATCCAAATCTCCGTGTTCTAGTCCCAGGATCAAAGATTCTGCCGTTGCAATGTTTGTCGCAATAGGGATATTATATTGATCGCAGCATCTGGAAATCTGATATACATCCGGCTCTTTCGGATCGATCATAGCCGGATTATAGAAAAAGATAACCATATCAATGTCTCCACGCTCGATCATTTCTGTAAACTGTTTATCTCCTCCCATACTTCCGGGAAGAAACTTATGAACATGAAGATTTGTAGCCTCTTCAATCCTTCTCCCTGTAGTCCCTGTAGCATATATCTCATGCTTTGCCAGAATATTTTTATATGCAATACAAAAATCTTCTATCAAAGCTTTCTTACTGTTATGCGCTATAATACCAATGTTCATCTACATCATCCTTAATATTTTTTGTCAAAAACCATTATAGCAAAAACGCTAACTTTTTTCAATTCTCATTTATAATTTTATACACTTTTTACAAATTCATATAAGAACACAAAATCACGTTCTGTACAAAAACTACCAAGTCACTTTTTTCAACTCAAAATCCTGAGAGATTCATTTTAATATAACTCTCAGAATTTGTCAAAACATGAAAGAACTTCTAGTGTATTTTTTCTTTATTTTCATATAATACCACTGTAACAAAAAACAACTATCAAAGGAGGAACTAAAATGTCTAACAGTAATTCTTCTAACAAAGCAGCAGTGCCGGAGGCAAAAAGCGCATTAAACCGTTTTAAATATGAGGTTGCCAATGAATTAGGAGTACCCCTCACAGACGGTTACAATGGCAATCTGACTTCTAAGCAGAACGGTTCTGTAGGCGGATATATGGTCAAAAAAATGATCGAGGCCCAGGAAAGACAGATGTCCAGCGGCGGAAATATGCAGCAGTACTAAAAGTACCCTATAAATTTTTTTTAATAAGAGTCAACATCTGAATCTATATGAAAAATCAGGGCAGAAGATATCCTATCTCGATATCCTCCGCCCTGATATTCTTTGCAACATTTACATTGGAATTATAAAAAACTTAACTTATAACTCTACTTTTCTTCCGCCTTCAACGTACTCGCCGTTTACTACATAATAGGCAGCGTGTTCTTCTGGCTTAACATAAATCTGAATGTCTTTGATATCGTTTTCGTTCTTTCCTGTTTCTGCCATCCATGCTTTCTTCACGTTGGCTTTTACTTCATCTAAATTATATTCTGCACCTGCAAACTGTACAAATACGGATTCTGTGATCTCCGCTTTTTCCACTGTTTTTTTGGCAGCTGTTTTCTTAACGGTTGTTGTTTCTTTCTTTACTGCTGTTTTCTTTGCTGATGCTTTTTTGACAGCAGTTTCTTTTTTAGGTTCTTCTGTCTTCACCGGAGTTGTCTTCACAGCAGCCTTTGTTTCCTCAGCTACCTTTGCTGTTGTCTTTCTTACTGACATAAAAATTCTCCTCCTTTATACTTCCAACTCTAAATGTCCCGTCTATCATAAACCTTTTTTTTTATTTTTTCAAGTTTTTCATAGAAGTTTCTGTTTTTCCCATATTTTTATACATTTTTTTAACCAACCATTTACAATCCAGGAGACTCCATTTTGTCTTTTGCATAGGCCGTAAGTTTATTCTTAAGACTGCGGTTTTGTTCCAGTGTCAGATTCTGGTCTAACAGCAAAACAGCTCCGGCCGCCTCACTGGCATCTTTTAAAATATCAGCATCCTGAAAAATATCTCCCAGACGGAATTCCAGCATTCCGCTTTGGCGGATCCCCAGCAGATCCCCAGGCCCCCGCAGTCTGAGATCCTCTCCCGCGATAAAAAATCCGTCGTTAGATTTTACCAGGATCTCCAATCTCTTCCGGGTTTCTTCGTCATCTCCTCCGCAAACAAAAATACAGTAAGACTGGTATTCTCCCCTCCCTACTCTTCCTCTTAACTGATGCAGCTGTGCCAGCCCGAAGCGCTCTGCATTTTCTACCATCATAACGGTCGCATTGGGCACATTTACACCAACCTCGATCACAGTAGTAGAAACCAGTATCTGAATCTCATTTCTTGCGAAGGCTTCCATAATGTCATTTTTCTGGGAGGGTTTCATCCGTCCATGGAGATATGCTACTTTTATCTCAGAAGGCAGGATCTGAGAAAGTTTCTTACTGTAGTCCAGAACGTTTTCCCCATCCAGCCCTTCGCTTTCTTCTACCATAGGGCAGATCACATAAACCTGCCGTCCCTGGCGTACCTGATTCTCAATAAATTTATAGGCCTTAAGGCGATAAGAAGTATCTACCACACAATTCTTGATAGGAAGTCTTTTGGCCGGAAGCTCATCCATAATGGAAATATCCAGATCTCCGTAAAGAATGATCCCCAAAGTTCTTGGAATAGGGGTAGCGCTCATCACCAGAACATGAGGTTTCTGCCCCTTCTTTGAAAAATCTTCTCTCTGATTCACTCCGAATCTATGTTGTTCATCTGTGATCACCAGAGCCAGATCACGATAGACTACCTTTTCCTGGATCAAAGCATGGGTGCCAATGATCAGATCCGCTTCTCCTTCCTCAATTTCTTTATAAATCTTCTTTTTTTCTTTTCCTTTGCAGGACCCTGTAAGAAGCACTGCCCTGTAAGGCAAGCTTTGTTCTTCTAAAATATGGCAAAGCCCCTCATAATGCTGCCTGGCCAGCACCTCCGTAGGAGCCATCAGAGCAGCCTGCCATCCATTAGCCGCTGCCAGGATCATAGAAAAAAAAGCGATGATCGTTTTTCCGCTTCCAACGTCTCCCTGTACCAGTCTGGACATCAAATGCTTCCCTGTCATATCCTGTTCTATTTCATTCCAGACTCTTTTCTGGGCTTTCGTAAGGGAATATGGAAGACTTTCTATGACTTTTTCTGTATCCCATACCGGTTTCATGGAAAAAAAGTTTTTTCTGTTCTGATTCTTTTCCTTCATTAACCGTACTGAAAGGATAAAAAGAAAAAACTCATCAAAAACCAGTCTTTTTCTTCCCAAGATCATATCCTTTCTATCTTTTGGGAAATGAATATGTTGAAGAGCATAATTATATTCAGCCAGATGATAATGATTTCTGTATTCTTCCGGAAGATATTCTTGAGTCATATCTATTTCTTCCAAGATCTGTTTCATAGTCTTTGCCATAAATTTATTGGTAAGTCCTTTGGTAAGACTATAGACAGGATAAAGGACATGAAGCCGTTCCTCATACTGTTCCCTTGAAAAAATCTCCGGATGTTCCATGATCCGTTTTCCTCTTTTTTCTACAACGGTTCCCCGAAATATATAAATGCCTCCGGGGCGAAGGGTGTTTCTCAGAAAAGGCATATTGAACCAAGTAAGCCATAGAATACTCTCCCCCTCTCTGGCACTGGCAGTGATCACTGTGATCCTTCCAGTATTTTTAACCCCTATATTTCCCGAAAGCCTGGCAATAACAGCTGTCTTTTTTCCTGGAAGAATCCGGGAAACACTTACTGGTTCCTGATATTCATCATAGTCCCTGGGATAGTATCTCAGAAAATCTCCAACCGTAAAAATCCCAAGTTTTCCAAGAAGTTTCTCCGTTTTTTCTCCGATTCCTTTGACTGTGCGTATACTGTCTTGCTCTTTCATTTCTTTCACTCCTGATCAAATAGTAAAAGAGGCTGGAACAGCTGCAAATCAGTTAGTTTTGCAGCTGCTCCAGCTCCTATAGATAGGGTATGATTCTCGTATTTTTATTCAACTGAAATCACGAAGTAGTAAATAGGCTGTCCGCCATAATTGATCTCAATGTCAAAATCCGGGTAAATTTCTTCCAGACGGGAAGAAATCTCCTCAGCATCTGCTTCTGTCACATCTGCTCCGTAATAGATGCTAATCAGTTCACTGTCCTCATTTGTCATCTTACAGGTCATATCCACAGCCACTTTCTGGATATCCTGCCCTACCGCCAGGATGCCTTTGTCTCCGATTCCCATGATATCTCCCTGATGGATATCCATCTCATCAATCCTGGTATCTCTCACAGCATAAGTTACCTGTCCGGTCTTTACATTACCCATGGCTTCCGTCATTTCTTCCGTATTCTCCTCCACACTTTTCTCCGGCACATAAGAAATCATAGCTGTGATTCCTTGCGGTATGGTTTTTGTGGGGATCACCACAATGTTCTTATCTTCTGTCAGGTCTCTTGCCTGGTTTGCGGCCAGAATAATGTTTTTATTATTCGGAAGGATAAAAATATTTTTTGCATTTACCTGATCAATAGCTTTCAACATATCTTCTGTACTGGGATTCATAGTCTGTCCACCCTGTATCAGATAATCCGCCCCCAGCTCTTTAAAGATTTCTCCCATACCATCCCCTGCAGATACGGAAATAAACCCTACTTCCTTTGCAGGTTCAGCTTTCTTTTCCGCCGCCTGCTGGGCCGCCATTTTTTCAGCTTCCTTAATGACTTTTTCATGATGTTCCAGACGCATATTATCAATTTTCATATTAGAAAGCTGTCCATAAGTCAAAGCTTTTTGGATCGCTTCTCCCGGCGCATTGGTATGAACATGTACTTTTACAATATCTTCATCTGCCACAACTACCAGAGAATCCCCGATAGACATAAGATACTCCTTAAATTTTTCCTCATCTTTCTCTGTAAATTTCCTTTCCAGCATGATAATAAATTCTGTACAGTAGCCGAATTTGATATTGCTTTCTTTTGAAGATACCGGCGTTGTAATGGCGGGTTTTGCTGCAGGTTTTACAAAGTCCAGATTGATCTCCTTGCCCAGATATCCGTCAAGGGCTCCTTTTAATACTTCCACAAGCCCCTGGCCTCCGGAATCTACTACTCCTGCTTCTTTTAAGACAGGCAAAAGCTCCGGTGTCTTTGCCAGTACTGTCTCCGCTTCCTCAATGACCTCTGTAAAAAACTGTTTCAGATTTTCACTGTTTTCGGCGATTTCCGCAGCTTTTTCCGCAGCTCCCTTTGCCACAGTCAAAATGGTGCCTTCTTTCGGCTTCATAACTGCTTTATAGGCTGTCTCTACAGCCTTTTCAAAAGATTTAGCAAAAATTGGTGCGTCAATTTCTTCATATTGCTCTATGACTTTTGTAAATCCTCTTAAAAGCTGTGAAAGAATTACACCAGAGTTTCCTCTCGCTCCTCTTAAAGAACCGGATGAAATAGCTTTTGCCAGTTTTTTCATGTCCGGCTCCGATAAAGCATTTACCTCAGACGCTGCAGACATGATCGTCAAGGTCATATTTGTCCCTGTATCTCCGTCAGGAACCGGGAAAACATTCAGCTCATTAATCCATTCTTTTTTAGCTTCCAGATTCTTGGCTCCGGAAAGGAACATTCGTCCAAGGATCTTTGCATCAACAGTATTGCTATTCACAACAAGTTTCCTCCTTATTAATCAATTACTCTCACGCCCTCTACAAGGATGTTGATTTTCTCTATAGTAAGACCGGTAAATTCTTCTACCTTATACTTTACATTGCTTATCAGATTATCAGATACTGCAGAAATGCTGACCCCGTAAGCCACGATTACATGGAATTCCAAAGTAATCTTATTATCCGCTATCGTTACATTGATTCCATGTTTCAGACTGTCTCTTTTTAGTAGTTTTACAAGTCCGTCTTTCATACTTACTGCAGCCATTCCTACTATCCCAAAACATTCGACCGCTACGCTTCCTGCATAAGTGGCAATGACATCTGTATCAATCGTAATTTTCCCTAATCCTGTATCAACAAATCCATTCATGCACGGACACCTCCATAAATTTATATAGGTTATTCTAACATATCTTTTCCTAAAACGAAATAATAATTTATTTTTTTTGGGATTTTACTTGCAAATTAAAAACTTATCTGCTAAAATAACTATTGTTGTGAGTTTGTTTATACGGACTTAATATATATTTAGGGAGGTGCTACCATGGCAAGATGTGCTATTTGTGACAAAGGTGCTCATTTCGGAATTAATGTCAGCCATTCTCATAGAAGAACAAACAAAATGTGGAAATCCAATATTAAATCTGTAAAAGTGAAGACAGAAAACGGAAATGCAAAGAAAATGTATGTTTGTACTTCCTGCTTAAGAAGCGGTAAAGTGGAAAGAGCATAATGATTTTCATATAAATAGGTCCTGCTGTAAGGCAGGACCTGTTTTTTATATTTATAAATCTACGGGAAATTTCATTCCCTGAATACAGCTCTCCTCCCGCAGGCCGGAAGCTGCCATCTGTCAGCAGCAAAATAAATTATACCCTGCCAGGAGACACAGGGAAGCTACCACCAGCATCAAAAAACTTTTCGGAAAAATCAGAGCGATAAAAAGCCCTGCTCCCACACAAAACAGTGCAAGTCCCCACACTCTGCGCATAATCTGCTTCTCCTTGATCTCTTAGTTACAGTATATGCAGAGTCCGGGGACTCATTATACTCTTTTTATTCTTCTTTTTTCTCTTCTGCCTTTTCCTCAGTTTTTTCATCTTCTTCTGAAAGGATTACTTCACTTTTCTTTCCGTCTGTAAATTTATTCAGAAAATCAGGAACCATATCAAGGATCTTGGTGAGTCCGTCCTGGTTCTTTATATTGACCAGCTTAGTCACACCGCCTGAGATTACCAGAACCGCACTGGGGGAAACCTTTCCTCCCAGACCGCCTCCTCCATTATTTTTTTTGTCACTGGAAAAAGCACCCGCTCCTACACCGAAGGTTACATCTACCAGAGGAAGAATAATGGTATCTCCCACAGTGATTGCATCTCCTACAACAGTCTTCGTGGTAATAAAGCTGTCCATCCCTTTAAATAAAGATTCTACTGTAGATTGAAAGTTATTTTCTGAAGCCATAAACTGGTTCCTCCTTCATGTTAATTAAAATGCCTGATAATATAACGGACATCCTTGCTGCTAATGATCTTCAAAACTGAAACCAGCAGGAAAATACCGTATATTCTTCCTTTGAAAGATACTGTCCCTTCTAAAACAGCCTGATCAAAACAAGGTTCTATGTTAAAATTTTCTCCATACAAAGGATAAAATATGCCCGCCGCTCCGAGAATTTCTCCTGTAAAACAGGGGTCCTCTGTTCCGAATTTTACATAACCATTTATTTTTCTGGGGACTCCATGGGCCAGCAGCTTTTTTACTTCCTGAAAAATCAGGCTTCTGCCTCTTTTGAATTTTTCATTTTCTAAAAAAGTCTTTATGTTTTTTATTTTAGCACAGATATGTTCTGCTGTTAATTGAAAATTTTTTAAGGTTCTTAAAAATTTCCCCGGAATCTGTAAAAGTTCTTTGAGTTTACTGACAAAAGAATTTTTTCCTTTATTCTTCCTGTCTACTTCTCTATTTCTTCCGGTTTCTTTATGCTTGACAACTCCAGGGTTCTTTTCATTCTCCGGTTCCTTCCGGATCTCCTCTTTTGAACTTATCTCTGTATGAACCGGCTGCTTCCCTCCTGGTTTCCTGGTTTTCTTTCTGCGGTTTGATATGTTTGATATAAGTTCTAAAACAGGAATCCCTAAAATATAAAGTGAATACTCTGCTTTTTCATTCTTGCTTTCATACCATACTTTAAAAGAAACCAGATGAAAAAGCCAGGAGATCCCCGCTTCTCCTCCAAATGCTCTTTCATTTTTGTATCCCTCCGCCCTGTATCTTACAGGGCAGAAAAGAAATGCGGCAGTAACAAGAAGCAGAATTCCCAGTATTATCAGAAGAATGACTCCCAGTATTTTTAAAACTATCAAGATCATATGTAGCACTGCCATTTTGTCACCTGCTGTCCTTCCGTATCTGCTCTTCCAGCCAGTTCCTTACTTCCCCTGTACCTGTTTCCTGATAAGTCCGCTGTACCAGATGTTCCACCAACTCCAGAGCTTCCCAATAACCGCAGGCAAGGCCTACGATTACCGGGCAGCTTTCTCTTCTTATTTTTTGCTTCAGTTCATTCGCTGAAAAAATATCCAGCTGATCTCTAGGATTAGATGCAAGAGTAATCAAATAAACATCCATGACACCTGCACCTTGGTTAATCCTGCGGATCAGTTTCTTTTTTCTCTTTTTTGCATTGTTTCCAACATACAGCCCCTTATACCAGTTTAACATAAAAAACTTCTTTCCTATCGAATTATCTATTTTTTAAGCCGATCTTCTATAGCGTTTACTACTGATTCCAGTACTTTTATCCTGGCAAAATATTTATTATTTCCTTCTACAATGATCCAGGGCGCATAGGAAGTAGATGTTTTAATAATCATCTCATTGACCGCTTCCTCATATTGATCCCATTTTTCCCGGTTGCGCCAGTCTTCATCTGTAATCTTCCACTGCTTCTCGGGATTCTCCATACGCTCTTTAAATCTCCGCTCCTGTTCATCTTTATCGATCTGCATCCAGAACTTTAACACAATCGCTCCCGAATGAGCCAAATGGGCTTCCATATCGTTTATTTCCCGATATGCCCTCTGCCACTCTTCTTTTGTACAGAAGCCTTCTATTCTTTCCACCATCACCCTTCCATACCAGGTCCTGTCAAAAATCGTAATATGGCCATCTTTGGGCATAGCTTTCCAGAAACGCCAGAGATAATGATGACTTTTTTCCGTAGGAGTGGGAGATGCCGTAGGGCTTACCAGGTAGCCTCTGGGGTCCATAGGCTCTGTCAGTCGTTTGATAGCCCCTCCCTTTCCTCCGGCATCCCAGCCTTCAAATCCCAGGATTACCGGAATCCGCTGGCGATACAGTTCACTGTGTAGGATCTCCATACGGCTTTGAAGCTTTTTCAGTTTTTCCTTATACTCTTCCTTCGTATAGGCAAGGGTCAGATCCACTTTGGTTAGAACAGTAGAATCCAATTCCCTATCTTCTTTGGGCTGCCACTGAGTTTTTTCCTGCTCTGCATTCTTCTTTTCCTCATCCAGAGCTATCTCTGCCCTTTTCTCTGCCACCTTTTCTGAAAGCTTTTCTACCACTGTAGTATAAATCTTCGCAGTAGCAAACCTCCTGTCTTCTGCCTCGATAATTGTCCAAGGTGCATATTCTGTTTCTGTTTTTTCCAGCATTTCCTCATTCATGGCTTTGTATCTGTTGTATTCTTTATTTCTTTTCAAGTCTTCTTTGCTGACTCTCCATGCAGTTTCTTTAGAGTCCAGCAGCTTGTCAAACCTTTTTTTCTGTTCTTTCTGACTAATATACAGGAAAAATTTAATCAGCACAGCGCCGTCATCTGTCAAGGTACGCTCAAAAGTATTGATCTCCTGATAAGCATAAGTCAGCTCATCTCTGGATATCTTGTCTTCAAACCGGTCAACCGATACTTTTCTATACCAGCTGGTATCAAAAATAGCAATCCGCCCTTTTTCAGGAGTCTTTGTCCAGAATCGCCACAGGAAAGGATGCATTTCCTCTTCTTCTGTGGCTTTTTTAATTGCAAATACCTGAAAACCCCTGGGATCCAAAGGATAGATCAGTTTGCTGATCTGCAGGCCTTTCCCTGATGCTCCCAGTCCTTCGAACGCAATGATCACAGGAATTCCAAGGGACTTGCATTCTCTTTGGAGTTTAGCCAGCCGGGGCTCTAAAACTTCCATTTTTTCCTGATACACATTTTTTTCCATTTTTTTGCTAAGGTTAATTTGTTCCAACATATCTTGCTACACCTCCTTTGTTTTTTTGCAGACCCTGATATGGAAAGAGCTGCCGCAATAAACAGCATCTATTTGCTTAGTGCGGCAGCCTTTTCTTAAAAGTACTTTCGATTCCCCCAAAGATTGGCTTTTTTTAGATCCAGGTATTCTCCATATGCTTTCTCTAAAATATGTTTTTCATTAGCGAAACGCAAAAGATGATATGCCTCATGGAACTTATAAAAGCCAGAATCTATAAAATATTCCTCTCTTTGTGGTCTGCTGTAATAGCTGTTTGCAGACATGAGATACCAGTACACATTCTTTTCTACAGTATCTTCCGGTATGCAAAAACTATACTGACTTTTTCCTATATACTTAATGATATTTGCTGAAACCCCCGCTTCCTCTTTCACTTCTCTGAGAGCTGTATCTTTATAATCTTCACCCTCCTCCACAGTGCCCTTTGGAAGCACCCAGCCTTCATATTTATGTCTATAAGATTTATATAAAGTCAGTATCTTTCCCCGATATATCACCACTCCGCCACAGCTTGTTGCTTCGATCATTTTGTACGTCCTCCTGCTTAAGGCATCAGACATGCCTGCGTTGTGTTCTTAAAAACAGTATAACTCTTTTTTATAAAGGGTGCAATAAATTTGGCAGGATGTCAGAATATTTTTTATTCAAACGTACTGTTGCTGACATTATCAGCCATAATAGTAAGTATTAAAAATAGCATGGGCAATGGGAACAGCTACAGAACTTCCGGTTCCTGCCCCTTCTGCGATCACTGCAACCACCAGATCAGGATCCTCCACATTAGAAAATCCGATAAACCAGGAATGGGTCATAATAGAGCCGTCACCAGCCTCATATTCTGCAGAACCTGTTTTCCCCGCAGCGCTGTAGCTTTCTCCGGAAAGTTCTGTGCCCGTGCCGCTGTTGACCACTTCTGTCATAAGGTTTTTCAAAGTTTCCGCTTCACTTTCACTCATTAGTCTCTTGTACACAGAAGGAGTGGTTGATTTTACTTCGTCCCCGGTGTCATTCTCTACTCTGTCGATATAGTAAGGCTCCATCAGTTCACCGCCGTTAGCTATGGCGCTGGTGATCATTGCCATATGCATTGGGGACACCAAAGTAGTTCCCTGGCCGATTGATGACTGCATTAAGAAAGGAATACCTTCAGATTTTTTCAGATCAATGGTGCTTTTCCTATAATCCAGAGAAATAGGAAGATCTGTGTTAAAGAGAAGATCCTCCGCTGTTTTCTGGATTGAAGACGCACCCAAATCCAGCCCCATCTGTACAAAAGACGTATTGCAGGATTCTGCAAAAGCAGTGGTAAAGTCTACCTCTCCATGGACTTCACCGTCAAAGCATGGAATAGTATGTCCATCCTCTGTTATACTTCCTGTGCAGTTATATGAAAAGTCGTCCAAAGTACCGTGTTCTCTTAAATAAGCCAAAGACATTATAACCTTAAAAATCGATCCTGGAGGATAAGCTCCCTGACTCGCACGATTCAGGAGAATACTGCTGGTAGTGTCGTTCACCAGGGTATCCCAGTTTTCCTCAACTGTATTAGGATCAAAATCCGGTTTGCTTACAGATGCCAATACCGCTCCGGTTTGGGGATCCATCACTACTACGGCTCCATTATATCCTCCCAGAGCATTGTAAGCAGCCTCCTGAAGTGTAGCATTTAAAGTCGTTACCACGCTGTCCCCTGGATTTTTCAAGTCCAGAAGATCGTTTTTAAATCTGTCTATATATTCGTGATGCGTAGACATAAGGGAAGAATTGGCAAGAGCTTCCAGGCCGCTTTTTCCATTGGCCTCATACCCTACCACATGTGCGAACATATTTCCGTAAGGATAAACCCTGGTTTCGTTCCCCTGATCATCTACCTGAGTATATGCCAGGACCTCTCCTCCGGAGGCTATAATGCTTCCCCTTACAATTCTGTCTTCTGCCTGGTCCTGTCTGCTGTTATAAGGACTGCTGATAATGTCCTCTCTTTCCCAAACATTGAAGTATACCAGATATCCGATAAGAGAAACAAAAATCAGCACAAAAAAGCAGCTGACGATTGAATATTCCCTGTTTTTTCTTTTTTTAGCTTTTTTCCTTTTTTTCTTCAGCAGCTCTTCTTCTCTGCGGAGCTGTTTTTCATATTTTCTCTTTTTGCCGTTCAAATTCCTCATCCTCGTCTTCTCTTAAAATATACAGTCCCTGGATAATTGCCAGCATGATAATAGTAGCAAGCACGGAGCTTCCTCCGTAGCTGACCAGAGGAAGGGTAATACCTGTCATAGGAATAAATTTGCTGACACCTCCAATGGTAAGAAATACCTGAAAAGCATATTCGGTTCCCAGACCCAGGGCAATCAATTTGTAAAAACGCTTCTTAATCCTATAAGATATGTTTACCACCAGGAGAAACATACTCATACACACCAGGATCATACAGATAGCAAAAAGGCCTCCCAGTTCTTCGCAAATAGCAGCAAACATATAATCCTGCTGAACAAAGGGGATCAGCTCCGGCGAGCCGTTGCCCAGTCCAACTCCAAGCCAGCCTCCGGCTCCTATAGCAAAGAGTCCCTGCAGGATCTGATATCCGGAAGTCTCCCAAACCGAAAAGGGATCCTGCCAGGCCACTACTCTCTGCCGGACATGAGCGAACAGGAAATAAGCGATCACAGCAGCTATACATCCGCTGCCCAGACCCGCCAGAAGATAAATCGGCTTCTTGGTTGCTACATACAGCATTACCACATATGTGATAAAAAACACCACAGCGCTTCCAAGATCTCTGGAAAGTACCAGAATGAGCACATAGGCAGCCGCAACTGCCGTAGTGATCACATGATCCATAAAAGTCGCGCTTTTTTTATAAAGACGGCTTGCGACAAAGAAAACAAATATGATTTTAACAAATTCTGAAGGCTGGAAAACAAATCCTCCAAGATTGATATTGATCTTTGCACCGTTTACATTGGATCCTGCCACCAGAACCAGTAAAAGCAGCAAAATTCCCACGCCTGCATACAGCCAGGTTAATTTCTTTAAGAAATACATTTTTCTGATCATTACAGGGATCACCATGGCAAGTGTCGTGGCTGCCACAGCAATGGCCATCTGCCTGAGACCCGAATCCGCATCCAGTCTTGCCAGCATAATAAATCCTATGGAGAGAAGCATACACATGTGATTTAACAGCAAAAGGGACGATGTTTTATAAAAAACCCTGTATAAAGCCTGTACAATGATCAGATATAAAATTAAAGCAGCAAATATATATAGTACTTTCAACTCTTCTGTCTGTAAAAAAATAATCAAAAAAGCTGTAAAATTTAAAAATATGATCAGCAGCAGCTGATTTCGCAGAACATACCGCTGATCATAATTCTCCTCATACCGGAAAACCCAAAAGCTTTCCAGTGTATACAGGATCATAATAAGCAGTATTAAATATTTCGATATTTCAACAATAATATTAAGCACTTTTTCACCTACTCCACGCCCCGTTTAAAATGCCCCTTTGTAAGAGCCGGCAGTTTTTCCGGGTTTTTCTTTTTCTCAATGTTCTCTGTAAAGCCGTATGCCTGAGCAAAAATCTCCAGGATTTTCTTTGTTTCTCCATACCCCTCATCTGCAAAATTCAGGCGGAAAATGGAGATTCCCATTTTTTTAATTTCCTCTGCCTCTTTGAACAGTCCTGTAGGAATGCTGTTATAAATCACATTATAGCAAAAATCACAGAAACATTTTGTCAAAAAACGCTGCCCGTAGCGGTCCTGGAGCAGAACTTTTCCTGAACTGTGATCGCAGGAACCGCAGGTTTTCTTCAAGCACTGTGCAGATATCATCATAGGATAATAGCCATAAATGATCATTTCACTGTTTCTGCAGTCTTTCCTTTTAATTTCTTTGTCATTTAACTCCAAAGGAACTACCATCCTCATGATTCCCAAGTTCTCCAGAAATTCCCTCGCCATATCATTAAAATTATAAAGAGAATAATCACTGACGATCTTGCTGCCCAGACCCAGTTTCAGGAGATAACCAAGCTCCTCAAGATTTCTGACCAGAAATCCATCTACCTGATCTCCACAAGCTTTAAATTCTTTTTCAAATCCATTAAGCTGTCCAGCCCTGAGCATATAAGGCATTGCAAGATAAAACTCTTTTCCAGCCTTTTTGGTCTCCTCTACAGCTGTTTGCACTTTGCTGTTCAACCCTTTCAGTCCCAGCATAGAAAATCCACAGTAAATGCCGTCTACCCAATCAGATTCTAAAGCGGCTTTTTGCTGCTCCCATGTTTCTGTCAGTACGTATACTTTACTTTTCGGCATATCGTCCGGTCTTCTGCTGGTTTCTAAAGGAGTTCTTTCAGGAAGATCTCTCCTGAATTTGCTCAGATAAGCTTCCTGGAGTTTTTTCAGGCCTTCCCTTCTAAGTGCATTCAGACTCTGCATAGGAAGAAAACTTTTTTCGTCTGTCATGACATCCAGCCTGTCAAATACAAAAGGTGTATCTCCTGTTTTTCTCATCTGTTTTTCCAGCCTTTCAGCAGACAAAGGCTGTTTTGAAGCAGCTTCTGCTGTTTCTCCCTGTATGTGAACATGGGTATCCCGAAAACCTAAATCCAGTATAGCAGGACTCTCTGCAAAGAGGATTAAATTTCCATAAATTTTTTCTTGTGTTTTTGTATCTAAATAATGTCTTTTTAATTCTTCAAATAATTTTTCATTGCGGCTGACCGGATTTTTTTTACCCTTTTTCTGTTCTTTATAATTCACGACCGCCATCATGTCTCTGCCGTTATGCTGATGATAGTATCCCTGATTAAAGCCATCTCTTTGATACAGATCCAGAAGGATTTTTCTGTCGGTCTCTGACACTTTATATTCTCTGGGATTTTTTTCTAACAGGTCTAAATACTTCCGATATATGGAAGTAACTCCCGCCGCGTATTCCGGTCTTTTCATTCTTCCCTCAATCTTCAGAGAATAGACCCCCGCTTCCAGAATTTCCGGAAGAATATCGATGGTACACATATCCTTTGGGCTGAGAACATACTGGCTGTCTCTGTTGTTTAAAATTTTCCTCTGGCTATGCACCTCATACGGAAGGCGGCAGGGCTGAGCGCAGCGTCCTCTGTTTCCGCTTCTTCCCCCCAGCATACTGCTGAAAAGGCACATACCGGAATAGCAATAGCAAAGAGCGCCATGAACAAAACATTCTATCTCGATTCCTGTTTCCTGATGGATCATCCTGATTTCTTCCAAAGACAGCTCTCTGGCAGGAACAACTCTTGACACGCCGGCCTGCTGAAGAAGTCTCGCTCCCTCAGGTCCTGTTACTGTCATTTGTGTACTGGCATGAATGGGAATTTCCGGAAACTCTTTTTTTAAAAAAGACAGCACGCCAAAATCCTGAACAATCACTCCGTCTGCTCCTTGTTCATAAAAAGGTGCCATAAAATCATAAAGCTGGCCGTATAATTCCTGATTTTTCAGCAAAGTATTCACTGCCAGATATATCTTTTTCCCATGTATATGAGTAAAATCAATGGCTTTTTTCAGTTTTTCAGTATCCGGATTATCTGCATAGGCTCTGGCCCCAAACATATTTCCTCCGATATACACTGCATCTGCTCCTGCCCTTATTACTGCCTGAAGCCCTTCATAAGAACCCGCCGGAGCCAGCAATTCACCTTTTATCATACCTGCATATTTTCCTTCCTGTATTATAAGAAAAAGGGGCTCTGCATCCTCTGCCGCCCCATATTTTCCGATCTTTTACTTCAGAAGTTCCTCCAGTTCCTTTTCCAGTTCTTCTGCTTTCTTTTGAAGCTCTAAAATCTCTCCGTCCTTATCATGGACTATTTTTTTTACCTTATCAAGTTCTACCTGCCCATTAATCAGATCATGTTTCAGATCATACATTTCCATGTCTTTTGCTTCCAGCTCTTCCTCATACATTTCCGCCTGCCTCTTTGCTTTAAAATAATCATCCGCAATATTCAGGCTCAGTAAAGTGTGGCGCGTTTCCAATGTCTGTCTGTTATATCCAGGAATCTGTCCCAGCTCCGTCAGCTTATTATTCATATAGTTAGCAACTTTCTGCAAATATTCTTCACTTTCATATCCGCTTAAAGTGACAATCTTTCCCCCGATCAACACCTGGGTGGTATTTTTCACTGCCATTTGGTTCCTCCCGCTTTTTCTTAGGTTTCTATGTCTATTATAATCGAATTTTACGGAAAAACAACTATTATTTTCCCTCCAGATGATGATAAGTCAGATCTGTAACAGCTCTTCCCCTGGGTGTACGGAGAAGAAATCCTTTCTTGATCAGATAAGGCTCGTATACATCTTCTATAGTTCCGGGGTCTTCTCCGATAGCTGCCGCCAGAGTGTCCAGTCCTACCGGTCCTCCTGCAAACTTCTCTATGATCGTAGAGAGGAGCAGTCGGTCTGTCTGATCCAGCCCGTACCGGTCTACTTCTAAAAGGTCCATGGCAAATTCCGCCACATCCCGAGTGATCTTTCCGTCATACTTCACCTGGGCAAAATCTCTTACACGTTTTAAAAGCCTGTTGGCAAGACGGGGCGTTCCTCTGGAACGTCTGGCCATTTCCAAAGCTCCCTCTTCATCAATTTCCACTCCCAGTATTGCCGCAGAGTGTATAATAATCTTCTGAAGCTCCTCTTCCGTATAAAATTCCAGATGATGGACTACGCCAAAACGGTCTCTTAACGGAGCTGTAAGGAGACCGGCTCTGGTTGTGGCCCCTACCAGCGTAAATTTAGGAAGATCCAGCCGGATCGAACGGGCAGTTGCGCCTTTTCCAATCATAATATCAATGGCGTAATCTTCCATAGCCGGATAAAGAACTTCCTCTACCTGCCGGTTGAGACGATGAATCTCATCTACAAAAAGTACGTCGTTTTCCTGAAGGCTGTTTAAAATTGCCGCCATTTCTCCCGGTTTTTCAATTGCCGGTCCGCTGGTGACCTTCATATGCACACCCATCTCATTGGCAATGATCCCTGCCAGGGTGGTCTTTCCCAGTCCCGGAGGGCCGTAAAACAACACATGATCCAGGGCGTCCCCTCTCTGTTTTGCCGCTTCGATATAGATTTTCAGATTGCTTTTCGCCTTTTCCTGGCCAATATAGTCTTTCAGATACTGAGGACGGAGACTTCCCTCTGTGCGGATATCTTCTTCCATCACATCTGTAGTAATAATTCTTCTTTCCATGTCTTTCTCCCAAACTGTCCCAGGACAGCATTTTTCTGTCTCTGTCTATCTGATCCTTCAGAACATATTTTTCAGAGCCAGCTTCAGCAGAATCTCTACGCTCATATTCGGTGTCAGTTCTACTTTTTTCACAGCCCGGAGGGCATCGGCCCCTGAGTAGCCCAGAGCTGTAAGGGCCTCTACCGCTTCCTTCTTCATATCGGTAAGATCTGCTTCCCCGGTTCCCGGCATCTGGACATGCTCTGCTTTCATCTCCAAAGCTTCCTGTATATTAAACTTATCTTTCAATTCCAGGATCAGTTTCTGAGCTGTCTTTTTTCCTATCCCCGGTGCTCTGGAAATCGTCTTTACGTCATCTGCCAGAACTGCAAAGCGCAGCTCATCGGCGCTAAGCCCGGACAAAACCCCCAGGGCGGCCTTGGGCCCGATACCATTGACTCCCAAAAGGAGCTTAAACGTATTTAAGTCATCCCTGGTCAGAAAACCAAACAGCTGAAGAGCTTCTTCCTTCACATTCAGATAGGTATGTATTTTTATCTCCTGTCCTTTGTGAAGAAGGTGTTCCACTGCACCCATAGGCATAAAGATATTATAGCCCATATTTCCTGTCTCCAGGATCACCCGGTCCTCCAGGATTTCTTCCACGGTTCCTTTTATATATGCGATCATACGAATTTCCTTCCCGATGTTCTCTTTAAGACTTCCCCTGACAGGATACCAATGAGAAATCCTGTGATCAACCCGGCAATCAGAAGGGCCGGGAAATAATAAAACAGGTTCACATTTTCCACCACCAGGACAGCCACAATGATCTGCCCCAGATTATGGGTAACTCCTCCCACAATACTTACTCCTGCTATGGAAAGTCCAAGATATTTTTTCGCCAGGACCATACAGGCCAGGCTGAGAGCCGCTCCCGCCAGACTGAATAAAATAGAAAAAAGATTTCCGAACAAGAATCCGATCACCAGGATCCTGATAAAGGATACAAGCGCCGCCTCCCTGTAACTATAGGTATAAAGGATAAATACAGTCACAAGATTGGCCAGTCCCAGCTTGATACCGGGAATTCCCGCAAATACCGGAAAAAGAGATTCCACATATCCGAATATAATAGCAACGGCCCCGAAAAGGCCCATATAAGCAATTTTCTTCATTCTTTTCTCCTATTACTGTACAATGCCGTCCAACTGCTCTTCCGCATCATTCCCGGTGATCTCCACAACCACACGGTTCGGAAGACAGACAATGGTCTCTCCCTGTATATGAATAGGTCCCTGATGGATACAGAGTTGATCCGGGCAGTCGGCCCGGGTCATATTTACTTCTCCGTCTTTTATCTCACAAATATTGGTATCATTGATCTCTATGGTCTGATCTTCTGACAGGCTGTAAGTTCCGTACTCCTCTCCCCCTACGGTGATCCGCACCTGGGAAGCCTCCTCCCCGGCAAAGATCCCCGCAGCTCTGGGAATGAGCCAGCACAAAAGGGCCAGCACCAGCACAGCACCTATTAATATAAAGTCTCTTTTCTTCATGGATTTCTCCTGTTCGATTCGCTGTTTTTTATCTTACCATAGGAGGGGCAAAATTGCAAATTGAATAGAAAAGGACGCAGCCAACCCTACCCTTCTTCCGGCTCAGACTGGAATTCGCCGGAGAGAAGGGTAGGGTTGGCTGCTGGCTTTTTAGATCGGAGGGATCTGTTGATGGGGCTGTGTTTTTTAAGTCGGGGGACTGTTTTTGACGAGGCTATATTCCAAATTCCTGGAACAGCTTGTCACGGTATTCTTTGTCTTCGGAAGCTTTCTTCAGGTCTCCGATCCGGTTTCTCTCGGCCAGAAGGAGGGCCAGTCTGGCGCTTCTTTCTTCTCCTCGTTTTTCACCGCTTTTTACCATATCTCTGATAGCTGTGCACATATTCACTTTCTCCCTTTCATCTCTATATTTCTCCTGATTTTCTTTTAATACCGGGATGTCTAAAAACTTTCCCACCAGCCGTCTTGTTTCTTCATCACACAATGTACAGCTCTTATTTTCAATCCTATGATTTTGAAAAAGAACAAGGCCGGGAAAAATTCCCTGCCTTGCTCTTTCTCAATCACTTTTATACTATGATCTTCCTTGGACAGGTGGCTTTACACTTGCCGCAGTTGATACATTTTTCGGGATCAATGTGGGCTACGTTGTCCACTACGGTAATAGCTTCCTTCGGACACTCTTTTACACATTTTCTGCAGCCGATACAGCCTACTTCACAGGCGCTCATAACTGTTTTTCCTTTATCCTTAGAACTGCAGGCCACCGCCTGTTTCTGATCGTAAGGGATCAGCTCAATGATCTTCTTCGGACATTCTGCCACACATTTGCCGCAGGCCTTACATTTTTCTTTGTCTACCTTAGCGATGCCGTTAACAATATGAATAGCGTCAAATGGGCAGACCTTTACGCAGGAGCCATAACCCAGACAGCCGTAGGTACATGTTTTTGAACCGCCGTTCTGCATCAGAGCCGCCATCCTACAGTCTTTTACACCTGTATATTCATAGCTCTGGCCAGCCTTCTCACAGTCCCCTGCACATTTAACAAAAGCTGTCATACGGACGCTTTCCCCTGCTTCCTGTCCCATGATCTCTCCGATCTTGGCCGCTGCTGCTGCACCGCCTACAGGACATGCGTTTACGGGAGCTTCTCCTTTAGCAATAGCTGCCGCCAGACCGTCACAGCCTGGATAACCGCAGCCGCCGCAGTTATTTCCTGGAAGAGCTTCCCTTACCAGTATTTCTTTTTCATCTACTTCTACTGCAAATTTCTTTCCGGCAATTCCCAGGAAAAGTCCAATAAAGAGACCTACGCCGCCTACCAGGACTGCCGCAATGATAATACCTGTTACCATGTCTTACGCCTCCTTATATGATTCCTGAAAAGCCGAAGAAAGCGATGGCCATCAATCCGGCTGTAAGGAGTACGTGAGGAAATCCCTGGAAATACTTGGGAATATCATTGTACTCCATTTTTTCTCTTAATCCTGCCATCAAAATGATGGAAATCGTAAATCCTGTTGCTGTAGCAAATCCGTATACCACACCTTCCAGCAGGTTATATCCATACTGCACATTATTCAGGGCAACACCTAAAACTGCACAGTTTGTAGTGATCAGAGGCAGGTAAACACCCAGACTCTGATACAGAGAAGGCATGGACTTTTTCAGAAACATTTCCACGAACTGTACCAGAGCTGCGATCACCAGGATAAACACAATAGTCTGCATATAACTCATATCCAGCGGAACCAGGATAAACTGGTAAACCAGACCGGTTACAAAAGAAGAGAGGGTGATAACGAAGATTACCGCTCCGCCCATTCCTGCTGCTGTCTCAATTTTCTTGGAAACTCCAAAGAAAGGACACAGACCTAAGAACTGGCTTAATACGACATTATTTACTACTGCAGCGCTGACTGCTATGATTAATAAATTTCCTAAACCTTCCATTTATCTGTCCCCCCTTACTTCTTCACAATCGTATTGTCATAAAATTTTCCGCTGCAGGCTTCATTGCTGCAGGAAGCACAGCCGCCTTCCATGCAATGTACCGGTTTCTGTTCTTCTTTTGGTTTTTTCTCCATGATCTTTGCCCTTACTGCTGCCAGAAAAGCCAATACAAAGAAAGCTCCTGGCGCCAGGATAAAGATGGTTGCAGGTTCATAAGCGCTCGGCATAATCTGGAATCCAAAAACTGTTCCTGCGCCGATCAGTTCACGGAAAGCAGCCAGAATCGTAATGGACATGGTAAAGCCCAGACCCATACCAATACCGTCAAAGATAGAAGCTACAGGGCCGTTCTGAGAAGCATAGGCTTCTGCTCTTCCCAGAATGATGCAGTTTACTACGATCAGAGGAATATAAAGTCCCAGAGAATCATAAAGGCTTGGAATAAATCCCTGTAAAAGCAGCTGAACGATGGTTACGAAAGAAGCAACTACAACGATGTAAGCAGGCATACGCACTTTATCCGGAATGATATTCCGTAAAAGGGAAATAAACAGGTTAGACATAGCAAGGACTACGGTGGTGGTAAGTCCCATACCGATGCCGTTTATAGCCGCCGTCGTTACCGCCAGTGTAGGACACATACCCAGAACCAGCACAAAGGTGGGATTTTCTTTAATGATACCGTTATACAAACGTTCCACAGGTGTATTTGCTTTCATCTTATTCTCCCTCCTTTACATAATTGAAGGCACACAGACCAGCGTTTACACCGCCTGTAATCGCATCTGAAGTAATGGTCGCACCGCTGATAGCATTGATCTCATTATCTGCGGAAGCCCCTGTTTTCGTTACTGTGAAAGACTCCACATTTTTATTGCTGAACTGTCCCTTAAAGGATTCATCTGTAGCGTTCATTCCAAGACCTGCCGTTTCATTAATCGTCAGGATGGAAATTCCATTTAAAGTTCCATCAAGCTGTACGCCCATGGAGAAAGTAATATCTCCGCCATAGCCTTCAGAAGTAGTCATATTCAAAGCATAGCCGATGGTCTCTCCGGAAGCATTTTTTGCCTCCATAACTTCGTTAACCGTCTGATTTGCAAATCCATTATCTGCCAGATACTGGGCAATATCTGCATCTCCGGCTTCCACGCAGATTTCAAAAGAATCTGCGTCTTCAAAAACTGCCTGATAGGCTTCTTGTTTTGCCAGCTCTTCCTGCTGGGCGATAGGTTCTTTGGTTACCTGATAGACCAGTCCCAGAAGACCGCCGGATACCAAAGTGATTAGGGTAAGGATAATCGTGTCTTTTATGATTGTATTCTTCATGCTTTCTTACCTCCTTTTCCGAAGGCTGCCGGCATAGTAAAGCGCTCAATAAGCGGAACCAGCAGGTTGCAGAAAATGATCGCATAGGAAACCCCCTCTGCGGATCCTCCGAAGATACGGAAAAGCCCTGTAAAAATACCTAAGCAGATGCCATATACGATCCGTCCCTTGCTTGTAATAGGAGATGTGACATAATCTGTAGCCATAAACCATGCACCCAGCATCAATCCGCCGCCGCAGAGCTGGCACAGCAGATAGTAGAAATCCAGGCCGTGTCCGCCAAAAATCAGGGCAAAGACACTAAAGGTAAGGATATATACAACCGGGATCCTAAAATCAATGATTCCTCTGATCAGAAGGATTGCTGCACCGATCAGAATGGCAAGAGCTGATGTTTCACCGATAGTTCCCTGTACATTTCCGATGAAAAGGCTTAACAGATCTACCGTTTCTCCGGATTTCATGGCTGCCAGAGGAGTAGCTCCTGATACGGTATCCACAATATTTCCCCAGGCACCGTCCGGCACAGCAAAGTCTGTCATTCTTCCTGTAAAGGAGATCAGCAGGAAACATCTGGCTGCCAGAGCCGGGTTCATAAAGTTCTGTCCCAGACCGCCGAAAAGCTGTTTTACCACTAAGATGGCAAAAACACCTCCGATCACGGCGATCCACCAGGGCGCCTTGGGAGGAAGGTTCAGTGCCAGCAGAAGACCTGTGACCACTGCGCTGTAATCCTTCACTGTAAGTTTTTTATGTACGATCTTCTCGTAAACCGCTTCTGTTACCACACAGGTTGCTATGGTTACCAGGATAAGCAGAAGGGCGTGGGGTCCGAAATTATAAATTCCGAATAATGTAGCAGGCAGTAATGCGATAATGACTGTAAGCATTATGCTGCTGGTGTCCACCTTCGACCTTACATGAGGGGAAGATGATACGTGTAATAATTCACTCATGACTTTCTCCTCCTATTTCGCTTTTCTGCGGTTTGCCATAACCATTTTTCTCATAGAACGCATAGACTGGGTCAGTGGACGTTTCGCCGGACAGACAAAGCTGCAGCATCCGCACTCCACACATTCCATTCCATGATGTTTCTCGAACAGTTCTGCCTGTCCGTGTTCCGAATAGGTGGCCAGTCTTGAAGGCACCAGCCTGGCAGGGCAGGCATTGACGCATCTGCCGCAGTTAATGCAGGCTGTAGACTCTTTTTCAGAGATATCATCTTCTGTCATGCACAGCATAGCTGAAGATGTTTTTACTACAGGTACATGATAGTCAAACATGGCAAAACCCATCATAGGTCCGCCGGAAATGATCTTTTTGGCAGGCTGTTTAAGACCTCCTGCTGCTTCCAGAAGATCTGCAAAAGAAGTCCCCATTTTTGCCTTGAAATTGCAGGGATCAGCCACAGCTTCTCCCGTAACCGTTACGATCCTGTCCATCACTGGTTCTCCGGCCATAACAGCCCGATATACCGCGCATACTGTGTCGATGTTATCCACCACGCAGCCTGCATCTGCCGGAAGCATAGAGGAGTTGATCTCTCTGCCGCTGACCGCATAGATCAGACAGCGCTCAGCACCCTGAGGATATTTGGTCTTTAAAGTCCTTACTTCAATCTTGGGCTCGTCCTTTACCATTTCCGTCATTTTTGCAATACAGTCCGGCTTGTTATCCTCAATGCAGATATAGCCCTTTGCATTGTCAAAAAGCTTCAGGATACATTTTAATCCGCCGATGATCCACTCCGGCTGTTCCAGCATCCTTCTGTAGTCAGAGGTCAGATAGGGCTCACATTCAGCACCGTTTACCAAAACATATTCTATCTTATCCGGTTCTTTAGGAGCCAGTTTTACATGAGTAGGAAAACCTGCGCCTCCCATACCCACTACACCGCCTTCTTTGATCCGTTCCAGGATTTCTTCTTTGGACAAAGTATCCAGAGACTGTACAGATTGAAACTCAACGGTTTCATACTTTTCGTCATTTTCCACCACAATGGCATCCACCATGGATCCCACATTATTTCTGACTTTTTTGATCTCCTTCACTGTTCCTGAAACAGATGCATGAATATTAGCAGAAACAAAGCCCCCCATTTCTGCTATTTTTTGTCCTGCCTGAACATGGTCGCCTTTTGTCACAATCGGCTTTGCTGGAGCGCCGATATGCTGTGACAGAGGGTATACCAGTTCTTTCCCGGGAAGGAGTTCCCGGACAGGCTTTTCCTTTGACAGATCTTTTCCGTCATAAGGATGAACGCCGCCTCGAAAGGTTAAAAACGCCATATGTTAGTCCCTCCTTTATCTATATATAACCGGGTAAAATCCGGCTATAATCTATTCGGTTCTTTTTTTGTCCTGATGCTTTTCTCTGTAACGCCTGAAGCCCTTCTTCAAATCAGGATAAGCATGAACCATACGCCTTTTGAACATATTCTGCTTTTGGCGGAGCTCTATATATTTTTTAGAAAATTCGTCCAGCCGCCGTTCTAATTCCCGTTTCTTTTCTTGGTAGAAACTCCCCTCTTTCAGAGGATTTTCTGAGATTACCGCTTCAAAACGACTGATAAATTCTTCTCTCCCTGCATTCATACGTTCTATCATTTCTTTCTGTCTGACAGCAGTGCGGATGCTTTCCAGCTTTTCCCGGATTTCTTCTCTTGTTTCATACAGACGGGTAAACTGCATGTAAGAAGCAAGATCTTCCAGCATTTCCTCCGCCTTTTCAAAAGTCTTAGATAATCCGAAAGCAGCATGTGAAGAAATCACAAAGTCCACGCCATACAGAATCATTATTACAGTCAATATCACTTCTCCTACAGATTGCGGATACAGACTTGTAATCCAGAAGACAAATGGCTGCAGCAATTTAAAAAGCAAAACTGAAAAAACTCCCCACAGTAATGAGGAGGCAAGGGATATGTACCCATGGAGATTAAACTTTTTATCACTGTAGTCCCACCATCTGGTATGGAAAACAGTTTCCATGATCCAGCCTGTAATGTATTCAAGTGCTGTGGCAACAACTACCCCTCCCAGATACAGCAGGGCCAGATTTTCTCTTAAAGGCCTTAGGATTAGATAAATAGTTACAGCTCCTGCCCCATAAATCGTACAAAGAGGACCGTTAACGAATCCTCTGTTCACAAGCTTTCTGCTTTTTATAGATACATATGCAGATTCCCATACCCATCCTAAAAAACTATAGATAAAAA
>DWYL01000044.1 GCA_019118685.1 Candidatus Blautia merdipullorum
CCCAACAGCGAGGTGCGGTATATTTATAAAAACACTGTACTTCACTGGTTTGAGGAAAAAACCAAAAAGAAAGAACTCTCTCCCCTTTACGAAAGCATCCTAAATGGAAATCGTGAAAAAATAGCGGAAATCCTTTCAGAAAATCTTATGGAGACCATCAGTTTCTATGATTATCAGGAAAGCTATTACCATGAATTTCTTGCAGGAATGCTAAAAAATATTGAAAATTATATGGTGCTTTCTAACTGGGAATCTAGAAACGGACGTCCGGACATCCTGCTGAAATATCCCAGCGTCAGGGGAAAGGCTGTCATCATAGAAATCAAAGTGGCCCATACTCAAGAACTGGATAGTAAATGTGATGAAGCACTTCGGCAGGTTGAAGACCAAAAATACGAAGAGGCTCTTAAACAGGAGGGGTATACGGATATATTGAAGTATGGCATTGCTTTTTATAGAAAAGAGTGTATGGTAAAGTAAATCCCTTTTGAAAATAGTGAAAAAGAATGGTTGGCTAACTGCAAGATATTTTCCAGTCTTCGGTAATATCGCCCTAAAATGAAATAATTCAGAGATCCGGTTTCAGTATCCACCGGATCTCTTTTTTAAAGGCTTCTCTGACCAATTCCTACCAAAATCCAGCCTCCTGCTGCTATAACAAGGATCCCCAAAGTCCTTCCCAAAACCTTCGCCCTCTTATACCCCAGCCATTTGACTGTTTCAGGAGTTGTAAAAGGAAAAATAAAAATGGTAAGCCCGGTCAATATAAGTCCGCCGCCTTCGGCCCATTCCCTTCCCGTTATCGCACCTGCAAAAAGGCATAAAATACCAAGCCCTATCCCTGAAAGAAAATATCGGATATTTCTCTGATCTTTCTGGAGTTCTTTTTCATAGCGGCGTTTACATTCATCCGAGCAGAACTTTTCTTTTTCCTTTCCAGGCTTTCCGCAATATGCACATTTCTCCATTTCAATTTTCTCCATAATTTATAATTCCTTCTCATAAATATGCCGCTGGGGCCTCATGCCCCGATTCTCATAAAATCTCCTGGCTCTTTCATTAAATTCCCAGACCATGAGATCCAGCCGTTTTGCTCCGGCTTTTCTCCCTCTCTCTTCCATTTCCCGGTAAAGCTGTGAGGCAATACCTTTTCCCCGGTAGTCTCTGTCTACCACCAGATCGTCCATATACAGAGTCCTCATCTCTACCATGCCGCTTTTCTTCCGGAGAGTTCCTATACACAGGCCGATAACCTTACCCTCCTCCTGGCTGACAATGGCAATAGTCTCTGGATCATCCGCGATCTTTTCAAATTCTTCTTGGGAATAGGGGTGCTCCAGTTCTGTATACAGATCCGGTCTTCCTTGTACATGAAGCTCATGGAGTTCCTTCATAAGCCTGTCAATTTCCGGGTAATCTTTGCTTTCCATATCTTGTATTTCCATCTCTGTCTCCTCTTTCTGTCTTTTTTATCTTTTCTTTACTGTTCTTTCTCTCTTCTCTTTCTGACCGTGTCTGATATTTCCAGAAGCTCCGAAAACCTGAAGCAGGAATCCAGATGATCATTAATGATCCCGCAGGCCTGGAGGTGAGAGTATACCGTAACCGATCCCATATACTTCATACCCCGTTTTTTCAGGTCCTGGCTGACCCGGTCTGAAAGACCGTTCCTGGCCGGGATCTCCCCTTTTTGATGTCCTGTATACAGATAAGTTTTTTCTTTGGTAAAACTCCAGATATATCTGCTGAAAGATCCCCATTCCCTGCGGATCTCCTGAAAGCATCTGGCATTATGGATCACTGCTTCAATCTTCCTTCTGGAGCGGATCATACCTTCCGTATTTAAGATCCGCTCAATGTCTGCCTCCCCATACTCCGCCACTTTGTCAAAATCAAAGTTCTCAAAACACTGGCGGAAAATCTCCCGCTTCTGGATCATCATATTCCAGTTCAGGCCGCACTGCATAACCTCCATCATGAGAAACTCAAATTGTTTCCGGTCGTTCCTTAAGGGAACGCCCCACTCCTCGTCATGGTAGCGGATCATTTTCTCATTGGAAAGGCACCATTTACATCTGTTCATGATCATTTCCTCCGCTGCTTTATTTTCTATAAATCATATCACAACCCGTACAAAAAGTCATTTGTGAGACAATAAGGATTTTGATATAATGGGAACAGCAAACCCTGCATTATGATATTTATCATGGAATTGGAGCAAGAAAATGAAGCATAAAATCCTGATCATTGAAGATGATCCAACAATACAGACACAGTTAAAAAATCTCTTGTCTTATAATGGCTATGAAGTTGAGGCAGTTACTGATTTTTCAAAGGTAATGGAGCAATTAAAGGCTTTTGCACCTCATTTAGTCCTGTTGGATATAAAACTGCCGGGAAACAGCGGTTTTGAAATCTGTTCCCAGATCCGCACCTTTTCCCATATACCCATTATATTTGTGACAAGCAGCAGCACAGATATGGACGAATTGAACAGTATCCTGACGGGCGGGGACGCATTTATCACAAAGCCTTATAATATAGCGATCTTACTTGCCAAAATTGCAGCTCTATTGCGGCGGGCCTATGGTTCCGTCCAGGCTGAAGTACTGACCTGGAATGATGCGGATTTACATTTGGAGGGCGGTTTCCTAGAATACAAGGGGCAAAAGGCGGATCTGACAAAAAATGAGTTAAAGATCCTCTACTATCTTTTTAAGAATGCAGGAAAAATCTGTCCCCGCAATGACATTGTGGATTTTCTCTGGGACAATCAGCTTTATATTGATGATAACGCCCTTAGTGTGAATATGTCCCGTATCCGTGAAAAGCTGGCCTCTATCGGTCTGAAAGGCTTTATCAAAACAAAACACAGACAGGGGTATACATTATGAACGGCGGACAATATCTGAAAGATCAACTGCCTGTCCTTCTGATCAATCTGCTGAGTATACTGGCTCTGGCCCTGTTTTTGATGGCAAACGGAAATGGCCTGCAGATTATTTTATTCATTCTTGCCGTCTGGCTCCTGGTCCTGGTTTTATGTCTGCTGTCTTTCTACTTTTCACGGAAAAAATATTTGAATAGATTGCTGGATATGGCAGAGCAGTTAGAAGAACGGTATTTGCTGCCGGAAGTCATGGGAGTGCCGGAAAGAGCCGATGATCAGGTATTTTATCAGCTCATGAAAATGGCGGAAAAGTCTATGCTGGAAAGAATAGGCGGGATACAAAGGGAACGAAAGGAATATAAAGAATACATAGAGCAGTGGATACACGAAGTGAAAACACCGATCACAGCCATGAAACTGATCTGCGAGAATAATCCCGGTCCCTTTACCAGAGATCTGTTGACTGAACTGGAAAATGTCAACCGATTCACAGAGCAGGCTCTGTACTTTGCCCGCAGCGAGCATGCAGAAAAGGATTATTCTGTCCGTGAAATCCACCTAAGCGATGTGGTCCATGAAGCCATCGCAGACAACAAGTACCTGCTGCGGCAAAATCATGTGGCAATTACCGTAGAGGACATGGACGATGTGGTATATACAGATGATAAATGGGTACGTTTTATCTTAGACCAGCTTATCAGCAATGCCGTAAAATATCGTACAGACCAGCCGGTTTTACACTTTTGTACCCGGAAAGAAAATGACCGGGTCCTCTTGTCTGTGGAGGATAACGGCATAGGCATACCGCCAGGGGATCTGCCCCGGATTTTTGAAAAAGGTTTTACCGGGGAAAACGGACGAAGGATCCACAGTTCTACGGGGATCGGCCTATACCTTTGCAGATGTCTTTGTGATAAGCTGGGGATCAGAATTTCCGCCAGTTCCAAAGGCAAAGGAACCACAATTTCTCTCTCCTTTCATATCAACGATTTTGTCACCGGGGTGCAGGGCTGACTGGCTCTGCACTTCTTACATTTCTGTAAGAACCGGGTAAGAAAACATGATACAAAAAGACATGAACAG
>DWYL01000009.1 GCA_019118685.1 Candidatus Blautia merdipullorum
AAGCGGAGCGTAGGGGTGATCAGCCATGTGGAAGAGATCAAAGCCCGGATTCCGGTAAGGCTTATCGTAGAGCCCTCAAGGGCAGGAGAAGGCGGAAGTAAAATACACATAGAAAGGGAGTAAATTTTGTGAGAAAAATGCGGCTTGCAAAAAGAGAGATACAGGAAAAAAAACGGCTTATGGAAATCCTGGAGCAGGCAAAAGTGCTGCGGATTGGTACGATGGACCAGGAGGGGATCTATATTGTCCCGGTAAATTACGGATATTCGTGGGAAGAGGGAAAACCTCTGAGGTTTTATATCCATTCGGCAAAAGAAGGGAGAAAAGTCCAGGCCTTTGCCGCCAGGGAGGACGTGGGGTTTGAACTGGATCTGGAGCAGGGCGTGATCCGGGGAACTTACACCTGCAGTTATTCTTATGCTTATCAGAGTATTACAGGGACAGGGAAGATCCGGCTTCTGGAAGATATGGAAGAGAAAAAACATGGTCTTACCAGGATCATGGAGCATATGGCCCCGGAGGCAGAACTTTCCTTTTCCCCGGACATGCTTCAGGCGGTGAACGTATATTGCCTGGAGACAAACGCTTTTAGGGGGAAGGAACGGAAACCTAAGAAAAGCGGAGAGGAGGAAATGACAAATGATCAGTCATGAGCAGCTTGAAGAATTTATCTGTCAGTATCCGGTGTATCAGTATGCCTTTTTTTCTCCAAAAGATATTGAATTTTCCCACCGGGTAAGATGGATCTGTCAGAACGAATGTGAGCGCTATGATACTACCTGGGCTTGTCCTCCGGGAGTGGGGACCGTGGAGGAATGTCAGGAAAAATGTCTGTCCTATGAGGAATGCTTCCTTTTTTCCACCATTGCTTCCGTATCCGATGTGGTAAATATGAAAGAGACTCTGGCTACCCGGGGAGAGCATGAGGAGATTACTGCTTCTATTGAAAAATTTATCCGGAGCCAGGGAACAGACTGCATGGCCTTGTCCACAGAATCCTGCGATATTTGCGAACACTGTGCCTATCCGGATGCCCCCTGCCGGTTTCCGGAAAGAATGCATCCCTGTCTGGAAAGCCATGGGATCATTGTCAGCGAACTGGCGAAAAAATTTTCTATGGATTTTACTTTAAGCCCCACGGAAATCCTCTGGTTCAGCCTGATTTTTCTGAAGTAATTTTTCCAGGGAATCTGTCATATGCTGTGATAAGGACCATAAGCGGGAGACAGACAGAGTGAAAAGAAAGCTGGGAGATTTTACAGGAAGGATCGGGGATTCTCTGGATATCCCCAAAGACCTGTCTTACCGGGAATCTGTACTGACCCTTACCGGCTCCAGGGAGGTATTTATCGAAAATTATAAATGCATACGAAGATATCAGGATACCTGCATCCTGCTTCTCTCCAAGGAAAATAAGATTCAGATAGAAGGCACCAGGCTGGTCATTGCATATTATACAGATGTGGAAATGAAGATTACAGGGAATATCTGCAGAATTATTTTTCTGTAAAGGGGGCTGGAGCTTGCTGAAATGGGAATCTTATCGAAAAGGCTATGTGCGTATCCGTTTTTGGGGAAAGGCCCCGGAACGGTTTCTGAATCTCTGTGCTTATCACAAGATTCCGGTGTGGAATCTTGTGAGCAGAGACGGCGCTTATGAGATGAATATGACGCTGGAGGGCTTTCGACGTATCCGGGGAATCTGCCGGAAGTCCCATGTAAAAATAAAAATTCTTGGAAAGTATGGACTGCCCTTCTTTTTTTACAGAAATAAAAAGAGAAAGGCTTTTTTTCTGGGATTTTTTCTGGGGCTTGGTCTTTTGTTCCTTCTTTCCAGACATATCTGGAATATCCATGTAGAAGGAAATGTATACAACAGCACCCAAAGCATCCTGAACTATCTGGAAGAGCTGGACGTTCGTCACGGCATCTTAAAAAAGGACTTGGACTGTGCCTACATAGCTGCCAGAATGCGGGAGCAGTTCCCGGACATTACCTGGGTGTCTGCAAAAATTTCCGGAAGCAGACTGATCCTGGAAATAAAAGAAAACGGTGCTCCGAAAGAAACAGAAGAAGCAGATAATACTCCTCTGGATATGACGGCGCAGTCAGATGGAGTAATCGTCTCTATGGTAACCAGACAGGGGACTCCTCTGAAAAAGCAGGGAGATACCTGCACTGCAGGAGAGATTCTTATCAGCGGACGGCTGGATATCAAAAATGACAGCGGAGAGACCGTCGGATATGAATATACTCAGGCAGACGGAGATGTTTATATTCAGTATGATCTGGAGTATTATCAGGAATTCTCTATGGATTATGAAAAAACAGTATATACCGGGGAGAAAAGAAAAGGAGTTCTTCTGAGACTTGGAGATTATTACGTGCGTTTGAAAAGAAAAAGCAAATGGGAAAATTACGACACGGTAACAGAACTGAAACAGATAAAGCTGACAGAAAATTTCCACCTGCCTGTTTATTACGGAAGGATTGTGGATTATGCCTATGAGAAAAAGACTTTTACCTATTCTGAAGAAGAGGCAAAAGAAAAGGCCGGGGAAAATCTGAACCGCCTTTTGGAAAGTTTGGAGGAAAAGGGGGTTCAAATCTCAGGGAATCATGTTAAAATAGGAATACAGGACAAAACCTGCACTGCCAGCGGCACTCTGACAGTCATTGAAAAAAATGAACAGAAAATTCTGACCGAAATTTTGGAACAGCCAACAGAAAGGAATACACAGGAGCATGAGTAATATTTGTGAAGAAAGAATGGAACTGCCTGCGGAACATGAACGGAATGTTTTCGGGCAGTTTGATGAATATGTAAAAAAGATGGAACGTACCCTGGGAGTGACAGTGATCTCCCGGGACGGGCAGCTGAAAATCCTGGGACCCCAGCAGGCCTGTCAGCAGGCGGTGAAAATCTTTACCCAGCTTTTGGAACTGTCCAAAAGAGGAAATACCATTACAGAGCAGAATATAAATTATGCCTTGTCTTTGGCCGCTGAGGAGCGGACCTCCGCCATCACAGAGATTGACAAAGACTACATCTGTCACACTTTAAATGGAAGGCCCATCAAGCCAAAGACACTTGGACAGAAAGCTTATGTAGACGAGATACGAAAGAAGATGATTGTATTCGGCCTGGGGCCGGCAGGTACCGGAAAAACTTATCTGGCTATGGCCATGGCGATTACAGCCTTCAAAAATGATGAGGTGGGAAGGATCATTCTCACACGCCCGGCCATTGAGGCAGGAGAAAAGCTGGGATTTCTTCCGGGAGACCTCCAGAGCAAGGTAGACCCTTATCTCCGGCCTCTTTATGACGCGCTTTATGAGATCATGGGAGCAGACAGCTTTTCTAAAAATATGGAGAAAGGCCTTATTGAAGTGGCGCCTCTGGCCTATATGAGAGGCCGGACCCTGGATAATGCTTTTATTATTTTGGATGAAGCTCAGAATACCACCCCGGCTCAGATGAAAATGTTTCTTACCAGGATCGGCTTCGGCTCTAAGGTGGTGATCACTGGGGACCAGTCTCAGAAGGACCTTCCAAGAGACGCAAAATCAGGACTGGATGTGGCGATCCAGGTACTGAGAAAAGTGGAGGACATTGCCTTCTGCCAACTGACCAGCAAAGATGTGGTAAGGCATCCCCTGGTACAGAAGATTGTACAGGCTTATGATGATTATGAGAAGAAACAGAAACCGGAGAAAAAGGAAAAATATGTGAGAAAAGACAGAAGGAGATAAAAAATGACGCTGAACCTGGATATGGATGCAGACTATCAGAAAGAGTTTGACTTTGACCTGGAAGAAACCGGGAAAAAAGTCATGGAGGGGGCCCTGGATCATGAAAATTGCCCCTATGAGGCAGAAGTGAATCTGGTGCTTACGGACAATGCAGAAATCCGCAGGACCAATCGCCAGTTTCGGGATATAGACCAGGAAACGGACGTGCTTTCTTTTCCCATGCTGGAATATGACCGGCCGGGGGATTTTTCTTATGCAGAGGAGGACGAGTCCTGTTTTAATCCGGATACAGGAGAGCTGATCCTGGGGGATATTATGATCTCCGTGCCGAAGCTGAAGGAACAGGCAGAGGCATACGGACATTCTGAATTGAGAGAATATGCATTTCTTATCACCCACAGTCTTCTACATCTTATGGGCTATGATCATATGGAGGCAGAAGAAGCCAAGGTCATGGAGGAAAAGCAGAGAGAAATCCTGGAAGAACTGGGAATCACCAGATAAAGGATACTCTGTAGAATTGTATAAAGAAGAAAAATCAGTCGATACTATAAGCAAAAAGATTGCAGGAATCAGACAAGGAGGATTCTGTGTATGAAAAGAGTGATTTATGGTATCGGCTTATTTCTTGCCTTTCTTTTTCTGGGAGCGGGATTTTTTTTAAGCTATCAGGTAGCGGATCTGAGAGAGAAAATGGCTCAGCTTCAGGAGAGCAGCGGACAGGCCCTGCAGCAGGTGTCTGTGCTGGATTCCTCTAAAGACCAGGAACTGGTTTTTGAAACTTATGAGGAAGGAAATCTTTTGAGAAACCGCTATCGGATCACCGCTTACGGTCCGGAACAGATCGTTCTGCGCCAGGAGGAAGAGGAGAATACAGAGACAGATCAGGAATTTCTTCTGAAAGTGGAAGACGGCTGTATCACTGTATATGAAAAAGAAAGCGGCAAGGTTTTTGAACATACCAACATTCCTCTGGAAAGCCTTCCTCAGGAACTTCAGGCAGAGGTGCTTCTGGGAAAGACCCTTTCAGGAGCAGAGGAGCTTTACAGCTTTCTTGAAAACTACTCCAGCTGAAACTATAGACGAACCGGGAAAAATAGTGTATGATTTACCGTATCGGTTCAGCCTTACATTCCATGGCTGTAAAAGCAAGAACAATATTTTATGAGGTACGGACAGATGAATATTCGCGAAAAATTGAAAGATAAAAAAAGAGTTGTGATCAAGATCGGGTCCTCCTCTCTGACTCATAAGGAGACAGGACGTCTTGACCTTATCAAAATGGAGATTTTGGTCCGGGAACTGGCAGACCTTCACAACCAGGGAAAGGATGTGATCGTGGTATCTTCCGGAGCTATTGCAGTGGGAAGAGCAGTGCTGGGGATTCATGAACGGCCTTCCGCCCTTGCCCAGAAACAGGCCTGCGCGGCCATCGGTCAGGCCAGACTGATGATGATCTATCAGAAGCTGTTCTCAGAGTATAATCAGACGGCAGCTCAGGTACTGCTGACCAAATATACTATGATCAACGATCACAGCAGAAACAATGCCAGAAATACCCTGCAGAGTCTCCTGCACATGGGGGCCATTCCCATTGTCAATGAAAATGACACCGTGTCTACCGATGAAATTGAATTTATCAATACCTTTGGAGATAATGATACCCTTTCTGCTTTGGTAGCTGCTTTGGTAGACGCGGATATGCTGATCCTTCTGTCGGATATAGACGGGCTTTTTACAGATGACCCTCATTTGAATCCTCAGGCGGAATTCATTGATATAGTGGAGAAGATTGATGACCATTTTATGGAAATGGGAAAAGAAAGTTCCGGCAGCAATGTAGGTACAGGCGGTATGGCTACAAAGCTTTCCGCCGCCAGGATCGCCACTTGTGCAGGCGCGGACATGGTCATTGCCAACGGAGCAGACTTCCATATAATTCATAAGATCATGGAAGGCAGAAATTACGGAACTCTGTTTCTGGCAGACCGAAAGGACAGAAAGGCACTTCATCAGATGTTTGAAAACCTTTAAAGAAGTAGAAAGGAGTACATAATTTTCATGGATCAGAAAACCATCGACAGGATCAACGAGTTGGCCAGAAAGGCAAAGACAACCGGACTTACAGAACAGGAAAAAGAAGAGCAGAGAAAGCTTCGCGCAGAATATATTGCTGTGATCCGTATGAACCTTCGGGCTCAGCTGGATAACATTGATATTCAGGAAAAAGACGGAAGCATTACGAATTTAGGAGAAAAATATGGTCTCAAAAAAGGAAATTAGAAAATACATTTTTGCAAAGCGCAAAGAAATGACTCAGGAAGAAGCTGACAGCCTCAGCATTTCCATCTATGAAAAAGTGATCAGTCTTCCTGAGTTTCAGGAAGCTTCCTGTATATACGCCTATGTAGACTATAATAAAGAAGCTTCCACCCGTGAAATCATACGGAAAGCCTGGAGAGAAGGGAAACGGGTGGCTGTGCCAAAGGTAACCGGTCCTCATGAGATGAAATATTATTATCTGGAGGATTTTTTCCAGCTAAAACCGGGATATTTCCAGATTCCGGAGCCGGAAGACTGCCCGGAAGCCGCAGAGGAAGATGCTTTCCTGATCGTTCCCGGAGTAGCCTTCGATGAGAACCGCCACCGGGCCGGATATGGACAGGGTTTCTATGACCGGTATCTTGCCGCCCACAGAAAACACAAAACAGCGGCTATCGCCTTTGAGTTTCAGATCGTGGGGGAAGTTCCGGCAGAGGATACGGATATCTTTCCTGACAAAGTGATCACAGAAAAAAGGATCCTTTCATAAAACAAGAATTTTTTATGTTATTTTCAAAAAAGTGCCGAAAGGCACTTTTTTTGTGATTTTGACGAAAATAATCTGAGAATTTTGCGGATCCGTATATCGACATAACGGGAAAAGAGTGGTATACTAATTCAAGTGTGTTGCTTTTGCAATTTAAAGTGTTGCGGAGTAATGTGAAAAAGTGTAAAGCACAAAACTTTATAGTATATATTAACGGAGGAAGTTCCTTTATGAAAATTATTGTATGTATGAAACAGGTTCCGGCTACCACTCAGGTAGAGATCGACCCGGAGACCGGTTCTATGAAACGATCCGGTTCTTCCACCAGGACCAATCCTTATGATCTTTTTGCTCTGGAAACCGCTCTCCGGATCCGGGAGAAGACAGGGGGCACGGTAACAGCCCTGACCATGGGGCCGGACCAGGCTATAACCATGATGAAAGATGCCTATGCCATGGGAGCCGATGAAGCGGTGATCCTTTCAGACAGAAAATTCGCCGGTTCTGACGTGCTGGCTACTTCTTTTACCTTGTCTCAGGGAATCAGGGCTCTTGGCGGAGCAGATCTGATCATATGCGGAAAGCAGACTACAGACGGAGATACCTCTCAGGTAGGACCGGCTCTGGCAGAACATTTACATATTCCCCACTGCGCCTGGGTAAACGGCCTGGTCTGTGTAGACGATGAAAAGATCCAGGTAAGACAGGAACTGGGTGAGGTGACTCAGGTATCTGAAATGAAATATCCCTGCCTGATCACTGTAGATAAAGATATTTTTGTCCCCCGGCTGCCTTCCTATCGGAAGAAAAAAGCCACCCAGAACCGTGAGATCAAAATGGTTCATTTAGCAGACCTGCCGGACCAGAATCTTACCAGATATGGGTCCATCGGATCTCCAACTGCAGTGGACAGAATGTTTGCTCCTGAAAGCATGGCACGTCAGATCCATCTGGAGGGAACTGCTGTACAGAAGACCGAGCGGCTGTTCACCCTGCTGACAGAACAGAAGATTATTTAACCCAGGAGGAAGGAGATCTATGGATTTACTGAAATTTGACGCAGAGTTGTGTACGCTTTGCAATAAATGTATACAGAAATGTCCTTTCGGCGCCCTGAACATGGGAGAGAAAGGAATTGAAGTAAATGAAAAATGCCGGATGTGCGGGGTCTGTGTGAAAGTATGTCCCCAAAGGGCTATACGCTTTGAGCAGAAAGCACGGTCTCAGAATAAGAAAGACTGGAATGGATTTCTTATTTTTGCCGAGCAGGAGAGGGGAAAGATCCACCCTGTTGTTTTTGAACTGATCGGAGAAGCCAGAAAGATGGCGGAAAAAGTGGGATTTGATGTGGATTGTCTGATCATAGGAGGAAAAGGAACAAGGGAAAACGCCCGTCTTCTGCTGGATTATGGGGTTCAGCATGTATTCGTTTTTGAAGATCCTTGTTTTGAAGGATTCCGGGCAGATATTTATACTGATGCGGCGGCAGAATGTATTTCCCGGCAGAAGCCTGCATCTGTACTTATCGGGGCTACCGCTCTGGGACGCAGCCTGGCTCCCCGTCTTGCCACCAGATTCCATACCGGGCTTACTGCAGACTGTACGTCTCTGGATATCCGGGAAAACACAGATATGATACAGATACGTCCGGCCTTTGGAGGCAACATTATGGCTCAGATCCTGATCACAGATTCCCGTCCTCAGTTTGCCACTGTCCGTTACCGTGTTATGGACCGGGCGAAAAAGGTGGAGGCTCCCGCCGGTGTGATCGAGGATATGGAGATCAGTGAAGGAATGAGACAGTCCGGGATCAAGATCCTGTCTTCTCAGGTTATTGAGCATCAGAAATCCATTGAGGAAGAGGAGATCCTAGTGGTTGCCGGCCGCGGAGTCAAATCGGAAAGAGATGTGGAGATGTGCCGGCAGCTGGCAGAGACTCTGGGCGGACAGCTTGCCTTTACCAGACCAATGGTGGAAGATGGGTATGGCGACCAGAAACACCAGATCGGGCTTTCCGGCAGAACAGTGCGTCCAAAGCTTATTATCACTCTGGGGGTTTCCGGAGCGATCCAGTTTACCGCCTGTATGAATCAGGCAGAGTGTATCGTGGCTGTCAATACAGATCCCGAGGCGCCTATTTTTAAGATCGCTCATTACTGTATTGTTGATGATCTATACCAGGTAGTGCCTGCACTGATGGACTGCCTGAAGAACCGTAAGGAGGAGTAAAGACTATGCCATATCCCTATAAGAAAATGGACGAGAATGATTTTGAAGCGATCCGCCGGTTTACAGATGACAGCCGGGTCTGGGTAGGAGATGAGATCGCCAGAGAATATTATCACGATGAGATGCCGAACTACGGCACATATCCCCCGGAGCTTTATGTAGAAGTACTGAATAAAGAAGAGGTATCGGCGATCCTGGCCTATGCCTATGAAAAAAATATACCCGTTGTCTGCCGGGGAGCCGGCACTGGTCTGGCGGGAGGCGCCAGCTGTAAATTCGGAGGGATCATGCTGTCTGTCATGCGGATGAATCGGATTTTCCCGGTAGACCACAAGAATCAGACCATTACTGTGGAACCGGGAGCCTTGCTTACCGATGTCCAGGCTGCAGCGAAAGCAGAAGGTCTTTTTTATCCTCCGGATCCGGGAGAAAAGACAGCTTCTATCGGAGGCAATGTGATCACCAACGCAGGGGGAATGAAAGCGGTCCGTTACGGTCTTACCAGAGACTTTGTCCGGTGTATCCAGGCAGTGCTTCCTGACGGCAGTATTGTGGAATTTTCTTCTAATGTTGTGAAAAACACTACAGGCTATGATTTTAAAGATCTGGTCATTGGAAGCGAGGGAACCCTTTGCGTCCTGACCCAGGTTACCCTGAAGCTTCTTCCCATGCCGGAGAAAACCTGTACACTGGTAATTCCTTTCCCTTCTCTGGAAGAGTGCGCGGACATGGTTCCAGTGATCCTGGAACTGCCCTTTGTGCCTACGGCTATTGAATTTCTGGAGAGGGAACTGATCGAAATGGTAGAGAGGAACCTGAAAAAGCCCTTCCCGGTTACAGAAGGAAATGCGGCATTGATCGTTATGTACGATGCTTCCAGCCAAAACGAACTGGACGGGGCGGTTGAGGCAGCCAGTGAAGCCGCTTTAGCCCATGGAGCCATTGACGTGGCTATTGCAGATACACCGGAGCGGGCGGATTCTGTATGGGGCGTCCGGGGCGGGATCCTGGAGGCCATGAAAGCAGAGTCTGTAGCTCAGGAGGAATGCGATGTTGTAGTACCTCGATCTAAGATCGCCGAATATGTCCGCCTGGCAAAGGAAATCGGTCTTCACCACGGGATCACGGTGGAACCCTGCGGTCACTGCGGAGACGGAAATATCCATACAGAAATGCTCCGGCCTGAGGGAATGTCTGACGAAGACTGGGAAAATGGCACTCACGCCTGTCTGAAAGAACTCTATGGGGTTTCTAAAAAGTTCGGAGGACAGCTTTCAGGGGAACACGGCATTGGCAACGGCAGACTGGAATATTTTAAGGATTTCATCAGCCCCCGGCTGTATCAGCTTCATAAGGCCGTAAAATTAGCCTTTGACGATAAGCTGATCCTGAATCCGGGAAAAATCGTAGAGTATAAACAGGAGGAAATGACCTATGGCCAGTAAAAAATCCATACTTGTGGACAAAAATAAAATGCCCCTGACAATGGGGATCGCTTTTGTGGCATTTACCACCCAGTTCGGCGGAGGATTTGCTTCCGGAGCACAGATTTATTCATATTTTATCAATTACGGGGCATGGTGTCTGATCCTGCCTTTTCTGACCCAGGGACTTTACGCATTGTTTTTCTGGTACGGCATGCGGTATGCTTATAAACATAAAACCTATGATTACCGGAGCTTTTCCGACCGCATTTATGGAAAAACCCGTTATGTAATGTCAAATCTTTTTGAGATCACCTACCTGATCATGATCGGTACCGCATCAGCAGCGGCTTTCGCAACCGGAGGATCAACCTTAAATCAGCTTCTGAACATTCCATATTGGCTTTGCACTCTGGTAGTAGCGGCATTTATTTTTCTGGTGGCTATGTTCGGGACAAATGTGGTGCGCAAGACCGCTTCAACCCTGTCTGTCCTGATCATTGTGGGACTGGTTGTTGTCCTTGTTCCTAATATTATCGCACAGTTTGGGGACATCCAGGAGAGTATCGGAAGGATGGCTGCCGGAGAAATGGTGGTCTGCTCCAGCCAGGATGGCTCTTTTCTCCCGGCATTATGGAGCGCAGTACTGTACTTCCTGTTCCAGCTGGCTTCTGTATCAGTAATGTACCAGCATATGGAGCCGGTGACCAGTACAAAACAGATCAACAGATCTGCTGTATGGATGTTTGTTGTGAATTCATTTGCCATGATGCTGTCTATCATAGGCTTGCTGGCTGTAGGCTATGTTTCTGAGCTGGCAGATGCCTCCGTGCCTATGCTGGTCCTGGTGCAGAACGGGGTAGGAGCAGCTGTCCTTACACCAATCATTTCCATTTTGATCATTCTGGGAGCTGTTTCTACAGGCGTCAATATGGTGTCCGGAATCGTTGTTCGCTGTGTCAACGCAGTAGAGCGGCGGATGGAAGCATCCAAACGGAGCAAAGGCCATATGGGAAGAATGGCAGTGTTTACCGGAATTTTCACCGCTTTGGCTTTCGGTATTGCACAGTTCGGTCTTATGGCAGTGGTACAGAAAGGTTACGCATACCTGGGATATGCCTCTCTGATCACAGTGTTTATCCCATTTGTGATCCATGCTATCTATACAAAAATGAAAGAAATCTGATAGAAAATAATTTTACTCTGGAAAGAGAGCTTCGGCTCTCTTTTCTATTTGACAAAATTAGTTGAAAAAGTTAAATTGTTAATATATACTAAGTAGATAATGCCCGGAAAGGACTTTGAAACAGAATGGAAAATAAAGAAACAGTGTTTAATACAGAAATAGATAAACTCATAGACAGTATGGATCTGACCCAGGAGCCTCCGGCAAAGGAGCCGGAAAGACAGTACTGGTTTATGAAGAAGGCACGTCAGCTGGTCCAGGAAAAGGAAAAGGAGCTGGGACGGCCGCTGAGAGCCTGCACAGTGACTTTTGGATGTCAGATGAATTCGCGGGACTCTGAGAAACTTGCCGGTGTGCTGGAGCGTATCGGATATGTGGAGACAGAAGACGAAAATGCAGACTTTGTCATCTACAATACCTGTACGGTCCGGGAAAACGCCAATCAAAGAGTTTATGGAAGGCTTGGCTATCTCCATAGCCTGAAAAAGAAAAATCCCCATATGATGATCGCTCTCTGCGGCTGTATGATGCAGGAGCCTCAGGTGGTGGAAAAGCTGAAGAAAAGCTATTCTTTTGTAAATCTGATCTTCGGCACCCACAATATCTATAAGTTTGCAGAGCTGGTAGTTTCTGCCCTGCTCTCTGACCGGATGGTCATTGACATCTGGAAGGATACGGACAAGATTGTAGAGGATCTTCCTGTTGAGAGGAAATATCCTTTTAAATCCGGTGTCAACATTATGTTTGGCTGCAATAATTTCTGCAGCTATTGTATTGTTCCCTATGTAAGAGGAAGAGAGAGGAGCCGGAATCCAAGGGATATTATCCGGGAGATTGAGCGGCTGGTGGCAGATGGAGTGGTGGAAGTCATGCTTCTGGGACAGAATGTTAATTCTTATGGAAAGAATCTGGAAGAGCCTATGACTTTTGCCCAGCTTCTTCAGGAAGTAGAGAAGATTGAAGGACTGACGAGGATCCGGTTTATGACCTCTCATCCCAAGGATCTTTCAGATGAGCTTATCGAAGTCATGAAAAACAGCAGGAAGATCTGCCGTCACATTCATCTGCCTCTTCAATCAGGCAGCAGCCGGATCTTGAAGCTGATGAACCGCCGGTATGACAAGGAGAAGTATCTGGATCTGGTGAGAAAGATCCGGGAGGCTATGCCGGATATTTCTCTGACTACGGATATCATTGTGGGATTTCCGGGAGAGACAGAGGAAGATTTTCTGGAGACTATGGATGTGGTGGAGAAGGTCCGGTATGACAGCGCCTTTACCTTTATTTATTCCAAGCGGACAGGAACTCCTGCCGCAGTGATGGAAGACCAGGTGCCGGAAGATGTGGTAAAAGACCGGTTTGACCGGCTGCTGAAGAAAGTGCAGGAGATCGGAAGAGAGATGTCTTCCAGAGATACAGGTACTGTCCAGGAAGTACTGGTGGAAGAGCAGAACAGCCAGGATCCTCATCTGGTCACAGGGCGGCTTTCCAATAATCTGCTGGTACATTTTCCCGGAGATGTTTCCCTGATCGGACAGCTTTGCAAGGTAGAACTTTTGGAGTGTAAAGGATTTTATTATATGGGCAGGAAAGTAGGATAAAGAGACAGAATGGGAATTTCGATAAAAGATGTAGATATGTCTGCAGTCACTCCGATGATGCAGCATTATATAAAAACAAAAGAAGAATATGAAGACTGTATATTATTTTACCGTCTGGGAGACTTCTATGAGATGTTTTTCGAGGATGCGGAAACTGTATCCAGAGAACTGGAGCTGACTCTCACGGGAAAGGATTGTGGTTTGACCGAGAGGGCGCCCATGTGCGGCGTCCCCTTTCATGCAGCGGATAATTATATCAACCGGCTGGTGGAAAAAGGATATAAGGTAGCCATCTGCGAACAGGTGGAAGATCCTAAATTGGCAAAAGGCATTGTAAAGCGGGAAGTGATCCGGGTGGTGACGCCGGGAACCAACCTCTATACCCAGGCTCTGGATGAGACGAAGAATAATTATATCATGTCCGTGGCCTATATTTCCAACCGTTTCGGGATCGCTTTTGCAGATGTGACCACCGGTGCTTTTATGGTTACGGAAGTAGAAAAACTCCGGAACCTTCTGGATGAACTTTATAAATTTTCTCCTGCGGAGCTGATCTGTAATGAAGCCTTCTGTATGAGCGGCGTGGATCTGGAAGAACTGCGGAACCGTCTTCACCTGTCGGTTTCTGCTCTTGACAACTGGTATTTTGATGACGATCTCTGCCAGAGGACTTTAAAAGACCACTTCCATGTAGGAACCCTGGAGGGTCTTGGACTGAAGGACTACGACTGCGCCACCATAGCCGCAGGGGCCCTTCTTACCTATCTCCTGGAGACCCAGAAAAATTCTCTGGACCATATGAGGAAGATCACTCCCTATGTGACAGATAAATATATGCTTATCGACAGCTCTACCAGAAGGAATCTGGAGCTGACAGAGACTATGCGGGAAAAGGAAAAGAGAGGATCTCTTCTCTGGGTGCTGGATAAGACGAAAACAGCTATGGGAGCCAGAATGCTCCGCTCCTTTATTGAGCAGCCCCTTATTGAGGAAGAAGCTATCAATCAAAGGCTGGATGCTGTGGAGGAGATTAACCGGCAGGAGATGGACCGGGAGGAAATCCGGGAGTATCTGGGACCGGTATATGACCTGGAGCGGCTGATCAGCCGGGTCAGCTATCAGTCTGCCAACCCCAGAGACCTTATCGCCTTTAAGACTTCTATAGGAATGATCCCTCCTATCCGCAGACTCCTGGGGCAGTTCCAGAGTAAAGAGCTGGAGACGATCTATGAGGATATGGATGAACTTCAGGATCTGTATCAGGTGCTGGATAAAGCTATTGTGGAGGATCCTCCTCTGGCCATGAAAGAGGGGGGGATCATTAAAGACGGTTATGACCGGCAGATTGATGACTACCGTCAGGCCAAAACCAAGGGAAAGACCTGGCTGGCAGAATTGGAAGCAGAAGAAAAAGAAAAGACCGGGATCAAGAATTTAAAGATTAAATATAACAAGGTGTTCGGTTACTATCTGGAGGTTACCAATTCCTTCAAAGACATGGTTCCGGATTATTATACCAGAAAACAGACGCTGACCAATGCAGAGCGGTACATCACTCCCCGGTTAAAAGAACTGGAGGATATGATCCTGGGGGCAGAAGACAAGCTTTACGCTCTGGAATATGACCGGTTTGCAGAGATAAGGAACATGATCGCCCAAGAAGTGGAACGTATCCAGAAAACTGCCAGAGCCATTGCAAAACTGGACGCCTATCTGTCTATGGCTCTGGTAGCCTCCAGGAATCAGTATGTACGGCCCAAGATCAATACCAGAGGAGTCATTGATATCAAGGATGGACGCCATCCGGTGGTGGAAAAGATGATCACCAATGACATGTTTATTCCTAATGACACTTATCTGGACAATGGGAAAAACCGTATCTCTGTGATCACTGGTCCGAATATGGCGGGAAAATCTACTTATATGCGGCAGACGGCGCTGATCGTCCTTATGGCCCAGATCGGTTCTTTTGTACCGGCCAGCAAGGCCAATATCGGCATCGTAGACCGGATCTTTACCAGGGTAGGGGCTTCCGACGACCTGGCCAGCGGCCAGAGTACCTTTATGGTGGAGATGACGGAGGTAGCCAATATCCTTCGGAATGCCACTTCCAAAAGTCTGCTGATCCTGGATGAGATCGGCAGAGGCACCAGTACCTTTGATGGTCTGTCCATTGCATGGGCGGTGATTGAGCATATCAGCAATCCGAAGCTTTTAGGAGCAAAAACCCTTTTTGCTACTCATTACCACGAGCTGACGGAATTAGAAGGAAAGCTTCCGGGAGTGAACAATTATTGTATTGCTGTGAAAGAACGGGGAGACGACATCGTGTTCCTGCGCAAGATCGTCAAAGGAGGCGCAGATAAGAGCTACGGTATCCAGGTGGCGAAGCTGGCGGGAGTTCCGGATTCTGTTATTAACCGGGCCAAGGAACTGGTAGAGGAACTGGTCAGCGCAGACATTACTTCTACGGTGAAGGACATTGCTTCTGAGGGAAAGAAATCAAAGGCCAAACCTCCGGTCCATTATGACGAGGTGGATATGGAACAGATTTCCCTTTTTGACACGGTAAAAGATGATGATGTATTAGAGGAACTGAAATCGATCAAGATAGACGAACTGCGGCCGGTGGATGCTCTGAATGTGCTGTACCGGCTTCAGAATAAGCTGAAAAACAGATGGTGATAAACAGTGAGAGAGATTGCGGTATTAGACCAGAACACAATAGATAAAATAGCGGCAGGCGAGGTGGTGGAACGGCCGGCTTCTGTGGTAAAGGAGCTGGTGGAGAACGCCATTGACGCAGGAGCTACGGCGATAACCGTGGAGATCAAAGAGGGGGGCATTGCCTTTATCCGGGTGACGGACAATGGAAACGGAATCCCCAAGGATCAGGTCCGGCTGGCTTTTCTCCGCCATGCCACCAGCAAGATCCAGAAGGTAGAGGATCTGCTGCAGATTTCCTCTCTGGGATTCCGGGGCGAGGCTTTGTCCAGTATTTCTGCTGTCTCCCAGATGGAAGTGATCACCAAGACCCCGGAAGATATGACTGGCGTCCGGTATGTGATAGAAGGCGGCAGGGAAAAGTCCCTGGAGGAGATCGGAGCTCCCAACGGTACTACCATGCTGGTGCGGAATCTGTTCTTTAACACCCCCGCCAGGGCAAAGTTTTTAAAAACTGCCATGACGGAAGCCGGGTATGTGAGCGCCTACATGGAACAGCTGGCTCTGTCCCATCAGGATATTTCTTTTAAATATATGGTAAACGGGCAGATGCGTCTCCACAGTTCCGGAAATTCCAATCTGAAAGATGTAATCTATGGGATCTATGGAAGAGATATTACCAGAGAACTGCTGGAAGTCCGGTTTGAGCGGCCGGGGATCCTCATCGAAGGCTTTATCGGAAAACCGGTGATCTCCAGGGGAAACCGGAACTTTGAAAATTATTATATCAACGGCCGGTATGTAAAAAGCAAGATCCTGATGAAAGCCATTGAGGAAGCCTATAAGCCTTATATGATGCAGCACAAGTATCCATTTGTGTGTTTGCAGTATAACATTTCCGGCGACGAGATCGATGTAAATGTCCATCCTACCAAAATGGAAGTCCGGTTCCAGAATCAGGGGGCTGTGTATAACGCCACCTATGATATGATCACTCAGGCTCTGGCCGGCAGGGAGATGATCCCGCAGGTAGATCTGGAAAGCCGGAAAGAAAAAAGGGAGGAACAAAAAGAGGAGAAGAAAAACCGGGAGAGGATTTCTGCCCCGGAACCTTTTGAGACCGGCTTTCGCAAAAGGACAGAGCAGATCCAAGAGGAAAGCCTTGTATATGGGGAAAGGGAGCCGGCAAAGAAAGAAAAGACTGATCCTCCTGTAGGAATCCATCTGGCTTCTGTATATCCGGCCGCTCCTGAAGCCGCCCCTTTGAAAACCCATGAGGAGTCGGGAACAAACGAGGAACAAGAGATATCTGCCAAAGAGAACATCCCGATTTCTCCAGCAAAAGAAGAGAAGGGGCCGGCTCCTCAGCAGATGGAACTTTTTGACGACCGGCTGCTGTCCAAAAAGGCCAGAGCCCGCCACCGGATCATCGGGCAGCTTTTTGAGACTTACTGGCTGGTGGAATATG
>DWYL01000045.1 GCA_019118685.1 Candidatus Blautia merdipullorum
GGCATTAATCACATGAGAGGGCGCATTCTACTGCCCACTTTGGAAAGGAGATGGATTATATGTATGGAAAGGAAAAGGCCTTTACCTTTTTTCTCACTGGCAAGGAAGATAATGATGCAGCAGCAGAAAATTATGTACGAAACCATGGATATGGCGAGACTAAATGTGTCCAGTATAAGCTGGAATATACCCCGCCTTATGAGAAATTTATCGGGATTGCTGATTTTGAGCGAATGACACAGTATCGGCCCTTTCGAGATCCTATCCAGAAAAGTGCAGTTGCTATTATTGACTTATCTGAATGGATCGGACATGAAAAGGAGCAGAACCTTGAGATCTTCTTTAAATTTCTCCATGATTATGACTGGTCATTTTACAGATATGAATATGTTTTTACCGCTGGAAAGGCAGACAGGGCATGTATAAAGGAACTTTATATCCTGGCAGATGAGTATCTTTGTGAAGGTGAGATTGAGGAAGACAGAACGATGACCAGTGAAAAAGAAATGTCGAAGTATCTGAAATTACAATTTCCTGTTGATAGGGCATTGGCAGAAAAGCTTTCCCATATCTTTATCTCAGGTAAAATAAAGGGGTATCCACAGCTTAATACGGTGATGGAAGATTTTATCGGACGTATGCAGTGCAGAGAAGGAAAGGTGCTGTCTAAGAGACAGGCTGGAAAGATGCTTGCCCGTCTGAAGGGCAGCAAAATGGAAACTCTATTTGAAAAGTCTGTAATGGAATGGAGAGAAGAGTATAAGGAAGAAATGGATAAGGGAGAAGATGTCTGATGAAAAATTCCTATGAAAAGAAGTATGACTACAAAACCAGCTGGGAGAAATATAGTTATGAATGTGAGGAAAACAGGTTCCTTTCCAGCGATGAGGAAGACCTTCTGAAAATCTGTGACTGCATTGACCTGAATTCACCATTCCCGAAGAAGACATCCGGCGGAATTCCGATTCACTATGAGGATGGGAAAATCTATGTTTTAAAAGAAGGCCCTCACACTCGTGTGGAAGGAGAAAGCGGCAGCAAAAAAAGCCGTACAGTGGGCAGAGGAAGCGTAATCACTGCAATACTAAATCATGACAGCGTGATCGTAACGGATCCAAAAGGAGAAATCTGTTCAGATCCTAAAATCCAATGGCTGCTGAATAAAGCAGGTGTTAAGACTTATATCTTGGATTTCCGGAATTTTGACAAGGATGGATATAACCCTTTGTCTTATACTTTCGAATTGATGAAGCGGGGCGAAAGAAAAAAGGCAATGGCATCCATTGATAAATTTGTAAATATGCTGAAAAATGGCCATAAAGGGGCGGATGATCCCTTCTGGAACGGGCAGGGCGGTGACTTGATCGGTTTTTCAGAGCAGAATCTTGCGATTGCGCTGTCTCAGATCGAGGGAGGAGAAGAGGCATTTAATCTTTCCAGTGTGAAGAGCTTTATCAGGCAGGACAGAGATCAGATTCAGAAAATGTTTTCCTATCTAGCAGAGGAAGAATCCAGGTGCAATTCTATTACGGGATACAATGACATCCTTCAGCTGGGAGCAGAAAAGACATATAGCTGTATTGTTTCTTCCGCCAACGCCCTGTTAAGTGAATTTGTGTCTTCGGATGAGCTTCTCAGAATGCTGAGCGTTCAGACCTTTGATATTAGGACATTTTATACTGAACCATGCGCTCTGTTTTTTGTTATTCCGGATGAGCATGAAACCTATAATATGCTGTCAGGATACATGATTGATCAGCTTTATCAGATTCTTGTAGAAACTTACGGCGAGAAATATCAGAACAAAGAGGAACCGGTCTGCTCTATTAAATTTGTCTGCGACGAAGCTGCAAATCTTAAGATTAATGATCTGGCATCTAAGGTCAGTGCCTCAAGAAGCCGTAAAATTGACTGGACTCTGATCTTTCAGTCAGAGAGACAGATGGCAGAAGCCTACAGAAGAGACTGGGGAACAATCGCAGGTAATTGCAAGCACAGGATATATCTGGGCTCCAGTGATTATGAAATACTCCGGAATATCAGTGCTCAGACAGGAATAACTTATATTTCCCGTGATGGAAGTGCAGTTCCCCTGGTGAGTGTAGAGGATCTTCGAAAGATGAGAAAAGAAAAGGATTATAAAGATGCACTGCTCCTTACTGGCAACTATATCTATTGCGCACAGCTCCCGGACTATGAAAACTTTGAGTTCTTGGAAGAGTCTTCTACAGAATGGCCGAGAAAAATCCTGGAAACAGATATTAAAGTTTATACGCCGGAAGATATGTACATGGATTACCAAAAAGGCAGAATCTCTTTTACAGAGGAGAAAGATACCATGGATGATCTGCTATATGATTTTTCTGAGGAGGATTAAAACTATGTATATGCCAACAGTGAAAACCGTATCAAGAGTGGGCGTTGAAACCGATGATTTGATGACTTATAGTTTTCTTAAAGACAGAGACATTTTTATCTCTGAAGCGATTACAGATGAGATTGTACCGTTGGTAATCGCCCAGCTGAAATATCTGGACAGAAATGGCAAAGGGGATATACATATATGGATCAACAGTCCCGGAGGATCTGTAACTGCAGGAATGGCCATCTACGACGCCATGAAGAGATGCCGTAATGATTGCATGACAATATGCACAGGCATGGCCGCTTCAATGGGAGCGTTTTTGCTGGCTGCGGGAACAAAGGGAAAACGTATGGCAACCCCAGAAGCAGAGATCATGATTCATCAGCCATTAGGAGGGGCACAGGGTCAGGCCTCAGATATAGAGCTTGTTGCCCAGCACATTGTAAAAACGAAAAAACGCTTAAATACAATTTTATCTGAAGCCACGGGCAAGTCTTTGGAAGAGATTGCTCGCGATACAGATCGTGATTATTTTATGGTGGCAGGCGAAGCAAAAGAATATGGGATCATAGATAAAATATTGACAGAGAATATTATGTAATATGAGACCAAAGTTTTAATTATAAAAAAGGAATTCCCCATAGTCAGTGATTGCCATGTTTTTGTGTGAGAGTTATAATAGATTACATATTAAATACCGAAAGAAAGACACATTACTCAAAGAAAATAGCATTGGCGGAGGGGAAAATATGAGTCACGAAAGATTTGAATTATGCCTGATTATTCCTTTCAGGTATAATGGAGAACACTATGAAAATCTGGGAACAGAGAAAGAGCAGGAAGTATACGAGCATTTTGAACAGAAAAAAATGATTTGTGAAATGATCAATGCCCAGAACTTCGATATATGGAATAATGCCCAGGGTGGAATGATGAAGTATCTGGAAGTGAAACAGAAATGCAGGAGGTTTCTGGGACTTCATCATAACGGAACTTGCAGATACAGACTGAAAAAACTTCCGGCAGTGACATTTAAGATAACAAAGGCCGGAGGATGGTTTCTAAGAGACGGAAACGCCTACATAACACTACACATTATAACAGAAAATTTAGAAGAAGATCAAGTCCTCAATCTTAAAAGCATGCTAATTAATGTGAGAGAAAATAATAAAATCTTGTATTCTGTAAAAATCGGTCCAGATAAGGCGGATGAAAAAGAGATAACGATCAAGGGATTGATTAGAGCTTTCCTTAACATGGTGGGGACAATAGAACCAGCAGAGGAAATGAATACTTATATAACAGCTCTTAGTCTTTCTTACGGGCTTGAAAATGGATTGAACAAAGAGAAACTGAACATATTCTGTGAGAATCTGAGAATGAACAGAAAAAACAGTTTCCGTTTTACTAAAGAAATAGAAAAAAAATACTGTTATATTCCGCGGGAGTACCCATATTTATATTGGGCTGTATCAGAGAATTCGCTGGATATGACCGCAGACATAAAAGAAGCGTCTGAATTTGCCCCCAATAATAGTGAATTCATCAGGAAGCAGTTGGGAGTGTCAATATTTGGAAATTATCTTATGATCTATCTTTATTACTATAGTCTGAAGGAAAAATGTACAGAACTGGAGCGGCAGTGCCGTATGGCAGACAAGAACATGTGCATGTACCCACAGAAAGAAGCAGTACGGGCGCTGGACAAAGACCTGACGGAGATTGTGACAGAAGACAGATTTTCCCACGTAAATACATTGTTTTTCCAATATCTCTGCAAAAATACTTGGAATCTCAGTGAACGGCTAAGTAAGGTTGAAGATATGGTGACAGAGTCAGAAAGTGCTGCTGATCATATGTTCGGAAACTCCGAGGACTATGAGGTTTTTATCAGCTATCGCAGAAAATACGGAGCATATGTAGCCAGGCTGGTTTATAATGAGCTGAGAAATAAAGGGAAAAATGTATTCTATGATATTAAGACGATGAAGACTGGAAGATTTGACAGACAAATCCGGGAAGCAATTCAAAAATCAGAATACGTAATCGCTGTTTTGACGCCGGGATGTCTTGATAAGCGTAAAGATGAAGATTGGATGCGGAAAGAATTGGAATTTGCATTGGAGAATGACAAGCAGATCATCAACCTGCTGGTGGACGGATTTGAATTTCCTAAGGAACTGCCGGAGAATTTAAAAGAGGTTACAAAAAGACACGGTATACATATTAATGCAGAGTATATTGACTCATCATTGGAAGCTCTGACAGGCCAGATAGAAGGCGGAAATAAAGAGAGAGAAGAAATATAGAGTGAAAGAGTTCTGATAGATTGCCTTAGTGGCAAACGTCAGGGCTCTTTTTATTGTGAAAAAAATCATTTTTTCAGGTGATGTATTATATACTTACGGGAACAATAAAAGGTATTTTTCTAAAAGATAGAGGAGGGAATGTTTATGGCAAAAGAAAAATATGGCGCATATTCAGGAAAAGTGAGACAAGTTACAAGAATACCGGGAGTATTGTTGAAGATCAAAGGCAGATTGGATTCTAGAAAGGGTCAAGGCGTTTGCGATGAGAATATTCA
>DWYL01000046.1 GCA_019118685.1 Candidatus Blautia merdipullorum
TGAGAATTCTCATTATTTTCACTGTTCTGTGTATCCTGGGAGTTCTGTGTACCCTCGGAGCTGTCTGTATCCTGGGTATTCTCCTCTGTATCCCCTTCTTTAAAGATGATCTCGTTCTCCTTGACCAGTCCAAGCTTTTCTCTGGCTGTCTCCTCCACATATTCATCTGTCTTCATATATTCCTTCAGATCATCGATCTCTGTGGTACGTCCTTCTTCTTCCTCTATCTGTCTGTCCAGGTCTTCAATCTGGGAATCATAAGAAGAAAGCTGGTTTTCCAGTGCAACGCTCTTCCCCATCATTCCCACAAACAGGACGCCCACCACAAAGGTAATGCTAACCATTGCGATTCTGCTTTGCGATTTTTTTTTATTTTTTTTCATTCCAACGCTTCCTGATTCTTTGTATGGGCTTTTGTTCATATAGGGCAATTTTAACTCTGCCGAGCCAAAATTTCAACCTTTTTCTGCATATTCTAATAGGCCATCCCAAAATTCCCAGGAAGCTTCCTATTTTCATCAAAATAGCAGAAATATATTTCACCAAAATCATACTTGGGCCGGCATGATACAGCAATGCTCCTGCTCCGGTAAAAAAAAGAACGTACAATCGTATCATACCGTCATTCTCCTGATAAATCAGTTCAAACAAATATATCCCTGAAGCACACCAGTACAGAATATCTTCTATCCCAATCCAGAAAGAGCTGTGCTCTGCAATGTTTCTGAAAATACGAAGAATATCATAACAGACAGCCAGAAAGACACCTGCCAGGAAAGCATCTGCCGCCATCAGTAACTCCTCATGCATATAGCCGCTCATAAATTACTGAAACAGCCTTTTCAGCATCCCTTCTCCTCCTTTGGCTTTGGTGATTCCCTGGCTGTAGATCAAACTGTCCACCTTTCCTTCTATATCAACCTCCTGTTTCTCCAGATCCAGACGGGTAACATGAAGACCTTCTCCTTTTATAGAAAGTGTTCCCGCTTCCGTTACCAGACTGATTTCCTTTTCGTCAAAAGAATTTACATCCTTTACACCCTGGATGCAGCCTTTTTGCCGGTCTGTAAGCTGCAGCCTGTGAAGTGTTCTGTTTTGTTTTTCTTCCAAAAGAAAATCAATCCCCCATATTTTCTTCTTATGAAAGATTATATGGGGGATTGATTATGATTATTCCTTGTCTACAGGTATTTAAACAGCTCGCTTGCCGCTTCCTTTTTCACCGTTTCCTGTACATCCAGCACTTCTACCCGGACATTTCTGCTGCCGAACTGTATTTCCAGAATATCTCCGGTCTTTACCTGTGCCGAGGCTTTTGCAGGTTTTCCGTTAATCAGCACCCGCCCTGCATCACAGGCTTCATTGGCTACCGTTCTTCTTTTGATCAGCCGGGATACTTTTAAATATTTGTCAAGTCTCATTTTATTATGCGTTCACTAAATCCTTTAAGGCTTTTCCAGCTTTGAACTTTGGAGTTTTAGAAGCCGCAATAGTCATGGTCTCTCCGGTCTGAGGATTTCTTCCTTCTCTTGCTGCTCTTTCAGAAACTTCAAATGTTCCAAATCCTACTAACTGGACCTTCTCACCTTTCTTCATTTCTTCAGATACAACATCAACGAAGGCTTTTAAAGCTGCTTCTGCGTCTTTCTTGGATAACTGTGTTTTTTCTGCCATAGCAGCAACCAATTCTGTTCTGTTCATGAGTATTTCCTCCTAAATATAATTCGCGCTAAAGTCTACCGCTGCCGCGGTCTACAGTTATTTATACCGTGTTTCCCATAGTTTGTCAAGCATATCCGGAAATTTCTCATGCCACAGATATACTGTCTACAAAATCCCTCCACTTTTCTTGCTGTTTCCTAAGTCTTTCCAGCTTTTCCAGATTTTTTTCCGAGATCCATGCTTTATTATGAGTATAATAATAATTTGCCAGCTTCCAATATTTTTCAGGATACGCAAAACGGATCCTAAGATTTTCCACCTCAGCCTGAGTAAGAGGCCTGATCTCATGATAAGCTAAAAGGATTTTTTTCCCCAGTTCCTGATTCCACTGATGCTTTTCCAGTATTTTTCTCATAAACCGGTAAAGATCTCCTGCCTGAACATCAAAGTTCCACTTATCAAAATTCGTTGCAGCTATATTTCCCTCCTCTGTAAATAGTACATTATGCTGATTGAATTCTCCATGGCAGACAGCGCCTTCCTCTAGTTCTCTTTTTCGCAGTTCCTCATATCCAGACTTTTCCAGGCGTTTCACTGCATCCTCCCCATGTCCCAGAAAATCATACACAGAGTCCAAAAATTCCTGTTCAAATTGATTTTTTCTCTGCTTGCTGCAGACAAACTTTCGGATCTTGCGCAGTTCCCTATTGTGTCTCTGAAATTCACTGCACAGGGACTCCTTTACGTAATGGCACTGGACCGGCATATACATAACTTTATGTAAACTTGCCAGGGCGGCTGCTCCTCTGCAGATATCTTCTTCGCTGCGAGTATCGCATTCTCTCCCCTCATACCATTTTTTCACAATGTAAGGAACATGATCGCCGTCCTCTGATATATAGGAACCCTCCAGATTGCACAGTATCTGATCCGTCAATATGGCAGAGGAGACGGAAATTTTCTCCAAAATCTTCGCCTGATGCTCCAGCTTTTTAGGTGTTCCACAAAATTCTTTTATCAGCACAAGCCCCTTGTCTGTCTCACAGATCAAAGCACCCCTTCCCCGGTATACGGCCCCGGCTTCCAGCCCATACTGTTCCAATACGCTAAGACCACGGTCATACACATGTTTCTCCCCCTTTTCTTCATGTCCCTTTCATTGTATGCAGTGAAATCAGGGGTTAGAAGGAATTCACAGAAGGGAGAGGAGATATTCTTTTGTATTTTTTTCCGGTTCTTCAAGGACAATTTCAAAGAATCTGTTCAGAGTCTCTCCGATTTCCCTTCCCGGTTTCATACCGGCATCAATCAGATCTTTTCCGGAAACTGCCAGGGTCTTTAGGGAAATACATTCCTGACGCTGAATAATTTCCTGATAAACTTCCTCAAGACTTTCCAGCCATTCCATTTTTTCCTTCCGGTGATAGCTGCTCTGCGCCATAATGTCTCCTCTGCGCACCTCAAGCAGAAGGGGAAACAGCTCTGCGCTGGTCTTGGCAAGCGCTCTTCTCACAGAAGATGGCGCTGCCTTCCAGGGGCACTCATGCCAGTAAACCAGTTTTCCCACTGTATTTATGGTATTGTTATCAAAACGCAGTCTTTTCAGGACATCTCTGGCTATCTTTTCGCTTTTTGCAGGGTGTCCGTAAAAATGGTCGATTCCATTTCCATCTCTTGTTCTGGTCTCTCCTTTCCCTAGATCATGAAAAAGGAGGGTCAGACGCAGGATCCTGTCAGATCTTACAGCCTCCATAGCCTTCAGAGTATGTTCCCCTACATTGTAGCAATGGTGAGGATTCTTTTGCGGAGTTTCCATTGCTTTGTCGAATTCCCAGAGAAATATCCTGGTCAGCCCCAGCTCCCAGGCTTTTCTGAGATATTGGGGATTGGGGGAGACAAGGAGCTTGACCAATTCTGTCTGGATCCTTTCCGCACTGATCTTTTTCAGTGTTTTTCCAAGATCCCTGGCTGCATCCTGGGTCTTTTCCTCAATGTCAAATCCCAGCTGAGCAGAAAACCGCACGGCTCTTAAGATCCGGAGGGCGTCTTCTGTAAAGCGTTCTCTGGGATCCCCTACACAACGCACGATCTTATTTTTCAGATCCTCTTCTCCCCCGAAAATATCTACCAGCCCTGTCCTATGATTATAGGCCATAGCGTTAATCGTAAAATCCCGCCTTTTCAGATCTTCCCCGAGGCTTGGGGTGAAGGTTACTTCCTTTGGATGCCGGCCATCCTCATATTCTCCGTCGATCCGGTAAGTAGTCACTTCAAATCCTTCTTTATCCATAAGTACTGTTACAGTGCCATGCTGGATTCCTGTATCCACCGTTCTCCTGAAAATTTTTTTCACTTCCTCCGGAGTGGCGGAAGTGGTGATATCCCAGTCTGCAGGTGAACGGTGAAGGAGGCTGTCCCGGACACAGCCTCCCACTACATAAGCATCATATCCATGTTCCTGCAAAGCATCTATAATTTTTTCTGCCTTTTCTGGAACTTCAATCCTCATCTTAATATGCACGCCCCCAATAAACCATTTTCTTGGCTGGTTTTCCGCATACCACACATTTATCGGAAAGTGTCTCCTGTTCAAAAGGTATGCATCTTGCCGTAGCCTGAACGTCTTCCTTTACTTTGTCTTCGCATTCTCTGCAGCCGCACCACATGGCTTTTACAAATCCCGGTTTTTCATTGATGGTTTCTTTAAAAGACTCATAATCTGTCGCCACATAAGTATGGGCGTCTCTGTGGGCTCTGGCTCTCTCCAGCATTTCCTTCTGCATAAGATCCAGGGTTTTCTGAACCTTCTCGGCCAGTTCATCCAGAGAAACGGTAATTTTCTCTCTGGTATCTCTCCGGACAATCACTGCCTGATTTGCCTCAATGTCCTTGGGACCGCATTCAATACGGACCGGAATACCTCTCATTTCCTGTTCTGCGAACTTAAATCCCGGGCTCTTATCCGTCTTATCTGTCTTCACCCGGATGCCTGCTGCTTTCAGCTGAGCCTCCAGTTTCTCTGCTGTCTCCAGAACACCTTCCTTTCTCTGCTGGATCGGAATGATCACGGCCTGCACCGGAGCAATCCTTGGAGGCAGCACCAGACCGCTGTTATCTCCATGGACCATGATCAGGGCGCCGATCATACGGGTGGTCATTCCCCAGGAAGTCTGATGTACATACTGGAGTTTATTTTCTTTATCTGTATACTGGATGTTAAAGGCTTTGGCAAATCCGTCTCCAAAGTTATGGCTGGTGCCGGACTGAAGGGCTTTTCCATCATGCATCAAAGATTCAATGGTATAGGTAGCCTCTGCTCCTGCGAATTTTTCCTTTTCAGTCTTCTGCCCTTTGATCACCGGGATCGCCAGTACCTCCTCGCAAAAGTCAGCATAGAGATTCAGCATCTGGATCGTCCGCTCCTCTGCTTCCTCTGCTGTTGCGTGAGCAGTATGGCCCTCCTGCCACAGAAATTCTCTGGAGCGCAGGAATGGCCTTGTGGTTTTTTCCCAGCGCACTACGGAGCACCACTGATTGTATACCTTAGGCAGGTCCCTGTGGGAGTGGATCTCTTTGGAATATAGATCACAAAACAGGGTTTCTGAAGTAGGACGGACGCAAAGTCTTTCCTGCAAAGGCTCCAGACCCCCATGTGTCACCCAGGCCACCTCCGGCGCAAAGCCCTCTACATGATCCTTTTCCTTCTGCAGCAGACTCTCCGGGATAAATAAAGGCAGGTATACATTTTCCACCCCGGTCTCTTTAAACCTCCTGTCCAGTTCATGCTGAATATTTTCCCAGATTGCATATCCCGCCGGTTTGATTACCATACATCCCTTCACGCTGGTATAATCGATCAGTTCTGCTTTTTTCACAACATCTGTATACCACTGGGCAAAATCCTCCTCCATGGAAGTGATCTCCTTAACAAGTTTCTTATCCTTTGCCATTTCAATACTCCTTTACAATTTATTTTTATCTGAAAAATCCATTTCCCGCCGTCCCGTATATACTGGTTCTGCCGCTGCTCCTCTGTATCTCGGGCTCAAAAAAAACACCGCATCCCCTCGTCAGGGACCGATGTTTTCATTCGGCGGTACCACCCTAATTTGACAGCTGTTCAGACTGCCCTCTCCTTTGCTTTTCTAACGCCAAAGCCTGCGTTCTGCTCGTCACAGACTGCTCCAAGGCTGGTTCCCTGTCTTCCCGGAAGGATCTCTCACCGTTGATCCTCTCTCTTTACCTTTCCGTCCAGGTACTATTCCTCTTCTCTGCTTTTTGATTTTCAGTTCTATCTTGCATTTTATTGGAATTTACTTTTTTTGTCAAGACCGTCTCTGCATTCTTAAAAGAGCCATTCTTAAAAGAGGCTGCCGCAATAATCATATGTCAGGAATATTTATACATTTTATGCGAATTTGTCGAGCAAGCTTTGAGACCATAGGCTCAAAGCTGCGCAGACTGAGCAATAAAATGTATAAATATTCTCGATTTTGATTAATGCG
>DWYL01000047.1 GCA_019118685.1 Candidatus Blautia merdipullorum
CGCATTAATCAAAATCGAGAATATTTATACATTTTATTGCTCAGTCTGCGCAGCTTTGAGCCTATGGTCTCAAAGCTTGCTCGACAAATTCGCATAAAATGTATAAATATTCCTGACATATGATTATTGCGACAGCCTTTTGATCATTCCATGTTTGATCTAATAAAATTATAACGGCAGCAGTCGAGGAAGTCAATGAACTGGGGAAGTTTCCCGCCGCAGATATGGTGACTGCAGATGATTGGCTCTGGGCTAATTTGAAATATTTTCCAAAGGTATACCGGAATGCAGTCTGTGACTTGTCTGCATACTGGATAGCCTCTGCAGGACAGCGATTGATACAGGCCAGACCATCAGTAGAAACCTTCAGGTTTATATTCCACAACTAAAACATAGCTTCTTCTGCTATATTCTTTAGATTATAATAAATATAACCGATAGCAGGAGGTGAAGCTGTGAAAAAATACAGACTGTTGGCAGGCTTTTTGGCCCTGATGGTTTTAGCGGCCGGCTGCGGGCAGACAGAAAGGAAAGAAACGGGAGAAAATACTGGAAAGACCAGTGAAGAGGCAGCAGCTAATAAGGAAGGATCCTCAGAACAGACAAATGAGGTGACAGCAATGACAGAAGGGGAAAGTATCACACAGGCAGTTTTGCCGGACAAGCTGGCGGAGATTCCCCAGGAGTACTTTTCAGAAGCAGATCAGCAGGGAACTCTTGTAGAATTAGAATATGATACTTATGAATCTATGGCCTATGAAGAACAGGAGCAGGTGCTTCATAAGAGAGCGATTGTTTATTTGCCTTATGGGTATTCAGAAAATGCCAAATATAATGTGTTTTACTTAATGCACGGAGGATGGAGCAATGAGACCACCTACCTGGGCACTCCGGAACATCCAAACGAATTTAAAAATGTCTTGGACAACGGCATTGCCGATGGAAAGATCCAGCCCATGATCGTGGTATGTCCGACTTATAATAACGAAAGTAAGTCAGATAGTTCTGATTATTCCCTGGCTCTCCGGCTGACAGAAAATTATCACAATGAACTGATTCATGATCTGATACCGGCAGTGGAAGGAACTTACAGTACTTATGTCGAGGATACTACTTTAGATGGGATACGCAGTTCCAGAGATCATCGGGCATTCTGCGGCTTCTCTATGGGGTCTGTGACCACCTGGAGGACCTTTCAGTATTGTCTGGATTATTTCCGTTACTTTATGCCGTCCAGCGGAAGCCTGACCTCAGACAGGGGATATATGGCCTCTCTTGTTCAGGATTCCGGACATGAGTGGAACGACTTCTTTATTTTTGCGGCTTCCGGTACGGAAGATTTTGCCTATTCATCTTTTAAAAATCAGATAGAGGCTATGGCGGATGTAAATGACGGTACCTTCCGCTATGCCAATAATGAAAGAGAAGGAAATCTTTATTTCCTGGAGCAGGAAGGCGGCACTCACAGCGGAGAATATGCAATGGAATACTTCTATAATGGACTGTGCTGGATCTGGCAGTAAAAAATTAAGAATATACAGGAGGAATAACAAAATGAGTATTTTATTTATCAATGGAAGTCCAAACAAAAACGGAAACACAGCAAAATTGGCGGCAAAGCTTCTGGCAGGAAAGGAGTATGAGACTTTGAACCTGGTGGATTATAAGCTGTATGCTTATGGCCAGAAATTTGAGGACGATCAGTTTTCGGAAATCCTGGGAAAAATGAAGGAAGCAGATACCATTGTGATCGGTTCTCCTGTTTACTGGCACAATATGTGCGGGGTAGTGAGAAATCTTCTGGATCGTTTCTATGGACCGGTAAGCGCCGGAGCATTATCAGGAAGAAAATTTGCTTTTATTTTTCAGGGCGCAGCGCCGAAGATGTGGATGCTGGAAAAGGCAGAATATACTATGAGCCGTTTTGCAAAAATGTACGGTATGGAATATGCGGGAATGGTTAGCAATGCCAGAGAGGCAGAGACTGTTGCCGAGAAACTTGGGAGGTAAGATCTGATGAAAAGACCTTATGTGATCTGCCATATTCTCAGCTCCCTGGATGGGAAGATTAACGGCCCCTTTATGGGGACAGAGGCAGCGGCAGGGCTGAGTCAGGAGTACGGTGCCCTGCGAAGCCAGATGAAAGGGGAGGCCTGGCTGTACGGAACAACTACCACAAAAGAATTTACGGGATTCGCCCGGCCGGTATTGGAGGAGAAGATCCAGATGCCACAGGGAGATTTTGTGGCGGATGACCAGGCGGAAATGTATTATATTTCTCTGGATACAGAAGGAGAGGTCGGCTGGGAATCGGGCACCTGTCATCGATGGAAGCAGAGGCTCTGCTTCCCTGTTTACCCAGATGCCTTCTACGGGAAAAGGAAGTCCTGTAGAATTTACTCTGAACAAAGTTGAGAGAATAGGAGACAACGGAATATATCTGAATTATCTGACCAGGGCTGTCCGATGACAGCCCTGGTCTGCATATCCAAAATCTTATAGATGATTTCTCACAGAGAATGTGTTAGAATCGGAGAAAGCACAGAAGATGCGAAGTAAAGGAGGAGGCCGGACTGGATGTAAGACCGGAGCTGGTCATTGCAGTCCAGGACAGAGAAAAGCACAATCTTCCTGTCTATGCATATAAAGTCTGTAAGATTTTTGTTCTTTGCTCTGCTTGCGGCGGAGAGTTTCAGGAAAACATTGAGACTACAGAGAGCCGTTATTTTGGATGGCATGAACTTCCAAGGCTTGCCGAAGAAAAGAATAATAAAGAACAGATCGAGATGTGTTTTGAGGCCTGTCACAGTGAAAACTGGAAGACGCTGATAGATTAAAAACAGCCCGGTATCCGGCTGCCCGGTGAAATTTTTTATGGGCCGCCGGATACCGGATTGTTTTTATCCTGCCAGATGAAGAATCTGAATAAGGAAGATCCAGGCGAGACCGTAATAAGCCACTACGGCTACCAGGTCATTGACAGTCGTGATAAGAGGACCTGAGGCTACGGCAGGATCAATCTTTATTTTTTTGAAAAATACAGGAATCACTGTTCCGGCAAAAGCAGCTAATGACATGGAAAGAAGGAGGGCTGTCCCTACACAGCCGGCCACAGCAAATGCAAAAAACAGATCTTTTCCTTTAAAGAGCCAGGTATATATGCCGATCATGCCAAAAGAGATCAAAGCAAGTATAATACCGTTTAAAAAACCGATTTTCGTCTCTTTCCATATAAGAGAAAGTTTTTGAAATCCACCCAGATTTTCGTCCATTAAAACACGGATTGTAACGGCCAGAGACTGGGTTCCCACATTTCCTGCCATGTCCAGGACCAGGGACTGGAAACAGACCACAATGGTAAGCTGTGCCACTACACTTTCAAAAATCCCTACTACACTGGAAACGCCAAGCCCCAGTCCGAGGAGAATGATCAGCCAGGGCAGTCTTTTTTTTACACTGACAGCCAGAGATTCTTTTAAATCTTCCTCACTGGAAAGTCCCCCAAGCTTTGCGTAATCCTCTCCCATTTCTTCGTCTAATATTTCCATAAAGTCCTGGGCAGTGATCACACCTAACAACCGATTTTCCATATCCAGCACAGGTATGGAATCTTCAGAATAACTTTTAATCCGGCCTAAACAGTCATCTATGGTCTCATGGGCATAGATATAAGGGTAGGAAGTCATGGCAACAGAGGGGAGTTTTGCCCCTTCCCTTGCCAGGATCAGATCTTTTAAGTCAATTGCACCATAGAAAATGTCCTGATCATCCACAACATAAATAGTTGAAATATTGTCATGTTCTCCGGCCTGCTTCACCAGTTCTTTCATGGCTTCTTTCACAGACAAATTCCAGGAAATCTGAATAAAATTGGTGGTCATGATGCTGCCAGCTTCTTCTGGGGAGAAAGACTGGAGCAAAGCGATATCCTGCCGGGCGGAATTCTCTATCAGAGGAGCCAGAGAATTTCTGGTTTCTCTGTCAAGAGATTTCAGATAGGAAGCGGCTTTATCTGAGGAAATATAGGAAAGTACGGCAGCTCTTTGGCGAATGTTCAGCTCTTCCATATAGGGAGCAATATTGTCGATATAGTCGAAAATATCTGCCAACACAGAGTCCTTCAGGATTCCGTAGAGTTTTAACCTGGCGCTTTTTTCTAAAAGTTCAAGCGCTGCGGCAATGTCGCTTTCGTGATAAGCCTGCAGCTTTTTTTGCAGCATGTGGGGAGATAACCCCCGTGCTGCCAGTCTTGCGATTTCCCGGGGATAATCCGGGCGGCGCATAGTTTCATGGTAAGTAAAAACAGTTCTTTTTGTGTTCATATCCAAACCTCCTTATATCTTCTTTGGAAAACAAAGTTTCCAGGGGGGATTATACAAAAGGCATGGTATAAGACTCCTTTTTTATCTGCCAAATCGCTGAGCGATGGAGAGGATATCTTCTCACAGAAACGCAAAAAAGGGCATAAAAATACCATTGCAGCATTTGAAACGCTTCCTTTCCTCGGCCTTTTGCAGTGGCTCAGAAAGTTATTAAAATGGGCAATGGATTCCAAAAATATGTATAAAATTCAACACAAAAAAACCGTCAGAACACAGAACTCCCAGTGTTCCCTGCGGCAGAATATATTTTTGGCTTTCCAGGCCCGTTGGGTTTATAACAACTACTGGCGTCCATGTTCTCACCTCACATTTTCTAATATTTGGACTACTTGGTCCAGGTACATTATAACCAGAAAAGAAAGAGAAAGTCAACCGTATTTCAAAAAAGAAATACCGGGAAAGTAAGGATATAGAGATCCATATAAAATGACTTTCTCTATGGCCTGTGATAAGATAAAATAAATTTTTTTGGAGAAAAACACATAAGATAGGGGAGAACGTACATGAAAAAATATCTGAGTCTGCTGCTGGGAAGCTGTTTGCTGGCAGGCTGCGGCATAACAGACTTCAGCGGGAGCAGAACGGAAAATGAAAGTCAGTTCCTGATGGATTACCGGATGTTTAATACAACAGATTCTCAGATCCTGGAGCTGGAGAAGGGAGATTATATATATGGGGAAATTGAAAAGAAATCCGGAAAGCTATCGGTTATCATCCAGAAAAATGGAGAAGAGCCTATTTGGGAAAGCAAGAATATGCCTACAGGTTCTTTTCGGCTGGAAATCGAGGAAGATGGAGAATACCGGATCACGGTAAAGGGAGAAAGAGCCAAGGGGAGAGTAAGCTTTAAAAAACAATAAAATCCGGGAGTGATAAAGGGATTGAAAATTGAGAATAGCCGGATACCAGTTGTTCTTTTCAGGCTGATTTGATAAAATGAGAAGAAGAGCAAGGAAGGCTGAAAAGGAATGAAATTGTATGATTTTATCCGGCGTTAGAAGTTTGAAAATGAGAGTATCAGTGTACGATAGAGAAAATTATGCATGGAATAAAATATCGGACAGGAGTTGAGAACTTTGTTTAGAGAAAAGAGTATCAGAAAACATCTTATCTTTTCCGGCAGGGTCCAGGGCGTGGGTTTCCGCTACCGGGCCATGAACATTGCCCAGATGCTGGGGCTTACCGGCTGGGTGAAGAATCGCTGGGACGGAAAGGTGGAGATGGAAGTCCAGGGAAAACGGGAAGAAATTGGAAAGATGATTTCCATGCTTTATCAGCAGAGATTTATCTGGATTGAGGATATAGAAGAAAAGGAAAGCAGCTTTTCTATTCACTGAAAGAGGGGGAGAAGGTTATGACGGAAGAAGAATGGCTGAAGCAGCTTTTTACAGGGCTTTCAAAATCCAATTTTCGCAGCAGATTTCATCTGAAAAAACAGGACAAGGAGTATGTGAGGCAGAAGGGACTAGATAAGATTCAGGAGCATGCCCAGGATTTTATAGAAAAGAGGCTGGCTCCATCAGTGATCCCAAACGATGGAAAGCAGACTCCCATGAGGGGCCATCCGGTTTTTATCGCCCAGCATGCTACGGCGACCTGCTGCAGAGGATGTCTGGAAAAATGGCATAAGATCCGGGCAGGAAGGGAACTTACCCCCAGGCAGAAAGAGTATATTCTACATGTGATTATGCTTTGGATCAAGGGGGAGATGGAAAGATGAAGAAAAAAATAAAAGGGATTTTATCCGGTCTGCTGGTGATAGCGCTGCTGCTTGTTGGCTGCGGAAACCAGGAAGAAATACAAACGCCAGAGGAATATATAAACGAAAATTTGAAAGAGATTTCCCTCTCCGATTCCTGGACAGAGGGAACTATGGGAAATACAGAAGAATACCAGGTATTTCTAGCTGGGGAAAATCATGGGGTTGAAGAAGACTATGAGACCCAGAAAAGACTGATAGAATATCTATATACTCATGAAGGAGTCAGATATCTTATTTTTGAGCGCAGTGTAAGTGAAGGTATTATTCTGGAGAAATATATACAGACTGGGGAGGAAGAACTCCTGACCGACTATATGAACTCTATTGCAGGGACCGCCGGATACACCCAGGGAGAGTATCAGTTTTTTAAGTGGCTGTACCAATATAACATGTCGCTGCCTGAAGGGGAACGGCTGCATATGTTTGGTCTTGATTTGGAATTCCAGCAGGATATGACCATAAAAGCACTGCAGATGCTGGATACAAATGGAGAAGTGGAAGCCTATTATGGGGAAAAATGGAAATGGGTGGAGAGAATTCTGAAAAATGAGGAAAAATATTTCCAACATATAAGCGAAGGCGCAAGTGCGGAGTCTCAGTTAAGAGACAATAATATGGCGGAAAATTTCTGGTTTGTATATGACCAGTTTCCAGAGGGAAAGTTTTTCGGACAGTTCGGGGCTTTTCACACTTATCTGGAATACACGACCTCAGTTTATCAAGTGGAGCAGGGGCATCGGCCGTTTGCAGCCCTCCTTGACCAGGAAGGATCGTTTTTGACAGGAAAAGTATGCAGTATCCTTTTGTATAATATTTCTGATGCATCCCAGTATAATGAGATAAATCGGCATATAGAAGCTCTGAAAAATGTAAAGCTAAGAGGAAAAAATATGCTGCTTTCTCTCAACGAAAAGGGAAGCCCTTTTGTCAATGAGGAGATATGGCAGGAAGAAGAGGAAGAACGTCCGGTCTGTGACTACATACAGAAGATTGTTTTTTTGCAGGCCATGACGAAAAGTCCATCTTATGGGGAATAAATATGAAAAACAAAGAGATTGTAACAAAAAGACTGATTCTGAGAAAATTTCAGAAGGAAGACCAAAGTTTCCTTTATGAATTGCTGAAAGACGAAGCGGTAAATAAGTTCCTCCCATGGTTCCCGGTAAAAACCATGGAGGAAGCCGGGACATTTTTGAAAGAGCGTTATCTGACCGTATATGAGAAGGAACAGGG
>DWYL01000010.1 GCA_019118685.1 Candidatus Blautia merdipullorum
TACCCAGGCTTTTTATTATGTTGGGGATGAGATGCCAAATCACTGGACACTGGTACAGGCGGTATCTGTGAAAGAGTTTTATGGAAATCTGATGAGGCAGATTATCACAGCTGCGATGGTGGTTGTTATTATGCTGGCTGTCAGTGTGATTTTTGTCTGGATTGCCACATCACGTATTGCAAAACCTACCAGAGAACTGCTGGAAAGTATGAAAACACTGGGAACAGAGAACCGCTATCCCAGGGTAAAGGTAGTTACCCAGGATGAGATCGGTATGATCGGTACAGAATATAACAAAATGGCGGAAAATATCGAAACCCTCATTGAGAAAGTCTATAAGATGGAACTTGCACAGAAACAGGCAGAGCTGGAATTTCTCCAGATGCAGATAAATCCTCATTTTCTGTACAATGCACTGGATACCATCAGCTGGAAAGCCCTGGGAGAGGGCAATACGGATGTTTCGGAGATGAGTATTGCTCTGGCGGAATTACTCCGGGCTACGATTAAAAAGGAAAGTTTTATACCCTTAAAAGAAGAGATGGATACAGTAAGGGATTATCTCTATATTCAGGAACAGAGATTTGGAGATAAGATTTCTGTTGAATATCAAATAGAAAAGGATGTTGACGAATATCAGGTACCTAATTTTATCCTTCAACCTTTGATAGAAAATGCGATTATACATGGCCTTGAACCGAAACTGGAAAAAGGAAAGCTTCTTATCCGGATCCGAAAGGAAAAAGGAAGACTGCATTTTCTGGTGGTGGATGACGGAGTAGGGATGTCAACAGAGGAAATCAAAATTCTTTATGAACAATGTGAAGAAAACGATGCGGGCAAATCTATCGGAATAAAAAATGTATACAGAAGGCTGATCTTATGTTATGGTGAAGAAAGCCGGTTGTATATAAAAAGTGAAAAAAATTCAGGAACAGAAATTCAGTTTTCCATTCCGCTTAAAAAAGAGAGGAACAGGAAAACAGACACGGAGGTATTATGAGAAAAAAGCAGAACTATCAATGGAAAGAAATGTCTCTGGGAACCTGCTATTATCCGGAACACTGGGACAGAAAACTTTGGAGGGAAGACCTGGACAGGATGCTGGCAAATGGCATTCATACGATCCGTATCGGGGAGTTTGCCTGGAATAAGGTGGAGCCGAGAGAAGGAGAGTTTACCTTTGACTTTTTTGATGATTTTCTGGAGGTTGTAGCAGGGACCGAGATGAAGGTGATCTTTGGGACTCCTACGGCCACGCCTCCTGCATGGCTGACAGACAAATATCCGGAAGTGTTAAACTGCCGGATTGACGGCGTTAAGTATCGTCATGGCATGCGCCGCCACTATAATTATAATTCCAAGGTATACCGGGAGCTTAGCGCCAGGATTGTGGAAAAATTCGGGGAACATTACGCGCCTCATAAAAGTGTTATAGGCTGGCAGATCGATAATGAGATCAACTGTGAAGCGGCAGAATTTTATTCTGACAGCGATACCCTGGCTTTCAGGGAATTCCTGAAAAAGAAATACGGTACGCTGGAAGAATTAAATAAGGCCTGGGGAGCTGTATTCTGGAATCAGGAATATACTCAGTGGGAACAGATATATGTACCAAGACTGGCTATACATAATTCTACAAATCCACATGAAATGCTGGATTATATCCGCTTTGTATCCGACAGCGCTATCAGTTTCTGTAAAATGCAGAGCGATATTTTGAGAAAATATATCAAGCCGGGAGATTTCATTACCACCAACGGCATGTTCCAGAACCTGGATAATCACGAAATGACAGATACAGCCCTGGATGTTTATACCTATGATTCCTACCCTAACTTTGCCTATTGCCTTATTGAGGATCCTAAGCATTCGAAAAATCTCAATGACAGGAGATGGAGTGATAAGCTGACAGAGGTACGCTCTATCTGTCCTCATTTCGGGATCATGGAGCAGCAGTCAGGGGCTAATGGCTGGAATACCCGTATGGAAGCGCCGGCTCCAAAACCGGGGCAGATGATGCTGTGGGCCATGCAGAGTATTGCCCACGGAGCAGATTATGTCAGCTTTTTCAGATGGCGTACCTGCACCATGGGAACAGAGATCTACTGGCATGGTATCCTGGATTATGACAACCGGGATAACCGGAAACTGGCTGAGGTAAAGAAGATCCACGACCGGGTGGAAAAGATCAGGGAGATTACAGGAGCCGAGTATAAGGCTGCCTTTGGTGTAGTGAGAGATTACAGCAATATCTGGGATGCCCAGGTAGATAAATGGCACCAGAGACTGGCCTGGAGCAGTGAAGAGGAGATCTTTATCGGCGCACAGTTAAGCCATACCCCTATGGATTATGTGTATCTCCTGGATTCTACACAAACAGAGGAGCTACTGAGATATCCGGTGCTTATTTATCCTCATCCCATGATCTTATCTGAGAAAAAGGTTCAGCTTTTACGCAGCTATGTGGAGCAGGGAGGCTGCCTGATCCTGGGAGCCCGTACCGGACTGAAGGATGAGACAGGAAAATGTGTCATGGATGTTATGCCCGGACCTTTAAAAGATATCACCGGATCCACAGTAGAAGAATTTACTTTTGTAGGACCGGCAGATGATGAGGTTTCCATGGACTGGAATGGAAAACAGGTGGAAACAGGAATTTTTAACGATATCCTGGCAGCAGGACCGGAGACAAAAGTCCTGGCTTCTTATTCCTCCAATTACTATCAGGGCCGTCCGGCTTTAGTGGAACACCAGTGGGGAAAAGGAAAAGTCCTTCATTTCGGAGGAACTTTTACCAGAGAAAACATTAAAGATTTCCTGGCCTATACAGGAGCTTTGTCAGCCTTTAAGGATCTGGCAGAACTTCCTCAGGACTGTGAACTTGGTGTGAGAGAAAAAGATGGAAAACAATATCTTATGGTACTGAATTATTCTCCGGAAGAGCAGAGGATCGTGTTAAAAGTACCTGTGGAAGATATGGATACAGAAGAAAAAGTACAGGGACAGGCAGTGCTGAAAGGTTATGAGACAAAAGTCTACCGCTGCTGTTGACGGATAGTTGCCTCCTTGGCACCATGATAGACAGAAGGATTTATCATGGTGTCAAGGAGGTTTTT
>DWYL01000048.1 GCA_019118685.1 Candidatus Blautia merdipullorum
CTTTTAGCTGGGCTTCCTTTTTTAAAATCTCGTTTACATAATTTTCCTGGATCAGAGTCTGGATCTTTTCTACCATAGAATCAAAATTTTTATAGAGAAGGCCGATTTCATCTTCCTGGTATTTTCTGGGCGCCTCCGGCACCTGGTAGTTTCCTTCTCCAAAACTTTTCATATTTTCCATCAGCCGGTCAAAGCGATAGAAGATGGCAAGTATGACTTTTACAGCCAGATAGCTGACCACAGCCAGAGCAGCCACCATAATAAGCAGGAAGAGCCTTCCTGATAAAGTGACGGTTTTGTAAACAGAACTGTACGATACGGTAGAAATATAATCCCAGTCATAGAGAGGGATTTTTCCCCGGACGGCGAATAAGGTCTCTTTGCCGGCTTTTTCAATTCCGTAATCTCCCGACAGATCTTTGGAAAGTTCCACTGCCTGACGGTCGGAGAGTGTGCTTCCATTATAGATCAAAGCATCGCCGTCAAACAGGAGACAGGACATATCATCATAATCTGAGTGGGAACTGACTGCCGTCTCAGTAAGAGCGGCGGGGTTCAGAGAAATGATCAGAACTCCTAAAGGCTCCAGGCTCAGTTTGTCGATTTTTCGCAGTTCCTTTACAATAAATATTCCATACTGGGATCCGAAGTCGGGTACCACAGTAGTAGCCCCCTCCCGGCTCTGGGCTCTGGCGATCAGGGAGGAGCGGAGCTGGTAGGGAACTTCCATAAAAGAGGACAGGGAAGTGGAAATGATCTCCTGATCCTGGATAATGGACATATAAGAAATAGAATCATTCTGAAAGGCAAAGAGATAGCCGGATAATTCATTATAGATCCTGGTGTTGTATATCTGCCGCTGTGATCCCTGCTCTAATTCTTTCATTTCTTCCAGATTGGTCTGGATCACCTGGCTGGCTATAATCGAGTCTATGATGGAATCCACAGACTGAAGCTGACTGGAGATATCCGAGGCTGCATAGGTCATGGAAGCAGCAATAGACTGATACAGCCTTTTTTCATAAGATCTGGATGTAAAGGCCATAGTCGCCAGTCCGGAAAGAAAAAGAATAAAAAATCCGGAAAATATAACAATCAGTATTTTATATTTTAGACTCAGATCGTTGAAGAGCTTGTCAAGGACTTTAGAGCGGGTTTTTAATCTATTCATCAGTATTTTCCTCCACTGAAATTATAGATTATGAAAAAAGAAAGCACAATTCTTTTCAGTTCCGGGGAATAAATAAAGTAATGAAATTACCGGAAAAGTCATTTTCTTACAGGCAGCAGTAAAAAAATTGCGAAAGAAAGTCATGTTTCTAAATTTCTTTTCGTCACTTTTTTGCTTATAATTGGGTTATCCAAAAACAAAGATGCATCTTGACAAAAATTATGGAGGAATGTAAAGTGAAAAAGAAATCTTTAAAGAAAGCAGCAGTTCTTGCCATAGCAGGCGCTATGGCGGTAACATCCCTGGCAGCATGCGGTGGCTCCGACAGCGGAAAGGATAGCGAAGGAGGAAGTTCTGATTCCCTCACAATGGCATGGTGGGGCAATCAGGTAAGAAATGAGCGCACCCAGCAGGCTCTGGACGCATACAAGGAAGAGAGCGGCATAACAGTAAGCGGACAGTTCTATCAGTGGGGCGATTATTGGAGCAAAATGGCAACCTCTGCAGCAGGAAAGAAAATGCCGGATGTGATCCAGATGGATATGTCTTACATTCAGCAGTATGTAGATAAAGGACAGCTTCTTGATCTGACACCATATATTGAAGACGGAACCCTGGATACCTCCAATATTTCAGAAGACATTGTGAATATGGGTAAAGTAGGAGACGGTATCTATGGCATTGCTGCCGGAACCAGTGCTTCCTGTATGTTTTATAATAAGACCCTTTTAGACGAGCTGGGAATCACCATTAATGACAACATGACTTTGGACGAATTTATTGATATTTCTAAACAGGTATATGAGGAGACCGGATATCGTTCCAACCTGTACCACTATGGCCTGTATATGGATATGTATGCAAGAGCCAACGATATCCAGGCTAGCGACAAATTAGGGGGCGACAGCGCAGATGACTATCTGCCATACTTTGAAACACTGGAGACCGGCATTAAAGAGGGATGGCAGATCTCTCCAAGCCAGGCGGCAGATACAGACAGTGTAGAGGAAGATCTTATGGTATACGGGTCAAATCCGGATAACATGACCTGGTGCACCATTAACGGTTCTGCACAGCTTACCGCATATCAGGCAGCAGCACCGGAAGGAACAGAGATTGCTCTGACGACTATTCCTACAACCGATCCTCAAAAATCTAACTATGTAAAACCTGCTATGTACTTTTCTGTAAGTGCAGATACAGCCAATCCGGAAGAAGCTGTAAAACTGCTGAACTATCTGACCAACTCTGAGACAGCCTATGATATTCTGCTTGCAGAAAGAGGCGTACCTGCTTCCACAGCTATTTCTGAGGCGATCATGGACAAATTAAGTCCTGCAGAGCAGGAAAATGCAAACTTTGTAAATAATGTGATCGCACCGAATTCCAGCCCGATGCCTCCGTTCCCTGTAGAAGGAAGCACAGAGGCCCAGGATCTTTTAAGAAAACTGGAAGAAAAGGTAAAATACGGAGAATATACAGCCCAGCAGGCTGCAGATGAATACTTCACAGAAGCGAATAAAATGCTTCAGGGTGAATAAAGAAAACCAGGCTTGGAGCCGCTGCCCTTTGCATAAGGCGGCAGCGGCTCTTTTTGTGCGATACGCCCGGCAAGCGGCTGCCGTGCTTGCACGAGCAGACATCTGGTAAAACTCCGATGATGAGAAAGGAGAAATGGTTTTTTCATGAATAAAAGCAGTAAATTTTATCGGTTTATAAATAAAGAAAAAAATGTAGGCGTGATCTTCTGCCTGCCCTTTATTGTCGGCTTTCTGGTATTTCTGATCGTACCTATGGGAATCTCATTGTATTATTCCTTCTGCGATTACGACATACTGTCTCCGCCGGAATTTGTGGGATTAAAGAACTACATAGAAATGTTTACCCAGGATGAAGTATTCTGGCACTCTGTAAAAGCAACCTTTTATTTTGCTCTGGTATCTGTGCCTCTTCGTCTGATCTTTGCGCTGCTGGTAGCCATGATCCTTGTACGGCCCACGAAAGCAACAGGATTTTACAGAGCTGCCTATTATCTGCCTTCGATCATCGGGGGTTCTGTTGCTGTGGCGATCCTGTGGAAAAGAATGTTTGCACCGGACGGCGTGATCAACAGCCTTTTAGGACTGATCGGAATTGATACAAACTTTGCATGGCTCAGTGACACAAGAACAGCAATCTGGACTCTGATCATTCTGGCTATCTGGCAGTTCGGATCTTCTATGCTGATCTTTCTGTCTGCTTTAAAGCAGATACCCAAAGAATTATATGAAGCGGCTGATGTAGATGGTGCAAATAAGTTCACAAAATTTTTCAAGGTTACCCTGCCTCTTCTGACACCGACGATTTTCTTTAATCTGGTTATGCAGATCATCAACGGATTCCTGGCCTTTACCCAGAGTTTGATCATTACCCAGGGAAAACCTATGGATACCACACTTTTCTATGCGGTATATATGTATCAGCAGTCCTTTAATTTCAATCAGGCGGGATATGCATCTGCAATGGCATGGGTAATGCTGCTGCTGATCGCAGTGATCACCTTTATTTTATTTAAGACCAAAAGATTCTGGGTTTATGAACAGGAGTGATAGAAGTGAAAGCGAAAAAAAGAACAGGTACGATTATTTATCATATTTTAGTATGCGGTTTCGGACTGCTGATGCTTTATCCGCTGTTTTGGATGTTTATGAGTTCTTTTAAAGACACCAATACCATCTTTACAACAGCCAGAAGTCTGATCCCGGATCCTTTTACTCTGGAAAACTATGCAAATGGATGGAAGGGATTTGCGGGGGTATCTTTTGCTACCTTCTTTAAAAATTCTCTTTTTGTAGCAGTTTTAGGCACGATCGGTACGCTGGCTTCTTCTGCCTGTGTGGCCTTTGGTTTTGCCAGATGACAGTTCAGGGGGAAGAAACTTCTCTTTGGCGCTATGCTGGCTTCTATGATGCTGCCGGGACAGATCCTGATGGTTCCCCAGTATCTCTGGTATGAGAAGCTGGGCTGGGTAGGAAGCTTTGCTCCACTGATCGTTCCTTTCTGTTTTGCGATTCAGGGATTCTTTGTTTATCTGATGATGAACTTTATTCAGGGTATTCCGAGAGAGCTGGACGAGGCGGCAAAGATCGACGGCTGCTCTTATTATGGGATCTTCGGAAGGATCATTCTTCCGCTGATGTCCCCGGCTCTTATTACCGGCGCTATTTTCTCCTTTATGTGGAGATGGGATGACTTTATGTCTGCTTTGCTTTACATTGATGATCCGTACAAATATCCGGTGTCTCTTGCACTGAAACTGTTCTGTGATCCGGGTTCTTCTTCCGATTACGGAGCAATGTTCGCTATGGCTACTTTGTCCATTATTCCCATTGTACTGATCTTTATTTTCTTCCAGAAATATCTGGCAGACGGAATCGCTACATCAGGCTTGAAAGGATAATATCATATTATGAGAAATTGGGAACAGGCGTGGCTGGCTTATCAGCCCAATGAAGACTATAGAGATAAGAATATTTTCCGTTCCTATTATGCAAAGGAGTACGGAAACTGCTGCAAAAGGGCAGAAGAGGAGATAAGTATCGCTTCAAAAGCTCTTTTTGGTACAGAATCAGAAAAAGTTTCAGAAAAGGAAAAAGCAGGGATCGTCCTGGAAAAAAATCCTGGGCTGTCAACGGGAGAGGAAGGCTATTTTATACAGGTATCAGATTCTCAGGCAGTGATTCAAAGCGCAGGAGAAAAAGGAATTTTATACGGGACATTCCGCCTTCTTTTCATGGCTTCTGCAGGTGAAAGCATCCGTGGTCTGGAAATCAGAGAGAAGCCGGAAAATCCTTTCCGGATGCTGAACATGTGGGATAATATAGACGGTACTATAGAGAGAGGTTATGCAGGGAACTCTTTTCTCTATGAAAAAGGAGAAATCCAGATCACGGACAGGACCAGGGATTTTGCCCGGCTTATGGCCTCTGTGGGAATCAATGCCATTGCTATCAATAATGTAAATGTGAGAGATGGGGCAGAGTGGCTGATCACCCGGCGCCACAGAGAAAAATTAAAAGCCCTGGCTGAAATCCTGGGAGACTATGGGGTATCCATGTATCTGTCTATTGATTTTGCGGCGCCTATGACTATAGATGGCCTGGCGCTCAGTGATCCGCTGGATTCCCAGGTAAGACAGTGGTGGAAAGAGAAAGCCAGAGAACTGTTTGAGGATATTCCCAATCTGGGGGGATTTCTGGTGAAAGCAGATTCCGAAGGCCGTCCCGGACCTTTTGCCTATGGAAGAAACCATGCAGATGGGGCCAATATGCTGGCAGAAGCCGTACAGCCTTATGGAGGAACTATTATCTGGCGGTGCTTTGTATACAACTGCCAGCAGGACTGGAGAGACGAGAAGACAGACAGAGCAAAAGCGGGATATGACAATTTTGCTCCTTTGGACGGAATGTTTGCAGATAATGTGATCCTTCAGATCAAGAATGGTCCTATTGATTTTCAGGTAAGGGAACCGGTCCATCCTCTTTTCGGACATCTTTCCAGGACAAATCAGATTCTGGAAGTTCAGGCAGCCCAGGAGTATACAGGACAGCAGATCGATGTGTGTTACCTGGTTCCTATGTGGAAAGAAGTTTTGGATTTTACTACCGGATGTGGAAAGGAACAGGATACGGTAGCAGACATTGTGTCGGGCAGGACTTTCGGACAGGTACGCTGCGGCATAGCGGCAGTATCTAATACAGGAAAGGATCCAAACTGGACAGGCCATGACCTGGCTGGAGCCAATTTCTTCGGATTTGGCCGTCTGGCCTGGAATTCTTCTCTTGACAGTGGAGAAATTGCCAGAGAATGGACGAAACTCCAGATCACCAGAGATCCTCAGGCTGTGGAACTGATCACAGGAATCCTTCTGCGGTCCAGAGAAGTGTATGAAAAATACACAGCGCCTCTGGGAATCGGTTTTATGGTGAATCCCTCCTATCACTATGGACCAAATCCGGAAGGGTATGAATATTCTCCCTGGGGAACTTATCACCGGGCGGATCATCTGGCTATCGGTGTGGACAGAAGCGATACAGGAACCGGATACAGTGAGCAGTATTTTGAGAAAAACGCCTGTGTTTATCGGAACAAAGAAACCTGCCCGGAGAATCTTCTCCTGTTCTTCCATCGGCTGCCCTATACCTATCGGCTCTCTTCGGGGAAAACTCTGATCCAGCATGTGTATGATACCCATTTTGAAGGATATGAGGACGTAGAGAAGATGGAACAGGAATGGATTTCTCTGGAAGGAAAGATCCCGCAAAAGATATATGAAAGAGTGAAAGAGCGGTTTGACCGCCAGAAAAAGAACAGCAGAGAATGGCGGGATGTGATCAACAGCTTTTTCTACCGCAAGTCCATGATTCCTGATGAAAAGGGACGGAAATTATATTAAATAAATGATACAGAATGCTCTCATACAGATTTTGGCCAGTCTGGATGAGGGCATTTTTTCTTTTGGGGGAAATATATATCTTATGAATAGTCGCTGCAGGATACTTGTGTTATACTTAAGGCTATATGAGAGATATGATAAAGAATCAGACAAGGAGCGTATCAGTTTATGACAGTCACCGTGGTAAAAAAACTGAATCCATATTTTGAAATCATCGGCCTTCTCTATGACAGCGTCCGTCCGGAATCTGCGGAAGAGGAAGCATGGAAAAAGTCTGCCCGGAACCGGGGACTAAATCCGGAAGAGCTTAACAGGAAGATAGGGCCTGTTATAAGAAAATACCATGCTGCTTTTCAAAAATACAGGACAGGCAGGGAGATGGAAGACTTTGACTTTTTCTTTTTGCATGAGGAACCGGAGTTTGCCCTTTTTTTCCAGAGTATCTGCGGAGAACATCCGGAATGGTTTGCGAAAGAACTGAAAGAGGAACAGAAAGGCGAGATTCAGCTGGCTTTTCTCCAGGAATTTTCAGAAGAAGAGAAGATCACAGAGCCGCCGGCCTTTGAGATAATGGTAAGAATCCTGGAAAGGGCCGGTTACAGCGGCGGTCTGGGATGGAAGTTCCTGCTTTTTCTTCAGGAGCCGGTGAAAAAACTGCAGAATCTTTCCCGGATCTTAAAGGCAAATTTCTCTGCATTTGAAAAAGCAAAAGAAGCCGTTCAAAAGCCGCTGGAAAAGTTGATGGAAGATTTTCAGGAAGGTATGGAAAAGGAGTATCTGATCGCTAAAATTTCCGGGGATGTTACAGCTTTTCCAACCTTGGTATGCTCGGGAGCAGAGGTCATCAGTTCAAATCCGGAAAGCACCACAGCCTATATCGGGCTGTTTGTAAAGGACATCTATAAAATGCTGGAAAAGAGCAGAAACAACAGAAAACATCTGCTCCCTGTGCTGAAAGCTCTCAGTGACAGCAGCAAATTTGAAATCCTTCAGTCTCTGCTCATATCTCCAAAATACAATCTGGAGATCGCAGAGGAATTAAAACTATCGCCCCCTACTGTGTCCCATCATATGAGCGTGCTTTTGGAAAACGGACTGGTAGATGTGGAGAAAAAAGAGGGAAAAGTATATTATACTCTTTCCAAAGAAAGGCTCAGAGAAGCGGTGGGAGAACTGGAGAAGATTTTTTCTATATGATGAGGAGGCCCCGTAACTGACAAAAGAAGCAATGGCGGGGCCTTCTTGTAACAAATGGACAGGGGAAAGCGACAGATAATATCTTGCTGCAGGCCTTGTCGGGCCAGCAGGCACTTCGGCTGTACCATTCAAAGCGAGAGTACGGTTAGAATCACAAAAAATGGTATATAACCGTACCTGGGAATGGAAAAATACGGTTCCAATTACAAAAGGTGAAAAATAACCGTACCAGAGCATGGAAAAGTACGGTTCCAATTGCAAAAGATGAAAAATAACCGTACCAGAGCATAGAAAAGTACGGTTCCAATTGCAGAAAGGGAAAAATAACCGTACCATTCAGTGTGAGAGTACGGTTCAAATCCCAGAAATCCAATCTTAACCGTTCAAATATGTTTATTAGTACGGTTCCAACACAAAAAATCCAATCTTAACCGTCCCAAATTATAAATAGGTACGGTTCTATAGTCAAAATGTATTTTCCAACCGTAATTTTTTAAAATATGAAACGTGTTTTAGCAGAAAGGGGAACTTATATGGCAAATCTTAAAGAGAGCTTACTAAAAGAGCAGAACAGACTGGAGAAAATATTAAGAAAAGCGGAGAAACAGTTGAAAGATGCTCCTCAGGGGACAATGCGTCTGTCTAGCAGTAAGAAACAGGTTCAATATTATCACTGTATGCCGGGAGAAAAGAAAAATGGCAGGTATCTTCCGAAAACAGAAGAGCAACTGATCCAAAGGCTTGCTCAGAAATCTTATGATGAAAGGGTGGCAAAGCTGGCAGGAAAAAGACTGGCGCAGATCAGAAGAATAACGAAAGATTATGAGGAAGATGAGATTGAGAAATTATTCTCAGATGAGCATACAGAAAGAAAAAAACTAATCAGTCCCATTGTGCCTACCTGGGAACAGAGGATAGAAAAGTGGGGATCTGAAGATTATATTGGAAAAGAATTTCAGGAAGGTACGCCTGTGATCCTGACGGAGAAAGGCGAGCGTGTACGTTCTAAGTCCGAAAAAATACTGGCGGACTATTTTTACCGGAACAAGATCGCCTATAAATATGAATGTCCCCTTCATTTGAAAGGATATGGGATCGTTTATCCGGATTTTACATTTTTATCAAGAAAAACAAAACAGGAAATTTATTGGGAGCATGACGGCAGAATGGACGATCCCGGGTATGCCCAGAACGCAGTCCGAAAAATCCTGGCATATGAGGAAAACGGAATATATCCCGGTGAGAGCCTGATTCTTACTTTTGAAACAGAAAAAAACGTATTGAATACAAGGATCATAGAAAGACTTGTTCACAGATATTTATTATGACCTATGAAGAAGCAAAGGTTGGCGTGCTGACGAGCATAATTCAACGAATGACTTGTCGGAATTTCCAGTTGCGATGTTGTTGTCAGTCAGCGCAGCCACCGCTACGTTTCCTTCCGCTGCCTTGCAGACTGGAAAATTCATTCAGTGTCATGAATCTGAAAATAATCGTGTCAGCATACTGGTACGGAAAAATATTTGACATATATCTAATTTTAACCTATTATATATTTTATAAATGTCTAATTATAAGGATATGCACAAACCTACAGACTGAAATATACAAAGGGGAAGTTCCTGCGGATTTGTGTGTTTTTTATTCTTACTAAATTAGATAATTATAAAATATATTAGAAAGGAATAAAAACATGAAATCAAAACTTTTCCACAGGAATTTTTCTCTTCTCATAGCCGGACAGGCCAGTTCTCTTCTGGAAAACGGGATCCTGGATTTTGCCATGTCCATGTATGTCCTGGATAAGACCGGATCGGCGGCGGTATACGCAGGCTTTCTCACAGCTTCTATGATCCCCTCCATTTTATTTTCTCCTCTGGGAGGGATCCTGGCGGACCGGGGTAACAAACGGAATATTATGGCAGGCCTGGATTTTCTGGCCGGTCTGGGCGTACTGCTGGCAGCGATGCTTATGAGGGAAGAAAACAGTCTTGCCATGATCTGCGGCCTTTTACTTTTTGAGTCTGTACTTGGTGCTTTTGAGAACCCTGCGGTCCAGTCCTGCATTCCCTTTATGCAGAAAGGAGAAAATCTAATCAGGGCAAATGCGGTGGTGATCCAGATCAATGCCTTGTCGGCTTTCTTTTCTCCCATACTGGGAAGTCTGGTCTACACGGCTTTTGGTCTGAAACCGGTGCTGTACGCCGGAGTGGTCTGCTTTCTCTTTACTGCATGTTTTGAATGTTTTATAGAGATCCAGAGTCCCCGATATGAAAAACAAGGCGGAGAAAATCCTTTACAGCTGGTGAAAAATGATTTTCTGGACAGTCTCCGCCTTATAACCAGGGAGCGTCCGGCCATTCTGAAAATGCTGTTGGTGATCAGCGTAGTCACATGTCTGATCCAGGGAGTGAGCGCAGTGGGATTTCCTTATATTATCCGTACTGTCCTGGGGCTGAGCTCTATCTATTACGGAGTCTCAGAAAGCGCTGTGGGCCTGGCCGCCATAGCAGGGGGAATTCTGGCTGGTCTGGCAGCTTCTAAGATCCATGGGAAAAATATTTACCTGATCATAGGCGCTTTGGGTTTCTTTCTTATTCCGCCGGGAATTTTATTTCTTTTATCTGGGAATCCTTATATCCGATACGGGACTTTGGTGTTGTTTTCTGTGCTGCTCCAGCTGGCTGCCTGCGGTTTTTCCATTTTTGCCACCTCTCTTATCCAGAGACTGACCCCGGGAAATATGATGGGAAAAGTTTCTGCCTATACAAGCGCTTTTACCCAGTGTATCCAGCCTTTGGGTCAGATCCTGTACGGTTTTCTTTTTGACAGTTTCTCCGGAGGCATTGCCTGGATCCTTATCCTTACGGGAACCCTTCTGGGAGGCTTTGGACTTGCCGCAAAAGGATTCTTCCGGAAAACGGGACAAGAATTTACTGAAAATTAACATTGCATGATAGATATTTAAATCAACTAAATATTATCAGAAAAATAGTATAAATTAACTCTGGATTTTCTTTGGAAAAATGGTAAATTTTAAGTATAGGGGCAGAAGAAAGAGAAGTTTTCTCTGTATCTCTGCACAAATTTTGGGAAGGAGCGTGATACTATGGGAGACCCATTTTCCGGGTTTGAGAAAAAAAGAGATTATCTGATCTGCATCGATTCAGACGGCTGTGCCATTGACAGTATGGATATTAAGCATTTCAGGTGTTTTGGTCCCTGTATGGTAAAGGAATGGGGGCTGGAGGCTCATGAGAAGGAGCTTCTGGAAAGCTGGAATGAGGTAAACCTCTATTCTATGACAAGAGGTATCAACCGTTTTAAAGGACTGGTGAAAGCCCTTACGGAGGTACAGGAAAAATACCAGCCGGTAGAGGGACTGGAAACATTGGTGAAATGGGTGGAAGAATCTGATGAACTGTCCAATCCGGCTTTGGAAAAGGCTGTGGAAGAGACCGGAAATATCTGCCTGAAGAAAGCTCTGGCTTGGTCCCAGGCGGTAAATGCCTCCATTAAAGAGCTTCCCAAGGAAGAGGTAAAGCCCTTTGAAGGCGTAAAGGAAGGCATTGCAATGCTTCACGAGAGCTGTGACATTGCCATTGTATCTTCTGCAAACTATGAGGCGGTAAAGGAAGAGTGGACCAGATTCGGCCTTATTGATCATGTAGATGTGGTTCTGGCTCAGAACGCAGGATCTAAGAAAAGCTGTATCGAAAAGCTTCTTACCTATGGCTACGATACGGACAAGGTAATGATGACCGGAGACGCTCCGGGGGATATGGATGCGGCAGATAAAAACGGAGTATTCTTTTATCCGATTTTAGTAAAACACGAAAAGGAAAGCTGGGCCAAGATCGGAGAGGCAAAGGACAAGCTTCAGGCAGGAACTTTTGCAGGAGAATATCAGGAAGGATTAAAAGCAAGATTTGTTGCGAATCTTACAAAATAGCAGGAGGAAAAATAAAATGGTGAATTTAAGAGAGAAACCTTATTACCTTAACGATGAGCAGATTCAGTGGGTGGAAGATACCATTGAAGGGATGACTATTGAAGAGAAGATCGGTCAGCTGTTTGTTAATATGGTAGGAAACGCTGAGGAGAGAAAACCGGAGAATATCAAAAAGGTACTGGATACCTATCATCCCGGCGCTATCCGTTACCATAACGCTCCAAAGGAAGAAATCTGGGCTATGGCAGACTGCCTCCAGAAGACTACCAAGATCCCTCTGCTGATCGCTTCTAACTGTGAGGCCGGCGGAAACGGCGGTACAGGCGGGGGAACACCTATTGCCAACGGCGCGGCTATGGCAGCTATAGACTCAGAGGAAGCTGTAACAGAAATGGCAACCATCTCTGCCAGAGAAGCAGCAGCAGTAGGCTGCAATTGGAACTTTGCTCCTATCGTAGACCTGCTATATAACTGGAGAAATACCATTGTCCAGTTAAGAGCTTTTAACGACAATCCTGAGGATGTTATCCGCTATGCAAAAGCCTTCTTCAAAGGAATGAAAACACAGAATATCGCCACCTGTATGAAACACTTCCCGGG
>DWYL01000049.1 GCA_019118685.1 Candidatus Blautia merdipullorum
AAGAATTTTATTTCTTTTTAATAATTGTAATAAAATTAGGAGCAACCATTTCTACACAGAAATCAATCCCAAACTCCTCAACACCAGGATCCAGCAGAAATTGGTAATCAGCGACAGTACAGAAGTAGCCGCCACCAGCTGTGCTTACTGCATCTAAACTGTTATGTCAGATATTTTTTTAACTTTTCGTAGCTGTCCTCACTTAACACATGTTCCAACAGACAGGCCTCATGATCGGCTGTCTCTTCCCTTACACCGGCCAGCATAAGAAGCTTCTTAAAATACTGATGTCTCTCATACACTCTCCTGGCCAGCTCCTCGCCTTTTTGTGTAAGAAGCAGACTATGGCGGTTTTTCACAATATAACCTTTTTCTTCCAAAACTTTCATAGCTGTCAGGATGGTAGGCTTTGACCTTTCCATATAGTCTGCTAAATGAACACATTTTACCTGGCCGCTTTTCTCTCTCAGCACATAAATGGCTTCCAGATAATCTTCCTGTACCTGTCCCAGTTCCATATTCTTTCACTCCTTACCTTTTCCTTCTTTTTTAGAGCCTCCTGGACTATCCTGTCTCTTATGAGATCCTTCCGTTGTCCATGGTATAGATTTTATCCGCCAGGTTCATGGTGGATCTTCTGTGGGAAACCAGCACTACGGTTTTCAGGCGGCAGGATTCCTTCAAAGACTTCAGGATAATACCTTCGTTGAGGGAATCCAGATTACTGGTAGGTTCATCCAGAAGAAGGAAGGGAGCGTCATGAAGAAAGGCTCTGGCCACTCCGATCCTCTGCTTTTCTCCTCCCGACAGGGTATCTCCCAGTTCTCCTACCTCTGTATCGTAGCCCTTAGGCAGGGTCATGATAAACTCATGAACAGAAGCTTTTTTAGCCGCTTCTATGATTTCCTCACGGCTGGCTCCAGGCTTTCCTATGGCGATATTATTGGCAATAGAGTCGTGGAACAGGTGGGTTTCCTGGGTCACATAGGATTCTGTATCCCGAAGCTGTGCTGTGGGGATCTGCCGTACATCTTTCCGGGAAAGTTTTACAGTTCCCTGCTCCACATCCCAGAACCGCATCAATAGTTTTAGGAGGGTAGATTTCCCGGAACCGCTGGCCCCATGAATCCCGATAATCTTTCCCTTAGGCATTTCCAGAGAATAGTCCTTCAGGATCACTTCTTTCTCATAGGCAAAAGTCACATGCTCTGCCTGGGCCCCTGTAAAAATAAAGTCCGGAGCATCTTCCTGAACCGGTATCTCTTCCACCAGGGGCTTTTCCTCCAAGATGGATAGCACCCGCTCTCCGCTGGCCAGAGTCTGGTTCAGATTATTGGACAGGCTGGACAGGGCCGTTACCGGTCCAAACGATCCCATCATGGCAATGGTGCAGGTAAGGATTCCTCCAAAGTCCAGCTCCCCCTGTCTTCCCAAATAAAGGTTAAAAAACAATATACCAAAGGAAAAAGCCAGGATTGCCAAGGTGGTAAAGGATCTCTGAGAACCCTCCAGGCGGCTGAGATTTTTCTGGAGATTTCCAAGTTTCACTGACCGCTCCTCCATCTCCTTCATCCGTTTCTCTCCCTGTCCGTATTGAATAGTCTCATCTAAGCCCCGAAGGGAATCCAGTACAAAACTATTCAGTTCACCAAAACCGGTGCGGAATTCCATTCCCCTGCTGCCGCCTCTTTTGCCGTTCCACAGAGGGATCAAAGCTCCCACCACCACATAGGCAGCCAGTGCGAACAGACCCGCCAGGACATGATAGCTACCTATAAAGACCACCATGATCAGGGAAGTCAGAAAAGCAATGGCAATAGGAGAAATCGTATGAGCATAAAAAACCTCCAGCAGTTCAATATCTGTGGTAATAATGGAGATCAGATTTCCCTTGTCTCTCCCCTCCAGCTTTGCCGGACAGAGCTTTCTCAGAGCTGCAAAAACCTTATGGCGGATAATCGCCAGAAGCTTAAAAGCAATAAAATGGTTGCAGTACTGCTCCGCATAATGGAGAAGCCCTCGAAACACCGCCAGGATCCCCATGAGAAAAAATAGTTTTCCTGCTGTAAACCGATCTAAAAAAGTATTTTCTCCCAGGCCTTTCAGGATCCCCTGTCCTGCCAGAATAGTCAGAAAAATTGCACAAAGATATCCCAGGACTCCCAGGAAAATTGCACCGGCCATAATATGGAGTAGAGGCCGCACAAGACCTATGAGCCGGGCCATGATCTGTATCCCGCTTCTTCTTCCTTTTCTTTCCTCACTCATGCTTTGGCCTCCTTTCCGTACATTTCCAGGTTCTTCTGAGTTACATAGAGTCTTTGGTAGGCCCCCTGTTTCTCCATCAGCTCCTGATGGGTTCCCTGTTCCAGGATCTTTCCCTGATCCAGGAGATAGATCCTGTCAGAAACTGCTACATTAGACAGTCTGTGGGAGATGAGAAGGACTGTCCTGGTCCTGGCCAGCTCCCGGATCACCTCCATGATCAGATCTTCGCTTTCCGCATCGATATTAGATGTGGCTTCGTCAAAGATATATACAGGAGTATCATGAAGAAGAGCCCTTGCAAGAGCCAGTCTCTGGCGCTGTCCTCCGGAAAGGTTGGCTCCCTGCTCCAGGAGTTTTGTTTCTAATCCTTCCTGCGCATCCAGAAAGCCCAGAAGATTTACCCTGGAAAGAACGTCTTTCATTTCTTCTTCTGTGGCCCCCGGTTTTGCCATCCTGAGATTCTCCCCCACTGTTCCTTTAAAGATATAACTGTTATGCCGGACAAGGGTCACATGCTTCATCAGATCCTTCTCCTTGATCCCGGAGAGAAGTTTTCCTCCTATAAGGATCTCTCCCTGATAATTTTCCAGTTTTCCGGTAAGGAGGCCGGCAATGGTGCTCTTTCCGCAGCCGGACTCTCCTACAAGAGACACAAAGGAGCCCTGAGGGATTACAAGACTGACATCTTTCAGGATCCGCCTGTCTTTTTCATAGGAAAATCCCACTTTCCAAAGTTCAATGTCAAAATTCTCCCGGGGCATACTCTCTTCCCCGTCTTTTGGCTCTTCCTGGTCCAGAAGCCGGAAGATCTTGTCGCTGGCTGTCATACCGTTCATGGCAATATGGAAAAAGGATCCCAGAAGACGCAGAGGGATAAAGAACTCAGAAGCCAGAAGGATAATGGTCAGGGTTCCGGAAAAATCCAGTCTTCCTGTCAGGAATTCACTGACCGCCACCATCATTCCCACAGCAGCGCCCCCATACGCCACAATGTCCATAACACTGGTAGAGTTCAGCTGCATAGTCAGGACTTTCATGGTGATCCGCCTGAATTCCTGGGCTTCTCTATCCATTTCTTCTGCTTTTTGCTCATCTGCCTGATAAATCTTCAAAGTAGTCAGTCCCTGGAGATTTTCCAGGAAACTGTCTCCCAACCCTGTATAGATTCTCCAGTATCTGCTCAGGAGTTTTTTTGCAAATTTCTGTACCGCTGCAATGGATACAGGGATCAGCGGCACACAGATCAGCAGCACCAGGCTGGCTTTAAGATTTACAAAAGATAAGATCACAAAAAGTGTCAGAGGCGCCAGCAGACTGTAGAAAAGCTGAGGAAGATACTTTCCAAAATAGACCTCCAGCTGTTCCACTCCTTCGGTGTTAAGTTGGACCACTTCTGAGGTAGATGTCTTTTCCTTGTAAGAGGCTCCCAGTCTCAGCATTTTTTCGTAAATCTTCTTCCGCAGGATCCTTTTTACATCTACGCTGGCTCCGTAGGAAGCCCTGGCCGCCATTCTCTCACAGAAAAACCGGACCGCCACAGTCAGGATCAGGATCGCTACCATCCTGCCGGCAGCCAGGTTTCCCAGGGTCTGGGCAAGATCCCCCCGATTATCTGCCAGTGTGCCCAGAAGACCGGCAATGGAAAACGCCGCCAGGATCTGTGCGAGAAGGGCGATCCACTGCCAGAAAATGTTATATACGATGTATTTTTTTGTATGAGACAGAAGTCTCACCAATCTTGTCTTAATCATAAACTTCCTCTCTCACAGTTTTTACCCGAAGGAAGAAATACAGCAGATGACATACCCATACCACTGCCAGACAGATTCTTCCTATGGGGACACGGCTCATCAGGATGAACCCCGCTGCCATCACCAGAGTAACAGTCCCTACAATGGTCAGCTTTGTTTTCATAGTCATGGCCTTCTTTTGTACAAAAGACTCCAGATGTTTCTTATACAGGCTGGTACCAATGAACCAGTCGTGAAGTTTTTGTGAGCTTTTTGCAAAGCAGAACACAGTAGCCATGTAAAAGGGAACTGTAGGAAGGATAGGAAGTACCACTCCCACAGTTCCCAGTCCCAGGCAGAGAAAGCCCAAGACGATCCAAAATATACGCAAAGGATTTTTCCTCATTTTTCTTCTCCTATACTGTAAGCACAAATTTTTTTCCTTCTATTTCTGTCACATCCAGATGGATCCCATACAGATCACGGATACTGTCTGAGTCGATCACTTCCTGGGGGGCCCCCTGAAAAGAGACTGTGCCATCTTTCAGCCCGATGACCTGTTGGGAAAAATGGATGGCCTGGTTAATGTCATGGAGTACCATGATAATGGTAATGCCATATTCTTCATTTAATCTCCGGATCAGTTCCAGGATCTCGATCTGATACCGGATATCCAGGTAAGTGGTAGGCTCGTCCAGAAAAAGGATCCCGGTATCCTGGGCCAGAGCCATGGCGATCCATACCCTCTGCCTCTGTCCTCCTGACAGTCTGGCCACTTCCCGGTTCCGGTATTTTTCTATGTTCGTAACTTCCATGGCCCATAGGATCCGTTCTTCGTCCTCCCGGCTTTTCGCCTGCATCATCTTCATATGAGGGGTCCGGCCAAAGGATACCAGCCGCTCCACCGTAATGTCATCGCTGGAAGTATTATACTGATGGACAATAGAGACCTTTTTGGCAAAGTCTTTCAGCCCCAGATTCTGGATATTCCTTCCGGAAAGAAAAATATTCCCCTTTCTGGGATAGAGATTTTTCGTCATAAGAGAAAACAGTGTGGATTTTCCGCAGCCGTTAGCACCCATGATAGTAGTAATATCTCCTCCTTTTATCTTAAAAGATACGTCCCTGAGAACTTTGTTCTTTCCATAAGAAAAAGAAAGGTTCCGTACCTCCATGGCAGGTTTCTCTTTTGCCTGGCTTTTTTCAGTTTGCATATTTCTTCGACCTCCTCAGCAAAATGATAAAGAAAGGACCGCCTACAACACTCATAATGACAGATGCGGAAATCTCATAAGGATAGGCCACTGTTCTTCCGATAGTATCCGCCAGAAGAAAGGTGAAAGCCCCGAAAAGCATAGAAAAGGGAAGTAATGCTCTGTGGTCGCTGCCTACCAGGATCCTTCCGATGTGGGGAACGATAAGGCCCAGAAAGCTTACCGCTCCTGCAACTGCAGTGGAAATACTGGCCAGGAGTACTGCTGCCAGAGAGATCAGGATCCGCATGGTGTTTACATTGACTCCCAGACTTCTGGCCGTCTTGTCTTCCAGAGACAGGAGATTGCATTTTCCTGCAAAAGCCAGAGCCAGGACCAGGCCGAAGACCACATAGGGCACCAGAGTCCGTACATCATCCCAGGTCTTCATAGTAATATTACCGTTGACGATGGAAGCCACTCCCGACATATTTCCGCCGCTCATAGAGTTCATAGCCGAGGACAGGCCGGTAAACATAGAATTCACCGCTACGCCTACCAGAATAATCCGAAGAGGGCTTAGTCCCCCTTTCCAGGAAAGGGTATACACCAGGAAAAAGGCCAGGACTCCTCCCAGAAAGGCAAACAGGGGAGTAAAGAAAAATAGTGCAGGCACCGCTGCCATAATAATCACTGCTGCAAAGCTAGCCCCGCTGGAAATACCGATGATTCCCGGATCTGCCAGAGGGTTTTTCAGTACTGCCTGGAAAAGCACACCGGAAACAGCCACCGCTGCTCCCGCCAGCATGGAGATCATAATCCTAGGAAACCGAAGGTCAAAAATAGTGGACACTGTATCGTCAGACTCCAGAAAGATCCCGCTGAACAACTGGGGAAAAGTCACCTTAAGGCTTCCGATATTCACCGCCGCAAAAAACAGTATCACTAAAAGCAAGGCCATAATCCCGAAAGACAGAGCCGCTCTCGCAGTCTTTCTCTTTCTTCTGTTTTTGTCCTGTTCCTCTGTAGAAGGGACATTTTCAATAACCGTCTTTAACTCTTTCTTATCTTCCAAAATATCCCCTCCTTACTGACCAGATTCCCGGAGCGTCTCCTCATCGGTCTTCTCCGAAGCATCCGATTCTTCTGCAGCGCTCTGAGCTTTTTCACTGTTTTCCTGTGCCTTTGTCTCATCCTCCTGGCTTTCCGGATACAGCATAGGCTGAAGTTCTTCCAGAGCCTGGGGATAATTGAAATTTGCACTCATTCCAAAGTATTCATACGTCAGATCATAGACACGTCCTTCCTCTACTGCCTGAAAATGCTGCCAGATGTCGTTGGTTTCAAAGTCCTCCTTAAACATCTCCACTACCTGGTCAGGAAGGGCATGGGCCGCCCGAAGGATCACATCCGGTTCTTTGGTCTTCATATCCTCTGTATTCACTGTGAGAAATTCCTGGTCTGTGCCTGCGTATACGTTTTCTCCTCCTGCCAGTTCCACCAGGCTGCCCACATAAGAATTCTCTGTGGCAATGATATAAGATCCGGGAAGTCCCATAAGGATCAGGACCTTGGGGGCTTCCTTTTCTGCATTCTGGTCTTTATAACCGTTATAAAACTCCGTAAATTCATCCACCAGAACCTGGGCTTCCTCTTCTCTTCCAAAGATTTCCCCCAGCTCCTGAATGGAACGGTACATTCCCGGCACACTGCGGAGATTCAGGAAAGCCCAGTCCGTATCAATAGCCTCATACTTTGGCTGAAGATCTGACTGTAGAGTGACGGGACTTAAGACCCAGTCAGGATCCAAGGAAGAAATGATCTCCATATCAGGACTCATTGCTGTTCCTACTTGTGTCAGGTCTTCGTAGCGCTCCGGTAAAGTGGAGATCGTACTGCTGCATACACCCACCAGGTCCAGGTCCAGCCGGTCGCAGATATCCGCAGTGGCAGGAGAAGTGGCAATGATCCTGGGCTCCTCACCCATAGCAGCCACCTTCGCCTTGGCAGTTTCCACAGCCGCCTTCTCTTCGGGATCATCAATAGACAGAAGAGTTTCCACACTGTCCGCTTCTTGAATATTTACAGAGGAAGACTCCTCCCGGCCCATTACCGCACAGCCGCCTAAAAAGGATGAAATGATACATGTGCCCATCCAGAGGGGTAGAATTCTTTTTTTTATTTTCACGAATCTATTCCTCATCATCTTCGCCTCCGCCCCAGCGTCTCCAGTTTCTCCGGAAATAATAAATCACTGCAGCGACAGCAACCATAAGGAAAAGGCCTGATACAGTAAAGGACAGGCACAATACCAGGATCTGACTGCCTGCTGCAGTACTTCCCAAAGCCGCAGATACCTGGTCTTGTATCTGGGTCTCCTGGGCAGTGGAAAGGCTTAGCCCCTGAGCGCTGTCCAGTTCTACCGTCTCTGTAGATGGGGTCTGGGCCTCCTGGGCAGAATCCGTCGGATCCTCAATAGTGTTCTCCAACACCTGAACACTGCTGTCTGTATCAGCGCTGTTTGTGTTTTCACTGTCTGTACTTTCGTTGTCAGAATTTCCCCCCTCCGTGCTGTCCTGTGTATTTCCGGTACCGGAATTTCCCGAAGGCAGGCTGGAAGCCGATGGTGTCACTGTGCTGCCGGCAGTGGAAGAAGAGGAACTGTTCCCTGAAGTGGCACTACCGGTATTCTGGCCGGAAGTGCCGGATTCCTGTGCAGTGCCAGAGCTCTGGGAGGCCGTATCGCTTCCGGAAGCTTCTGTTACAATGGTTGCGTTCATATCTGTATTATTCCCTGCCACAAAGTCGCTGGGATAGATATAAAAGATTACATCTCTTCCCATGGGCTCCACATACATAGCTCCCCGGATCACACAGTTCTCACTGGGTACCTGGATACAGATGTCGCTGGTGGAGCCATTATTATCTGTACCGCTTCCTGTAACCCCAAGAGCCGGGGTGGACCATCCGGCATCGCCCACACTCTGAACCCAGAAACTATGATTAGCCGTATAGTCCATAAGACTCATCCGAATGGTCAGGTAATACTCTCCTCCATCTGTCAATTCCAGGATACCGGTGGGATACACTGCGCCGTCTACCATACCCTGTCCGGTGGCATAGGAAGCTTCTCCGCCCGAATCCTCGATCTCTCCTGTTACCGGATGACGGTAGCAGGGATGTATGGTACAGGTATATACCGTACCGGAGGCCGCTTGTACCGGAACAGTCGGAAACCCTGCGCCCATAAAGAGGGCAAGCAGGATTCCCAAGATTCTGGCAGAAAACTTTTTCATAAATTTCTCTGTCTTCATATTCCTTCCTTTCTGCTGTAACACTCTGCGCTTCAGTTAGTTGCATATAACCCACAATTTAAAAAAAGAGAGCTTTTCTCTTTCGCTCTGTAAGTTAGTCTTTACTATCTACCTCTTTATATAGCATAATTCTGTGATACTTGTCAATCTTTTCCTGGCAATTCTTTCTGGAAAACACCAAAAGCCTGCCATTTATCGCAAAAAGAAGCTGTCGCATAAAGGATATAAATGTTCCTGAAGTATGACTAATGCGACAGCTTCGTATCTCTTGCTGGTCAAGATTTCTTATGCAGTATCAAATTTTTCAGATTTCGTTTAAAGCATCATATACCGTTTCTGTCAGCTCATGATACTGGGGATAAACATTTGCAGCGCTGGTGATATTATTCACCATAATACAAAGGATAAAGTCTGTATTCTCTCCATATACAATCCCCACATCATGCTGCACTTCAGAAGTTTCACCTGTCTTGTGGGCCACCTCCACGCCTTCGGGAAGTCCTCCCGGAATTTTCAAAGTGTTTTCCTGATTCAAAAGGAGATTGAGCATTTCTCCGGATTCCTCCTGGGACCCGCATTCTCCTTTGTAGATCTGCTCCAGCAGTTTTCCGCAGTCCTCCACACAGGTAACGTTATCTCCCATCCCATCGTTTGCCGTACTGGAAGCAGCCGGATGGAGGGTGGTATGTACGCCTGTGTCCGTATAGCCTTCCTCCTGGAGATAGTCGTTTATAAAACCGCAGCCCTCTGCGAAATCTCGGTCCGAAGACTGGATCCTCACCAGTTCATTGTATGACTCATTATCGGAAATTTCGATCATATTTTCCAGAAGCTGTGCGACTGTATCCCTGGCGCTTTCCTCACTTCCCAGATAGTCTGTTTCGTTTTCCATCACCCGTTCCATATTTTCAAAGGTAGCCGCCATGGCATAAAGTTTTACCAGACTGGCTGGATACATGCCCTGGTTGTTGATGCTAAAAGCATTTTCATATTCCAGTTCTTCCACGTAAACGCTCCAGTTTCCGTCATAATCAGCAATCATCTCTTCCACTGTACTTTCCAGAGAGGTCATTGTCGTTTTCATTTCTGATTCTGCCTGCTGGTCCTGCTGCCGCCGCTCTTCTGCTTCCTGTTCCTCAGCTGCCGCTGCTGCCGCCTGGGCCGCTGCTGCCTGCTGCTGTTCCTTAACCTTTTGCCTCTCAGCATGAATTGTGGTGCCGCCCCAGATAAGAAGAATCAGCATAACTGCTGCTCCTCCCAGGATCACCCATTGTCTTCTTACCTCCTGTTGTCTTCGCTTTTTTTCCTGTTCTCTTTTTATTCTTTCCTGTCTCTCTTCTTCTCTTCTCTGCCTCTCCCGAGCCTGCTTTCTCTGCTTCCTTCTCTCCTGATCTTCCATTACTTTCTCCCCTTATCTTCCCATCCGGAACATTCCCCTGAAACTTTCTGCCATATAACAAGAGCCCGCTGCTTAAAATTTCTTTAAGACAGCAGGTCTCTCTTCTTTTTATGCAAGCATCATTCGGTCATTTGCAAATTCTCCGCCGCTGACTTCTTCAAACTTCGCCAGCAGATCAGATACATGTAATTTCTTCTTCTCTTCTCCCGCTACATCATAGATGACTTTTCCCTCATGCATCATGATCAGACGGTTTCCATGGGCAATGGCGTCCTTCATGTTATGAGTTACCATCATAGCGGTAAGGTTATGTTCCTGGATGATCTTATCCGAGATCTCCAGCACCTTTGCCGCCGTCTTAGGGTCCAAAGCCGCCGTGTGCTCGTCCAGAAGGAGAAGCTTCGGCTTTTTCAGGGAAGCCATCAGCAAAGTGATCGCCTGTCTCTGTCCTCCGGAAAGAAGCCCCACTTTCGTGGTAAGCCGCTCTTCCAGACCCAGGTCCAGTTCCTTTAACTGCTCCTTATAAAATTCTCTCTCTTTACGGGAAATTCCCCAGCGGAAGCCTCTTCTTTCTCCTCTTCTGGCTGCAATGGCCATATTTTCCTCAATAGACATAGTAGAAGCCGTACCGATCATGGGATCCTGGAAAACTCTTCCCAGATGTACTGCTCTTTTGTGTTCGGACAACCGGGTAATATCTATCCCGTCTACGATGACCTTTCCCTGATCAACAGGCCAGACGCCGGCGATGGCATTCAAAGTCGTAGATTTTCCGGCGCCGTTACCGCCGATAATGGTGACAAAATCTCCGGAATTTAAATTCAGGTTTACCCCGTCTAAGGCCACTTTCTCATTAATTGTCCCTATATTAAAAGTTTTATGAAGGTCTTTGATTTCCAGCATGTATCCCATTATTTTGCCATCCTCCTTCTCACCAGATATTTTCCTTTCAGATATGGCGCCGCAAGGAAGCAGGTCACCACTACTGCTGAGAACAGCTTCATATAATCGGAATCAATTCCCAGCCACATAACCAGGGCATAAGCTATGTAATACAAGATGGCGCCTACAAATACTGCTGCCAGGGTGTAAGCAAATGCAATTTTCTTTCCTGCATAAAACTTTCCGAAGATCACTTCACTGATGATCACGGCAGCCAGACCGATAACAATGGCGCCTCGTCCTGCATTTACATCTGCTGCTCCCTGATACTGTGCATATACTCCTCCACACAGACCTACCAGTCCATTAGAGATCATCAGAGCGATAACCTTACAGAAATTGGTATTAATTCCCTGGGCGCTTGCCATCTGGGGATTGCAGCCTGTAGCTCTGATCGAAGCTCCCAGTTCTGTACCGAAAAGCCAGTATACCACAGCTACCAGCACCAGACATCCCAGGATCAGACCGATAAAGAAAATATAACTGTTATCTGCTGTCACGTACCGGGCAGAAGCCACCAGCCCTTTCTGGCCGATGCCCATACTCTGATTTGCCTTTCCCATGATCCCTAGATTTACAGAGTACAGAGAAATCTGGGTCAAAATACTGGCCAGGATTCCGGGAATGCCCAAAGCTGTATGTAGGAAGCCGGTAACAAATCCTGCAGCCATTCCTGCAAGAAACGCAAAGATCAGAGATAACGCAGGATGCATTCCTCCCTGGATCAGCATTACCGCCACAGCTCCTCCTGTAGCCAGAGAACCGTCCACTGTCAGATCTGCAAAGTCCAGGATCCGAAAAGTAATATATACCCCCAGAGCCATAATCCCCCATATCAGTCCCTGGGCCACATTGCCCGGAAGAGACCGCACCAGAGCCATAGGATCCAGCGCCATCAGCATTGTCATTGTCATTTTTTTATTTCCTTTCTGAGTGTTTTCTTTTTATTTTATCAGCATGACTAATCTTTTTCAATACAGCAACAGAGGCCGCCGCACTAAACTTCCCTTATTGTTTAATGCGGCGGCTCCATGCCTGCCTCTTACGCAGGCTGTCAGTGCCTGATTCATATTCCTATCCATGTGCCTTCCGGCATTTCAGGATTACTCTGTTTCGATTGCTTCATAATCCTCCGGGATCTCAATGCCTAATTCTTCACAGATGGTCGGATTATACATTTTTGTCACTTCCGGAGCGGTCTGGATCTCCATAGTAGAGATGTCTTCTCCCTCAGCTAATACCTGGTATGCCATCTCACCGGCTGTATAGCCGATATCGTAGTAGCTGATAGACAGTGTAGCGATACCGCAGCCAGAGCAGATTCCCTGCTCACCGGCAATCACCGGGATCTGGGCCGGCATGCAAATATTGTTTACGATCTGTGTATTGGAAGCCATGGTATTATCTGTAGGAATATAGATCGCATCACAGGTCTCAATAGCACTGTTTACCACTGTCTGAATCTCGTTGGAATCTGCAGCGGTATATTCTTCATATGCAATACCATCCTCATCCAGGGCTTCTTCAAAAAGCTGCGCCTGGTACTGAGAGTTAGGTTCTGCGGAACAGTAAAGGATTCCTACCTTCTGCGTATCCGGCAGCAGTTCTACCAGCATATCTTCCTGCTGATCGATAGGTGCCAGGTCGCTGGTTCCGGATACATTGATTCCGGTAGCTCCTGTCCAGTCATCGATTCCAAGGGCTGTGGCATAATCGGTAACGGAAGTTCCCAGGATCGGGATGTCCGCTGTGGCCTGAGCTGCTGTCTGGAGAGGCAGTGTAGCGTTCGCCAGGATCAGATCCACATCAGAAGATACAAAGTTATTTATGATGGTAGAGCACATCGCCTGCTCGCCCTGAGCGTTCTGCTGGTCAAACTCTACATTTCCTTCTCCGAAAAGTTCTGTACAGGCATCCATAAATCCCTGGGTAGCCTGATCCAGAGCATCATGCTCCATCTGCTGGCAGATACCAATGGTATAAGTCTGGCCGCTGCTTTCTGTTGATTCGGAAGAAGCACTCTCTTCTGTGCTGCTTTCGGATCCGGAATCAGAGGCGGATTCAGAATTTCCACCACAGGCGGTCATTGCCGCTGCCATTGCTGCTGCCATCATAATGGCAAGTATTTTCTTTAATTTCATTTTCATTTCCTCCCTGCCACTTTATCACAAAAAACCGTTACGCTTTACTGTGACAAAGTTTTAATATTGGTATTATACACCTCCCCTTCCTGTTCGTCAACCTAAATCCATCTTAAATTCCATAAACTTCTTTGTTATATTTTTCGATCTCATCATCAATGATTGGATCTACATGAGGATAAAGACAGCCCGGCCCGCCATAGGTGATACATGGGATATAATGTCCTCCGGGACCGTACTGAGTACAGGCTCTGCGCACTTCTTTACGAATCTCTTCCTCTGTAGAGTCTTCCCGGTCTACGATGGAGGCGTCAATGCCGCCCATGAGAGTCATCCGTCCATCCAGCTGTTTCTGAAGTTTTACAATATCATTTTCCGGCAACGTTCCCTGCCAGATATCAATTCCCAGATCTACCATATCTTCTACGATAGGCTCCATGAAAGAATCCGCATGGTGCATAACGATCACTCCATGGTCCTTCATGTATTTATAAGTTTTCTCATACTGAGGCTTGATAAATTCTCTCCAGGTGTCAGGGCTTATGAAAAGGGAATTTTTGGAACCCCAGTCATCATGGGAAAGCATGAT
>DWYL01000050.1 GCA_019118685.1 Candidatus Blautia merdipullorum
CGGATACATTCGATATATGGGGAGCCGTTGGGCTGATACGCGACGACGAAAGGAGGGACAAACCGAGCGGGAAATATCAGCGTTCCAAAGCAGACGTAGCAACTCTGCCGCCGTAATCCATATATCGGTACAATGATACTCCTTTACCGCCGTAGTCCGAGCGTTCAAAGCGTCGCAGGCAACGGGTAGAGCTTCGGCAGACCGCCGGAGGGGTGCAAGTCCCGTGGAGCTATGCTAACAGCCGTCCGATAAGCCCCTTTTGTATGTTGTAATAGTGGACTTGCCGCTATTCATATAGTGTATTAGCCAATCTTGGAAAGGGGGCTAATCATGGCAAATACTGATAAAAACCAGATACTTTGCAGGAGTGTTTTCAAAAGCGGCGAAAGCACGACTTCAAAAGCTCAATTCACAAAAAAGTGGATTGAAATGATAAATAGAATAGAAAAAAATAAGGCGGTACGCCTTACGAAATAGCAATGACAAGCTGTTTTCTGCATGGTATAATCTATGTAGAAAGCAGCTTGTTACTATCTCTAAGGAGATATGAATATGAAAGTAGCTATCTATTGCCGCTTATCCGAAGAAGATAGAAACAAGCAATTTGAAACCGACGACAGCAACAGCATTCAGAATCAAAAGGCTATGCTGCTGCAATACGCTATGGAACAGGGGTGGGAACTTTACAACATTTACAGCGACGACGACTATACCGGTTCTGATAGACGGAGACCGGAATTTAACCGCCTGCTGAAAGACGCGGAACAACACAGATTTGATATTATCCTCTGCAAGACGCAATCACGGTTTACCCGTGAACTTGAATTAGTGGAAAAATACATTCACGGTTTATTTCCAATATGGGGTATTCGTTTCATCAGTATTGTTGACAACGCGGATACTGCGAACAAGGGAAATAAGAAGTCCCGACAGATTAACGGGCTTGTCAATGAATGGTACCTGGAGGATATGTCTGAAAATATCCGCAGCGTCTTGACGAACAGACGGAAAAACGGTTTTCATATCGGTGCATTTGCTCTTTACGGGTACAAGAAAGACCCAGACCAAAAAGGACATTTGATAATCGACGAAGAAGCTGCAGCCGTTGTCCGTGAAGTTTTTACCTTATTTTCACAAGGTTACGGAAAAACTGCAATCGCCCGTATGCTCAATGACAGGGGCATACCAAATCCAACAGAATATAAGCGTCTACACGGCTTGCGCTATAAACAGCCGAAAACGAAAAACAGTACCCTCTGGAAATACTTTGCTATTTCCGATATGCTGATAAATGAAATCTATATCGGCAACATGGTACAGGGCAAGTATGGAAGCATTTCTTATAAAACAAAGCAGAATAAGCCCCGTCCAAAAAGTGAGTGGTATATCGTTGAGGGAACGCATGAGCCGATTATTGACAGGGAGTTATGGGATAAGGTGCAGGCGTTAATCGCACAGAGGGCAAAGCCCTTTGATGTAGGTACAATCGGTTTATTTGCAAGAAAAGCCCGTTGTGCAAACTGCGGTTACACTATGCGTTCTTCTAAAAACCATGATAAGCACTATCTACAATGCTCTAACCGCCATGTGGCAAAGGACGCTTGTATCGGTTCCTTTATCTCTGTTGATAAACTGGAAAGAATGGTTATCGACGAGATTAACAAACTGGCAGCCGAGTATCTTGATAAGGACGAGTTAGAACAGAATATCGAATTTTGCGATAACTTGCAGGGACAGAAAAAACGCCTGCTCTCTGATATAGCCGTCTATGAGAAAAAGGTTGCAGAGTTTTCAAAAGGTATCCGGGAGCTTTACATGGATAAGGTCAAGGGCTTAATATCTGAAAGCGATTATGTGGAAATGTCAAAAGACTTTACCACGGAGCGCGACAGACTGGAACGTGTGATTGCTGACGGAGAAAAGCAGTTAGCCGAAATCGAAGAAAAAATCGCGGTGGGCGATAACCGCCGTCAAATTATCGAACAATATTCCAACTTGGAACACCTTACCCGTGAAATCGTGGAAATACTGATTGACTATATATCTGTCGGCAAGCGTATTCCGGGAACAAGGGACGTTCCGATTGAAATTCACTGGAACTTTTAATCAAAAGTTGTTCTTATATGATTGCACCATCTGCAGCCATATCTTCAAAAAGGTCTGTGATAGGATCTCCTTTAGACTGGAATTCACAGGCATTAAAAGGGATTCCCCCTGCTGCCTGGGGCCAGATCCCTACGGTATGGTCTACATAGTAATCAGCAAATCCGGATTTTTCAATCTCTTCCATAGAGAGATTCCTTGTCAGCTGATGAACGATCGTAGCCACCATTTCCAGGTGTCCTAATTCCTCTGTGCCGATATCATTCAGCGTCCCCATAGCAATACGGTTCGGCATGGCAAAACGCTGAGACAGGTAACGCATGGAAGCGCCCATTTCACCGTCAGGCCCCCCATATTGTGTGAGAATGATCTTTGCTATTTTTGCGTTAGGTGTTTTGATGTGAATGGGATATTGCAAACGCTTTTCATAATTCCACATAATTCAGCACACTCCTTCCCATGGCCAGGGCTGCATGACCCAGTCCCACTGCCTGCTGCATGTATCATCTCCGGTATCAATGGTGAGAGGACCATACTGAGCAGCATATTTTTTCAGAGCTTCATTCCGCATACGGACCTTTTCCTTAAAAAATAAGAGAGCTTTTTCGTCTTCTGGATGAGTGTCCAGATAGAGTTTCATATCGTCTACGGCAAAACTTACTTCATTAATGGTATTTAACAGATGCTCTCTGGAATGATCTTTCATCTGCACCCACCCCGCTTTCCGCAGAATGGCTTACAAAGATCCGGAAAGATGGTGCCCATCTTCAGACCTTTGCAGAGCTCAAAAGTTTCTGAAAACTTCTGACAGGGAACATAAGCCATTGTCAGAGGAAGTTCATCTGCATGACTGTAGACAGAGGTATCTTCAATTTTATCTGAATTCCAGGAAGAATGACAATGGCAGGAAGAAGGATATTCCCTGGGCTGGATGCGGCAGGAACGGGCAAAATTCATTCGGTAATTATCCATTTTCATAACCTCTCAGATTTATTGGCGGATAGATCTCCGCTCTAAGAATACAGTAATATTTTATGGAGTTCTGCATAAAATGTGAAAATCAGAAGACTTTACTTTTTATTGCATAAGCAGGAACATTTTTGTTAAAATAATGTAAAGATATACAAAAGGGCGGTCAGGTTTATGAAAAAGATTTTAGGTCACACCTGGAAGGCAGTAAGCTATAATCTGGGGAATCTTCTGCTTTTCGAGATCGGATACCGGATCCTGACCTTTTTTTTGGCTATGCAGATGATCGATCATGCAATAGATTTTTCCCTAAAGCGCCAGGGATTCAGTTATCTCACAGCAGAAAACTACGGAGAGTTTATCAAAAGCCCCTGGACGATCGTTCTTTTTGCAGGGATTCTGGCACTGCTTCTTCTATTTTTCCTTACAGAAGCAGCGGCTCTGCTTTGGGGATTCCGGCATTCGGCTTCGAAAAGAAAACTCTATGCAAGTGATTTCCTGGTCGAGGGGATAAAGGGAGTATTTTACTTCCTTTGTCAGGGGAAACTGGCCTGGATATTCTGGGCCGTTCTGGCCTTGCCTTTTCTTGCCGCATACTTTCTTATCCAGGAAACTTCTTATGTAGGGCTTTTAGAATTTACAGGCAGAAAAATCTATGAAACCGTACAGCCTCATGGGCTGCTATATGCTCTTATAGCAGTTCTGCTGCTGATTTCTCTGTGCTCTGTCTCTGCCCTTCCATACTGCTTTTTGGAAAGAGAAAAAAATGCCCGGGGATTGCGCAGGGGACTGGAACTTTTCAGAAAGCACTGGAGAGAGATCCTGAAAGGATTTTTAATCCTTTATGCTGTGATCGCCATGATCTCAGCAGCATTTTATCTGATCGCGGCATTGGGAGTGACGGGGGGCGTTATGCTGTTAAAGCCGGAAGAAGGAAAGATCACCAGCATATTGATATATAAAGAATACATTCAAATAGCTATGGGAGTCTTTGCAGGAGGCGTGCAGATGACAGGGAGTCTGGCTTTTGTTTATACAGTTTATTCCCGTTTCCGGAAAGAAAAAACGGAAGAGGTTCCCCTCTGCTATCTGACCCGGAATTATGCCTGGCTTTCCAAAATAGGAAGACGAAAAGGAGCAGCTTTTCTGACCCTGCTTTTTATAGGGGCCGAAGGCTGTTATCTTGGAGTAATGGCGGCAAGCCATGATACGGTTTTGGAAAGCCTGAATGCAGATGCCCAGATCACCGCCCATCGGGGAGGGGCGCTGAGAGCGCCGGAAAATACTCTCAGCGCTCTTTCTTATACCTGGGAATGCGGTGCTGATTTTGCAGAGATCGATGTGCAGGAGACAAAAGACGGACAGCTGATCCTTCTTCATGATGATTCTCTGAAAAGGATAACGGGATTAGATAAGAATGTATGGGAAATGACTTATGAAGAAATCCAGGATCTTGATGCGGGAAGTTCTTTCGGAGAAGAATATCAGGGAGAAAAAATTCCTACTTTGGAAGAAGTATTAAATTTCTGCCTTGGAAGACTGGACTTAAACATCGAGATTAAGTATAATGGTAGAAATGAGGGGATTGTTCAGAGAGTAGTCCAGGTGATTCTGGAAAACGATTTTCAGGATCACTGCGTAGTTACATCAATGAACTATCAGTTTCTGGAACAGATTAAAGCCACTGCACCAGAAATACGGACAGGATATATCATGACAATGAGCTATGGGAGTATTTCTCAAGTGAAAGCTGCTGATTTCTTTAGTATCCGATACGACTATGTGACGGAGAAGTTTGTGAGAGAAGCTCATGCATTGGGAAAAGAAGTACATGCCTGGACGGTAAATTACAGGGGGAATGTAAAGCGGATGCTGGATATAGGCGTTGATAATATCATTACAGATGATCCGGCTTTGGTCCGCAAGGTGCAGAACCAGGAGAGCGGGACGAAGACAGGCTTTTTAGAACTGCTGGAGTATGCTCTTGGAATTTAATCGGGAGGGTAAATATGCCAAAAAAGAATAAAAAACAGACAGTGCCGAAAAACAGGTACTATGATTACAATCTGGTAGCGATTGTAATTCTGCTGATCTGTTTCGGACTGGTCATGCTTTACAGCACCAGTGCCTATACTTCTCAGGTAAATTATGAAGACGATATGCAGTTTTTTGGCCGCCAGGCTGTGATCAGTGTGGTAAGTATTCTGGGAGCATTGTTCATATCCAGATTGGATTACCATGTGCTCTATTATATCAGCGGCGGGATTTATGTGATCTCAATGGTCCTGATGTTTTTGGTGAAATATTCCCCTTTGGGAGTGGAAGTAAACGGCGCCAGAAGGTGGCTGGAGATCATTCCGGGGACATCCCTGCAGTTTCAGCCTTCTGAGGTAGCCAAGATCGCAGCCATTACCTTTATACCTTGTCTGATCATAAAAATGGGAAGGAAAGTGAAGACACTGAAGGGCTCGGTCTTTCTTCTCTGTACAGGCGCCATACTGGCCCTGGGAGCTTTCCGGCTTACTGAAAATCTGAGCACCGGTCTCATTATCGGAGCTATTACAGTAATTATGATCTTTATCGCCCATCCCAGGACAAGACCTTTTATCGCAGGAGGAGCGATATTGATTTTCCTGGTGATTGCGGGGAGGGTAGTCCTTCAGGAGGTACTGAAGAATGCCGCAGTTTCCACAGACAAGCTGGAAAATTTCCGATTGGAACGTATTCTGGTATGGCTGAATCCGGAACAGTATTCCAGTGAAGGCGGATATCAGATCATGCAGGCGCTGTATGCTATCGGAAGCGGAGGTTTTTTCGGAAAAGGTCTGGGAAATAGTGTGCAGAAGCTGGGGCCGGTGCCGGAAGCACAAAATGACATGATATTTGCTATTGTATGTGAGGAACTAGGAGTTTTTGGAGGACTGGTGGTGCTGATCCTTTTTGGATATCTGCTTTACCGGCTGTTTTTTATAGCGGAGAATGCCCCAGATTTTTATGGGTCACTGGTAGTCGGCGGAATTATGATACATATTGCTCTTCAGGTGATCCTGAATATCTGCGTTGTGCTGAACTGGATTCCCACAACGGGTATCACCCTTCCTTTCATCAGTTATGGAGGTACGTCAATCCTGTTTCTCATGCTGGAAATGGGGATTGCCCTGAGCGTCTCAAGGCAAATTAAATTTACGGAATAAAAAGGGTTGACAAATATAGGGAAAGAAGATATACTTTGAACATCAAAGTATTCATAACAGCAAAAATTCCCATTGGGGATTGAATATGTAATTTAAAGGAGATAGGAAATCATGTTAGAAAAAATGAAAGAGATCATTGCAGAGCAGTTAAACTGTGATGCAGAAAGCATTACTCTGGAGACATCTTTTAAGGAAGATTTAGGAGCGGACTCCTTAGACCTGTTTGAACTGGTTATGGCTCTGGAAGATGAGTATTCTGTTGAGATTCCTTCTGAGGAATTACAGGATCTGACAACAGTAGGCGCTGTTATCGATTATTTAAAAGCAAAAGGTGTAGAAGAATAAAATTAAAAATAACAGGATGGGAGGCCGCGACAGCGTGCTTCCTATTCTTTTAGAAAAATACTTTGATTCACAAAGTAAAAATGGCCCGTCAGGGCGGATAAGGAAGGGAATAACATGGGAAAAACAGCATTTATTTTTCCTGGCCAGGGTGCCCAGTACGTGGGAATGGGCAGGGATTTTTATGAGACATTTCCTGTATGCAGAGAAGTGATAGACAAGGCTTCTGAAATATCCGGATTGGATCTGAAGGAAATCTGCTTCGAGGAGAATGAGAAGATCAATATTACAGAATACACCCAGATTGCGATGCTGGCTGTAGAGACTGCTATACTGAAGGCTCTGGAAGAAAAAGGGATAACTCCTGATGCCGCAGGAGGGCTGAGCCTGGGAGAATATGGTGCTTTGATCACTTCAAAGGCCATGACCATGGAGGATGCTTTTGCAGTGGTGAGAAAAAGGGGAATTTTTATGCAGGAAGCTGTCCCCACAGGAGGAGCTATGTCAGCGGTGCTGGGAACAGACGCCGCTGTTATTGAAAAAGTCTGCCAGGAAACAGAAGGTATTGTATCTATTGCCAATTATAACTGTCCGGGACAGATCGTAATAACCGGAGAGGCCGATGCAGTAGAAAGAGCTTCTGAAGCTCTCAAGGCAGCAGGCACTAAGAGAGTGATCCCTCTGAAAGTTTCCGGTCCCTTCCATTCTAAAATGCTCACAGGGGCAGGAGAAAAACTGGGAGAGGCTCTCCGGGATGTGACCCTCCATGATGTGGAGATTCCTTATACTACCAATGTTACCGCTGAATATGTGAGAGACAAGGATGAGATCAAGAAACTTCTGGTAGCACAGGTTTCTTCTTCTGTACGCTGGCAGCAGTGTGTAGAGACTATGATCGCAGATGGTGTGGATACCTTTGTGGAGATCGGTCCGGGAAAAACTTTAAGTGGTTTTATGAGAAAGATCAACAGAAGTGTGAAAGTGATCAACATTCAGACAGTGGAAGATTTTGAAAAAGCTGTGGAAGAACTGCAGCAGAAAATGTGAGGGATAGATATGCTGGATAAGAAAGTTGCTTTAGTAACAGGGGCAAGCAGGGGAATCGGAAGAGAGATCGCCCTGACTCTGGCAGCCCAGGGAAATTTTGTTGTTGTGAATTATAATGGTTCTGAAGCCAGAGCAAAAGAAGTAGTGGAGACTATTGAAAAAAACGGCGGACAGGCTGCTGCTTATCAGTGCAGCGTAAGCAATTTTAATGCCTGCCAGGAAATGATCCAGAATATTATTAAAGAGTACGGACGTCTGGATATCCTTGTAAACAATGCCGGCATTACCAGAGACAATCTGATCATGCGGATGAAGGAAGAAGATTTTGACGCAGTGATCAACACAAACTTAAAGGGAACCTTCAATACCATCCGTCATACAGCTCGGCAGATGCTGAAGCAGAAAAGCGGAAAGATCATTAACATTTCGTCTGTTTCCGGCATTCTGGGAAATGCGGGTCAGGCAAACTATGCGGCCAGCAAAGCAGGAGTTATCGGACTGACAAAGACTATGGCCAGAGAGCTGGCCAGCAGAGGCATTACAGTCAATGCTGTGGCTCCCGGGTTTGTTGATACAGAGATGACAGAAGTATTAAGCGATGACGTCAAAGAGGCTGCCTGCAGACAGATCCCTCTGGGTAGATTCGGAAAGACAAAAGATATTGCAGAGATGGTAGCATTTCTGGCATCAGACAAAGCAGATTATATAACCGGCCAGGTCATCAGCGTTGACGGCGGTATGTGCATGTAGGAGGATATATGAAAAGAGTTGTTGTTACTGGTATGGGAGCGATCACTCCTATCGGATTAAATGTAGAAGAATATTGGAATGGTTTAAAAGAAGGAAAGATCGGATTTGGAGAGATTACCAAATTTGACACAACGGATTATAAAGTACACCTGGCTGCTGAGGTAAAAGGCTTCCAGGGAAAAGATTATATGGATTTTAAGGCGGCCAAAAGAATGGAGCTTTTCGCCCAGTATGCAGTGGCTGCTGCAAAAGAAGCTATTGAACAGTCTGGTCTGGATATGGAGAAGGAAGATCCCTTCCGCGTAGGCTGCTCTATCGGCTCCGGTATCGGAAGCCTTCAGGCTGTAGAGAGAGAGCATACAAAACTGGTGGAAAAAGGACCAAACAGAGTAAACCCTCTGATGGTTCCTCTGATGATCTCCAATATGGCCGCAGGAAATGTATCGATCCAGTTTGGCCTGAAAGGCAAGAGCATCAATGTGGTAACCGCCTGTGCTACAGGAACCCACAGTATCGGTGAAGCATACAGAACTATCCAGTTTGGTGATGCAGATGTGATGGTGGCAGGAGGTACCGAGGCAAGTATTACCCCTCTTGGCATATCAGGGTTTGCGGCTTTAACTGCATTGTCCACTAATCCGGATCCTACACGCTGCTCCGTTCCTTTTGACAAAGAGAGAAGTGGCTTTGTTATGGGCGAAGGTTCAGGCGTGGTAGTTCTGGAAGAACTGGAACATGCCAAGAAGAGAGGGGCAAAGATCCTGGCCGAGGTGGTAGGCTATGGCGCGACCAGCGATGCTTATCATATTACCTCTCCGGCAGAAGACGGCGAGGGAGCTGCGAAATGTATGGAAAACGCCATCAAAGAAGCAGGAATTCCTCTGGAAGATGTGACTTACATCAATGCCCATGGAACAAGTACTCATCATAACGACCTTTTTGAAACAAGAGCTATTAAGAAATTATTCGGCGACCATGCACACAAATTAAAAGTCAACTCTACAAAATCTATGATCGGACATCTTCTTGGAGCGGCAGGCGCCGTTGAATTTATCGCCTGTGTGAAAGAGATCGAAGAGGGATATATCCATGAGACAGTAGGGTACCAGGTGCCTGATGAAGAGTGTGATCTGGACTATGTAACCGGAAAGGGACAGGAAATGGAAATTGAATATGCCCTTTCCAATTCTCTGGGATTTGGCGGCCATAATGCCAGCCTGCTGATCAAAAAATATCAGGATTAGGGGAGGATGTACGATGGAATTAGAAAAAATCATAGAGTTAATTCATACAGTCAGTGAGTCAAACCTTACACAGTTTACCATGGAAGAAGGAAATCTGAAGATTTCCATGAAAACAGACAAACAGACAAAGGTCATTGCCGCTCCTCAGGCTGTTGCTGCTGTTCCGGCAGCAGTAGCGGCAGAGATCGTTCAGCCTGCTGCTGCGCCTTCTCAGGAGAATACCCGGCAGGAGCAGGAAGAGACTTTAGATGGAAATATAGTAAAGTCTCCTTTGGTAGGAACCTTCTATAACGCTCCTTCACCAGACGCAGAGCCTTATGTAAAGGTGGGAGACACAGTCAAAAAAGGTCAGGTCCTGGCGATTGTGGAAGCTATGAAGCTTATGAATGAGATTGAGTCTGAATTTGACGGAACTGTGGAAAAAGTACTGGTATCCAATGAAGAAGTGGTAGAATTCGGACAGCCTCTGTTCGTGATTAAATAGGAGGGAAAGAAATGAAGCTGACAACAAAAGAAATTATGGAGATCATTCCTCACAGACATCCATTTCTGCTGGTAGATACCATCGAAGAAATGGAACCTGGCGTAAGGGCCGTGGGAAGAAAATGCGTGACTTACAACGAGCCTTTCTTTGCAGGACATTTTCCTCAGGAACCTATCATGCCGGGAGTCCTTCAGATCGAAGCTCTGGCCCAGGTAGGAGCAGTAGCGATTCTGAGCAAGCCGGAAAACAAAGGAAAAACCGCATATTTCGGCGCTATCAATAATGCGAAATTTAAAAATAAAGTTGTTCCGGGAGACGTACTGACTCTGGAAGTTGAGATTATTAAGGAAAAAGGCCCTGTAGGCGTAGGAAAAGCCGTGGCCAGAAACCAGGACGGAAAGATTACCGTTATGGGTGAAATGACCTTTATGATTGGATAGAGGAGTGTAAAGTATGTTTCAGAAAATATTGATCGCAAACAGAGGAGAGATTGCAGTACGGATCATCCGTGCCTGCAGAGAAATGGGGATTAAGACAGTAGCTGTTTATTCCGAAGCGGACAGAGATGCTCTTCATGCACAGCTTGCTGATGAAGCAATCTGCATCGGCCCGGCAGCTCCCCAGGAAAGCTACCTGAATATGGAGCGTATTTTAAGCGCTACCATTGCCACCAAGGCAGAGGCGATCCATCCAGGTTTCGGCTTTCTTTCTGAAAACAGCAAATTTGTGGAAATGTGCGAAAAATGCAATGTTACCTTTATCGGCCCTTCTGCAGATATCATCCATAAGATGGGAAATAAATCGGAAGCCAGAAAGACCATGATGGAGGCGGGAGTTCCTGTTGTTCCGGGAACCAAGGAGCCTGTGTATGATGTGAAGGAAGCTCTGGAAGCGGCGAAAGAGATCGGTTTTCCGGTTATGATCAAAGCTTCTTCAGGCGGCGGCGGCAAAGGAATGAGAATTTCAGAGAGTCCTGAAGACTTTGAAGAGAATTTTAATACTGCCCAGAGAGAGTCTGTAAATGCCTTTGCAGATGATACAATGTATCTGGAAAGATATGTCCGGGAACCAAGACATATCGAGGTCCAGATCCTTGGAGATAAATTCGGAAATGTAGTCCAGCTGGGAGAGAGAGACTGCTCTATTCAGAGACGTCATCAGAAAATGATCGAAGAATCCCCTTCCTGCGCCATTGACCAGGCTACCAGAGAACAGATGGGAGAGACTGCTGTAAAAGCAGCGAAAGCCGTCGGCTATGAAAGCGCAGGGACTATAGAATTTCTTCTGGATAAATCCGGCGAATTCTTTTTTATGGAAATGAATACCAGGATCCAGGTAGAACATCCGGTTACGGAATTTGTGTCCGGAGTGGATCTGGTAAAAGAACAGATCCGTATTGCGGCGGGCCTGGCTCTTTCTGTGGAACAGAAGGATATTGTTATGAGAGGCCATGCCATTGAATGCAGGGTCAACGCAGAAGATCCTTCCAGGAATTTTATGCCCTGTCCGGGAACCATTGAGAACATCCATCTGCCGGGGGGGAACGGTGTCCGCATAGATACCGCTGTATTCAATGGCTATCAGATCCCGCCTAATTACGATTCTATGATCATGAAGGTCATCGTATATGATAAAGACAGGGCCTCTGCCATTGCAAAGATGAGAAGCACTCTGGGAGAAGTGGTTATTGAGGGTGTTCAGACAAATCTGGATTTTCAGTATGATATTCTAAACCAGAAGGACTTCATAGAGGGAAACGTTACTACCAGTTTCATACCAGAGCATTACGGAATAGAGTGAATTTAAGATAAAGGAGTCACGGAGATGTCCAGATTAAAGGATTTATTTAAAAAGTCTGCCAATGTACAGACACAGGAAGTACAGGGTGAAGAACAGGGGCAGGAACCTGAAGCGGCTCCTTCCGTGCCGGAAGGTCTTTGGGTTAAATGTCCTAAATGCGGGGAGCTTTTATATAAGGAGGACGTTGTCAGTCATTATTATATTTGTCCCAAATGTGACGGATATTTTCGTATCAAGGCAAAGACCAGGATTAAAATGGTGGCGGATAAGGGAAGCTTTACAGAGTGGTGCACCGGCCTTGCCAATACCAATCCTTTGGACTATCCGGGATACGAGGAGAAAATTGCCCAGGTTCAGACAAAAACCCACCTGGAGGAAGCTGTCCGTATTGGGGAAGCAAAGATAGACGGCCAGCGTGTGGTGCTGGGAGTCTGCGATGCCAGATTCCTTATGGGAAGTATGGGACATGTAGTAGGAGAAAAGATTACCAGATCTTTCGAGAGAGCAACCGAGGAAAAACTTCCCGTGATCTTATTCTGCTGTTCCGGAGGAGCCAGAATGCAGGAAGGGATCATTTCCCTTATGCAGATGGCAAAAACTTCTGCGGCTGTTAAACGTCACAGCGAGGCTGGTCTTCTTTACATTCCGGTGCTGACAGACCCTACTACAGGAGGAGTTACCGCCAGCTTTGCCATGCTGGGAGATATAATCCTGGCTGAGCCGGGAGCTCTTATAGGCTTTGCAGGCCCCAGAGTGATCGCTCAGACGATAGGACAGAAACTTCCGGAAGGATTCCAGAGATCAGAGTTTCTGCTGGAACATGGAATCATCGACGGAATTGTGAGGAGAGAGAATCTGAAACAGACTCTTTCCGGTCTGATCAAACTTCACCAGAGAAATAAAGGCTACTGCCAGTTTTTAAGGATTAATCTTCCGGAAGAAAGCAAGGAAGAGAAAAAATCCAAAAGAAGGCGGAAGGAAAAAGAGATGACCGCCTGGGAAAAAGTAGAGGCGGCAAGGGATGCCAAACGTCTCACCAGCCTTGATTATATAGAGACAGTGTTTGACAGTTTTATGGAACTCCACGGTGACCGGGCTTTCCGGGATGACGGAGCCATTGTGGGCGGCCTTGGGGTACTGGATGGACAGCCGGTTACAGTCATCGGCGTTCAGAAGGGAAGAAACACAAAGGATAATATTACCCGGAATTTCGGTATGCCTTCCCCGGAGGGCTACAGAAAGGCTCTCCGTCTTATGAAACAGGCAGAAAAGTTCAACCGTCCGGTGATTTGTTTTATTGACACCCCGGGAGCTTTCTGCGGTATTGAGGCTGAGGAGAGAGGACAGGGAGAAGCCATTGCCAGAAATCTTCTGGAAATGTCAGATCTGAAAGTGCCGGTTCTTTCCATTGTGATCGGAGAAGGAGGGAGCGGCGGCGCCCTTGCCCTGGGTGTGGCAAATGAAGTATGGATGATGGAAAATGCTACTTATTCCATTCTCTCTCCGGAAGGCTTTGCTTCCATTCTCTGGAAAGACAGCAAAAAGGCCAAAGAAGCTGCAGAAGTCATGAAGATCACAGCCAAAGATCTGCTGGAACTGGGCGTTATCGAACAGGTGATTCCGGAAGATATTCCTGCATGTAAGGATAATCTGGAAGATCTGTCCAAGGATATGAAGCGGAGAATGCTGGAATTTTTGGAAAAAGTAGAGGGGATGTCAGGAGAAGAACTGGCAGCTCAGCGTTATGAGAGATTCAGAAAAATGTAAAAAGTTGTAGAAAGGAGCTGCTGCATTTCTGCTGCCAGAGAAAAATTCTCTGTATAAAACAGATGCGGCGGCTCTTTTTAGAAATGGAGTGTAAAATGGGTACAAGATTAAAAATCGGTGATTTAGAGGCGAGGATCCCTGTGATACAGGGAGGAATGGGAGTGGGAATCAGTCTTTCCCGTTTGGCAGGCACTGTGGCTGCAAACGGCGGCATCGGTATTATTTCTACCGCCCAGATCGGGTGGCGGGAGCCGGATTTTTATCAGAACCCTTTTGAGGCCAATTACAGGGCTATGAAAAAAGAGCTGGAAGCGGCCAGAAAAATTGCCAATGACGGTATCGTAGGCTTTAATATCATGGTGGCTACTCAGCGCTATGAAGAATATATAAAAACAGCGGTAGAAGCCGGAGCGGATGTGATCATTTCCGGCGCAGGACTTCCGGTGGACCTGCCGAAATATACAGAAGGCTCTGACGTCAAGATTGCTCCGGTGGTCTCTTCCCTGAAATCCTACACAGTCCTGTGCAGGATGTGGGAGAGAAAGTATAAAAGATATCCGGATTTTGTAGTGATCGAGGGGCCTAAGGCAGGCGGCCATCTGGGCTTTTCCACAGAAGAGCTGGAGACCCTTACACCGGAATCCTATGACCAGGTGATCCTGTCTATTATTGAGAAAAACAAAGAATATGAGAAAAAAGCAGGAAGAGATATTCCGGTGATCGTTGCAGGCGGCATCTTTGACGGAGAAGATATGAAGCATGCTCTGTCCCTGGGAGCGGATGGCGTCCAGGTGGCCACCCGGTTTGTCACCACAGAAGAGTGCGATGCGGCTCCTGCTTATAAAGAAGCTTATATCAAAGCAAAGAAAGAAGATATCTGCATTGTGAAAAGCCCTGTAGGCATGCCGGGCCGGGCTATCCATAATGCGTTTATCGATAGGTCCAAAAAAGAAAAATGCAGAATTAAACACTGCTATCACTGCATTACCACCTGTGACCCTGCAAAGATTCCATACTGCATCACCCAGGCTTTAGTCAATGCAGCGGAGGGAAATCTGGACGAGGCCCTGCTGTTCTGCGGGGAGAACGCCTACCGGTGTGATAAGATCGAGAAGGTCAAAGATATCATGGAAGAATTTCACCGGGCAAATCAGGAGAGATAGAAGGGGAGGAATCAGCAATGTTTCATATCAGTAATTTTACCAACAACGACGATATTAATGTATTGGATTCTATGGGACCTTTTACTGTTATCGAGTATGCGAGGGATCTCAGCGTAGCGCCTACCAACGCTATGGCGGCTTATTTCTGCAATGCCATGAATGTGCGGAAGCGACAGATCATGTGTGATCTGAGCCAGGCGAATGTGACGGTTCAGTCCGGGGCCATGCAGTGGATGGTGGGAAACGTTAAGGCCACCACGGGGATCAAAGGAGTCGGCGACCTCCTGGGAAAAGCCGTAAGAGGAAAGGTGACAGGGGAATCCGCTATTAAGCCGGAGTATACAGGAGACGGGGTCATGGTACTGGAGCCTACCTATAAGCATATTATCCTTCTGGATGTGGATGACTGGAACGGCTCTGTGGTCCTGGATGACGGCATGTTCCTGGCTTGTGACGCAAATCTCAGACACAAGGCTGTGATGCGTTCTACCTTGTCCTCTGCCGTGGCAGGAAATGAAGGCATGTTTAATCTGGGGATCGTTGGAAGCGGAGTCCTCTGCCTGGAATCTCCCTGTCCAAAGGAGGAATTAGTGGAGGTGACTCTCCGGGATGATGTGATAAAGATTGACGGCAATATGGCAGTGGCCTGGAGCGGCAGTCTGGACTTTACCGTGGAGCGGTCAGGAAAATCCTTGATGGGTTCTGCAGTCTCAGGGGAAGGTTTGGTGAATGTTTACCGGGGCACGGGAAAAGTGCTGTTTGCGCCTGTAAGATAGGAGCTGCCTGCAGTAGGATGGATCATGATGATCTTCCCGATTTTGTAAAGGAAAATCACCACTTGAAAAAGGAATACAGGTTATGTATAATTCCAATAATGGGGTATGGGTTTTCACACCGCATACCTCATTATTTTTTCGTTTAAAGTAACCCAAAGAGGATCGTTATAAGGAGAAAAGAAGAATGAGTAAAGTAAGAACAAGATTTGCCCCCAGCCCTACAGGGAGGATGCATGTGGGAAATTTAAGGACTGCATTGTACGCATATCTCATCGCAAAGCATGAGGGAGGAGATTTCATCCTGCGTATTGAGGATACGGATCAGGTGCGTTTTGTAGAAGGGGCTTTAGATATCATCTATCATACTCTGGAGGAAACCGGACTGAAACATGACGAAGGCCCGGACAAAGACGGAGGATACGGCCCTTATGTCCAGAGCGAAAGAAATGCCCAGGGTATTTACCTGAAATACGCCAAACAGCTGATCGATCAGGGAGACGCTTATTACTGCTTCTGCACCAAAGAACGGCTGGAGTCTTTAAAGACCAGTATTGAGGGCAAAGAAGTGGCCATGTACGACAAACACTGCCTCCATCTGAGCAAAGAGGAAGTAGAAGCAAAACTGGCTGCAGGAGAGCCTCATGTGATTCGTTTTAATATGCCTGCAGAGGGAACCACCACTTTCCATGACGATATTTACGGAGATATTACCGTGCCAAACAACGAGCTGGACGATCTGATCCTGATCAAGTCTGACGGATATCCTACCTATAACTTTGCCAATGTAGTGGATGATCATCTCATGGGGATCACCCATGTGGTAAGAGGAAATGAATATCTGTCTTCTTCACCGAAATACAACCGTATTTACGAAGCTTTCGGCTGGGAAGTGCCTACCTATGTGCACTGCCCTCTGATCACTAATGAAGAACACAAAAAGCTGAGCAAGCGTTCCGGACATTCTTCTTACGAGGATCTGGTGGAGCAGGGATTCCTGACAGAGGCTATTGTAAACTATGTGGCTTTGCTGGGATGGTGCCCTGAGGACAACCGGGAGATTTTTTCTCTGGAAGAACTGGTGAAAGTGTTCGACTATCATCATATGAGCAAATCTCCAGCAGTGTTTGATGTCCAGAAACTTCGCTGGATGAACGGAGAATATATGAAAGCCATGGATTTTGACAAGTTCTATGAAATGGCTCTGCCCTATATCCAGAAGACCATTACCAGGGACATTGATCTGAAGAAAATTGCCGCAATGGCAAAGACCAGGATCGAAGTGTTCCCGGATATTCCGGATCTCATTGATTTCTTTGAGCAGGTGCCGGAATATGATGTTTCCATGTACACCCATAAGAAAATGAAGACAAATCCTGAGATTTCTCTGGAAGTTCTGGAAAAGATCATTCCGGTTCTGGAAAATCAGGAAGATTACAGCAATGATGCCCTTTATGCCCTTCTCTGCGGATTCGCAAAAGAGAAAGGTTATAAAAATGGCCAGATCCTCTGGCCTATCCGTACAGCTCTTTCAGGAAAACAGATGACTCCTGCAGGAGCAACAGAAATTTTGGAAGTACTGGGAAAAGAGGAGAGTCTGAACAGACTTAGGGCTGCTGTGGAAAAGCTCCGCTGAGCTGTAGGGAGGCAGAAAACAGCAGACTATGAAAATGAACAGTGCCCAGGAAAAAGCAGTCAGACATTTTAAAGGTCCTATGATGCTTCTGGCGGGACCTGGATCGGGGAAAACGGCCACTATGACCAGGAGAGTGGAAAATCTTTTGGAAACGTACAAAGTAAATCCGGCAAATATTTTAGTGGTGACCTTTACCAAAGCTGCAGCCAGGGAGATGAAAGGCAGATTTGAAAAACTTTGCCGGGAAGCCGGAGTGGAGGCAGATTACCGGCAGGTAACCTTTGGCACTTTTCACGGTGTGTTTTACGGAATACTACGCCATGCCTACCGGCTTACAGGAAAAAATATTTTAAGCGAAGAGCGGAAATATGACATGCTTAAGGAGATTGCCTACAGGAAGAGACTGGAGATAGAAGATGAGAAGGAATTCTTTCAGGGACTGTCTCTGGAGATCAGTCAGATAAAAAATGCCAGGATTCCTATTGAACATTATTATTCCGGCAACTGTCCTGATGAAGTTTTCCGGAGCATCTACAGAGATTATGTAAATGGATGCAGACGATCCAGACTTCTGGATTTTGACGACATGCTATTATATTGTTATGATCTTCTGGAACAGAGGGAAGATATCCGCCGGGGCTGGCAGGATAAATTCCAGTTTATTCTGGTAGATGAATTTCAGGATATTAATAAGATCCAGTATGATATTGTGAAAATGCTGGCGGCTCCCCAGAATAATCTTTTTATTGTAGGGGATGATGACCAGTCTATCTACGCATTCCGGGGAGCCAGGCCGGAGATCATGATGAATTTTCCGAAAGATTTTCCAAAGGTCCAGACAGAAATCCTTTCCTGTAATTACCGTTCTACGCCCCAGATCCTGGAAGCGGCGGGAAAGGTGATCGCCTGGAATCAGAAAAGATTTAAGAAAAAAATATATACAGAGAATCCTCCCGGGCCTGTTCCTCTGGTAAAAGGTTTTGAAAAGGGAAAAGACGAAGAGCTTTATGTAAAAGACTGTATTTTGAAGGCGGGAAAGGAAGGATGCCCTTATGAAGAAATAGCAGTGCTGTACAGGACCAACTCAGGAGCCAGGTTCCTGGTGGAAATCCTGATGGAGTATCAGATCCCTTTTCAGATAAGGGATACTTTGCCCAATCTCTATGAGCACTGGATCGCCCGGAATATGATCTCTTATATGAAACTGGCCATGGGAGACAGGAGCAGAAAAGAATTTCTTCAGGTAATGAACCGTCCAAACCGTTACATATCAAGAGAAGCCCTGGATGGAGAACAGATTTCTTTTGAGGAACTCCGGTGGTTCTATGAAGAAAAAGAATGGATGTGCGACAGGATTGACAGGCTGGAAGAAGACCTGAAAACTTTGAAGGACATGACTCCTTATGGCGCGATAAATTATATCCGCTACGGGATAGGATATGAGGAATATTTAAAGGACTATGCATCCTACAGAAAACTGCGGGTGGAGGAATTGTACGAAGTTCTTGAAGAACTGGCAGAAAGCGCAAAAGGATACAAGAACTTTGGAGACTGGTTTTCTCATATTGCTGAATACACAGAAAAATTAAAAGAACAGGCCAGACAGCAGAGCATGGAAAGAGAGGGGGTAGTAATCTCTACTCTTCACAGCGCGAAAGGCCTGGAGTTTGACCGGGTTTTTATTATGGATGTAAATGACGGGATTATACCTTATAGAAAGGCGTCCGGGGAAAGAGATGTGGAGGAAGAGCGCCGGCTTTTTTATGTAGGAATGACCAGGGCCAGGAAGAAACTGTCTCTTTTTTATACAGAAGAACGTCATGAGAAAAAACTGGAGCCCTCCAGATTTCTGCTGGAGTCCGGCCTTCTGGAAAGGAAGAAGGAATTATGAACCCTGGTATGATTTATATCTACGCTGGGAAAATTGAAGAGTGGACAGAAAAATGGAAAGAGGAGAAGCACCGGGAGAGTATCTGCGGCCGTCTTCTCCTTATTCGCGGCCTGCAGGATCTTGGCTGGGGAGAATTTTTTGGAAGTCTGAAGGATCCTCAAAGTTTATTGGATGTGCTGGAATCCAGGATCAAAAAGGAAACCTGGGGAAAGCCATACCTGGTCTGTAGTCCTCAGGTTTATTTTAATATCAGTCATTCGGGAGGCTATGGGGTTTGTGCCATTTCTTCCCAGCCCTGCGGCGTGGATATTCAGGAAATCCGCCCTGTAAAATCCCGGAGAATGATTTCCAGGACTATGAACCAGGAAGAGCAGAAACAGATCCTGAAGGCGGAAGACAGTATCCGGGAATTTATAAAATTGTGGACATATAAAGAAAGCTGCATAAAGCTTTCCGGAGAGGGACTTCAAAGAGAGCTGAAAGAGCTGCCGGCCCCGGGCTGCCATCGATTTTTCTGGCTGAAGGAAGATCTGGCTGGCTGTGTGGCTTCTACGGATTCTTTTAATCTGGAAATACGGCAGCCAGAACCAAGAAAAATATCATAAATAAAGATTGTCCTCATATATATATTTTAAAAAGAGGTGAGGACAATGAAACAGGAAGAAATTGCAAGATTATTCCCTGCCCATATCCGGCAGGCCCTTCTGAAGGCGCATTTTGACATGAATCAGGTTTATGAGATCCGTCTCCGTGTCAACGCGCCTTTGATCCTGATATACAAAGGAAAAGAATACTTTTTGACGAAAGAAGGAAATTTCTCCGGAGAAGAAACAAAGGGATGTTTTGTAAAAGCAGAAGACTTAAAAGAAACCATGGAATATGTCAGCGGCTATTCCATGTATGCTTTTGAAGATGAAATCCGCCAGGGGTTCATTACCATTCAGGGAGGACACCGGGTAGGGATCGCAGGAAAGACTGTCCTGGAAGGGGACAGGATTAAAAGTGTAAAATACATATCTTATATCAATCTCAGATTATCACATCAGATAAAAGGCTGTGCTTCGCCTATTCTTCCCTATATTATTAAAAACGGCAGGATCTGTCACACTTTGATTATTTCACCGCCCAGATGCGGAAAGACTACGCTTCTTAGAGATCTCATCCGCCAGGTCAGCAGCGGTAGCTCCTATATGCCTGGAGTGTCGGTAGGGGTTGTAGATGAAAGGTCAGAGATCGGCGGTTCTTACCAGGGAATTCCTCAGAATGACCTGGGTATCCGCACAGATGTCCTGGACTGCTGCCCGAAAGCAGAAGGCATGATGATGCTGATACGGTCTATGTCACCAGAAGTGGTGGCAGTAGACGAGCTGGGAGATTATGAGGACATCCATGCCATAGAATCTGTGATCCATTGCGGGTGCAAACTTTTTGCCACAGTCCATGGAAGTTCTGTGGAAGATATCAAAAGAAAGCCGCTGCTGCAGCGGCTGGTACAGGAGAGGGTATTTGAAAGATATATTGTCCTTCACTATCAAGACAGGGCCGGACGGGTAAAAGCTATTTTTGATGAGAGAGGGACCAGCCTTTTTGACTGGAAACGAAAACAGGGAATCCTATGCTGAAACTGACAGGGGCGGTTTTAGTGATCTTTTCCTGTGCAGCTATAGGATATAGGAAAAGCCTGAATTATTCCAGAAGACTGAGGCAGCTGGAAGAAATACAAAAAATGCTGTATTTTCTTTTGGGGGAGATCACCTATCGAAAAGAGGCTCTGCCGGAGGCTATGATGAGGGTGGCAGAAAAAACCAGGTCCCCTCTTTCTGAATTTCTCAGAGAGATATCAAAAGAAGCAAAAGCAAACCAGGGAGAACGTTTTTCCCTGCTCTTTTCTCAAAGCGCAGAAAAATATTTAAAAGAAAGCAGCCTGACAAAAAATGATCTGGAGGAATTTATCAGATTGGGAGAAGATCTGGGATATATGGACATTACCATGCAGGAAAATACCATCCATCTGTATCTGGAGGCGCTGAAGGGTGAGATCGCCCGGACAGAGAAAGAAGCCCCGGCAAAGAAAAAAATGTACCAGGCATTGGGGCTTATGACAGGGATCTTTCTGGCAGTCATGCTGATCTGAGAAACATATAAAGGAAGTGAGAGCAGGGAGGAGATAGGGTGGAGGTTAGTTTGTTGTTTAAAATAGGGGCAGTTGGGATCCTGGTGTCTGTACTGTGTCAGATCCTGAAACACAGTCAGAGAGAAGAACTGGCTTTTCTTACCAGCCTGGCAGGACTTGTTCTTGTTCTATTCTGGATCCTGCCTTATATATATGATCTGTTTCGCACAATACAGGAACTTTTTGCACTTTAGGGGGAATGGGAATGGAAGTGGTAAGGATTGTCATGCTGGGGATGACAGGAGTACTCCTTGGCCTTTTTTTAAAGGGAACGAAACCGGAATACTCCATCTATATCAGTCTGGCCGCCGGTATTTTGATTTTTTTCTATATGACGGAAAAACTTTCCTATCTTTTTTCCTCTGTATTAAAAATACAAGAGTACCTTCCACTGGATACAGAGTATCTTACGACTTTATTGAAGATCATCGGGATTACCTATATCGGACAATTTTCTTCAGGGATCTGCAAAGATGCGGGATATGGCGCCATAGGCGGACAGATTGAGATATTCACCAAACTTTATATCATGGTGCTTTCAATGCCTGTGCTTTTGGCATTGATGGAAACAATACACAGCGTTTTGTCATGAGAGGAAGGGTCATGGAAAAGAGAGGAGCCTGTGGGGTATTTGCGGTTCTCGGTCTAGTGATCTGGCTGCTCTTTCCGGTATATCTTCAGGCGGCTCAGAAACAGGTGGGACAGGAGGAGTCAGAGGATGAACTGATAAAAGAACAGGAAAAAAGTCAGGAGGCTCTTCTGGAAGGACTGGAACTGGGAGAGATGCAGAAAACGGTCAATGAACTGCTGGGAGAAGAAACTTTTAATATCAGAGACGCTCTGGAGAGGATCCTTACAGGAGAAGAGGTATTTACAAAAGATTTTTTGATAGATACGGCTAAAAACTTTCTTTTCAGCCGTATGTATACAGATAAAGAAGTTTTTTTCCAGATTCTGCTGCTGGTCCTGATAGCTGCGCTGTTTACGAATTTTACCAATGTTTTTTCCGCAAGCCAGGCAGGAGAAGCCAGCTTTTACATTGTATATATGCTGCTGCTTGCTGTTCTGATCCATTCTTTCAGCAGCCTCAGCGGGGATCTTTCCAAAAATCTGGAGAATTTGATCACGTTCATGCAGGCTCTTATGCCGTCCTATTTCCTGGCAGTGACGGCAGCATCGGGAGCAGGGACTGCCATGATTTTTTATGAGGCGGTACTGGCGGTGATCTTTTTGATCCAGGTGATTTTTCTAAAAGCAGTTCTTCCGGCGATCCAGGCATATGTGATCATTCAGCTGATCAATTTTCTGCATAAAGAAGATTTTCTTTCCAAGCTGGCAGATCTGCTGCGGACAATCCTGGAGTGGACTCTGAAAACTATTACAGCCTTAGTCATAGGAATGGAATTGATCCAGAATATGATCAGTCCTGCCCTTGATTCTCTGAAAAGAGATGCTTTAGGAAAAACAGCGTCAGCCATCCCCGGGATAGGAAATGTGATCGATGGGGCAGCGGAGGTAGCTTTAGGAACAGCGGTACTGATCCGGAACTGCCTTGGAGTGACAGGAATACTGATATTGCTGATCCTGGGCCTTCCGCCTGTGATCAGACTGGCATTGTCAGCTCTGATCTATAAACTTTTTGCAGCTCTGCTCCAGCCGGTTTCCGATAGACGTATGATCGGCTGCCTTTCTGCCATGGGAGAAGGCTGCCGTCTTCTTTTGAAGGTGCTTGTTACGGTAGAACTGCTTTTTTTGATAACCATAGCGATTTTGTCAGTGTCTTTTATATCTCATTAGGGAAGGTGCGAGAATGACAGATGGGATTTATTCCTGGATCCAGAATGTTGCCTGCTTTTTTGTCCTGCTTTCCGCGGTTATGAATTTTCTGCCGGACAACAGTTATAAAAAATATGTACAATTTTATATGGGGCTGCTGTTGATTCTGGTGATCCTTTCTCCTGTCTTTCAGTTTACCGGCCTTGAAAATGAAATCTATAGTTTTTTTAGAGAATTTCAGGCTTTGGAGACTGAAAAAGAGGAGTGGCAGGAACGAGCCGGAAAATGGGAGGAAACCTGGAATGCAGAGGGAGAAGAGGAGATCTTAAAAGGGCAGGAGGTGAGCCCATGAAGCCTTTAGGTAAGTGGATGAAAAAAGAAAGGCTGGGGGTTTTGCTTCTGGCAGGACTTCTTCTGCTGATCATCGCCCTTCCTACAGGAGGAGAGGAGGAGCAAGATGGGGGAGATATACAGGAAGACCGTTCCCAGAGCGGGGAAGAACAGGACTGGGAGACAAGAATGGAGAACCGCCTGGTACAGGTATTGGAGCAGGTGCAGGGAGTGGGAAAAGCAGAAGTATTCCTTACTTGTGAAGGCACCCAGGAAAAAATCGTGGAAAAGGATGAAACAGAGACGGTCTATGAAAGGGACTCCAGAGGAAATCAGACTCCCTATGTGTCAGAAGAACGATATCCCCAGGTGACCGGGGTGCTGGTAGTGGCCGAGGGAGGAGATAATCCGGTAGTGATCAAGGATATTCAAGAGGCTGTACAGGTATTATTTCAGGTTGAGGCCCATAAAATTAAAGTAATGAAAATGAATTAGAGGAGAATGAGTATGAAAAAGATATTCAAGAAAAATCAGGTTATCATTACGGCCCTGGCAATCATGATCGCTGTTGCCGGATACATTAATTACTCAGATAATCATCTGGGAATTGACAGCACTCTGGGAAGCCTTGGCCAGAATGATGAAGAAGATACGGCGCAGACAGCCTCGGATACAGATGGGATCGTAGAAGAGATCGATAGTCTGGATTATGATCTTACAGATGAAACCGCATTGTTAGAAGAAAACAGCCAGGCAGTCCAAGAAGAAGGAGAGACTACTGGAGAAAGCACAGAAGCCCAGGAAGGAACAGAGACTGCCGAGGGGACTGAAACAGATACGGCACAGACAGAAACTCCCGGAGAGGCTGTCCTTACAGGCGCTTCAAATTTTGCCGCCCAGGCGAAAGTAAGCAGGGAGCAGGTGCGGTCGGCGAATAAGGAAACCTTGCTTGAGATCATCAACAATGAAAATCTGGGGGAGGATCAGAAGCAGGAAGCCGTGGATTCTATGGTAAATATGACAGAACTGGCAGAGCAGGAAGAAGCTGCGGAACTTCTCTTAGAAGCCCAGGGCTACGAGAATGTAGTTGTGAATCTGACAGGGGAGAGCGCAGACGTGATCGTACCTCAGGAATATATGGAAGATAGCGCCAGAGCCCAGATTGAAGATATAGTGAAAAGAAAGACCAGCGTTCCTGTGGAGAATATTGTGATCACTCCTTTAGACGGAACAGAGGGAAATGAATAAAAGCCCCTTGACACCTTTAAATGGGTATACTACAATAGCGTCAGTGTGCAAATTCTGGAGTGTGCAGAGATGCTCAACAAGAAAGAAGGAGGGCCAAGAGTGGCTGACTATACAAAAGAAATTACAAAAAGACGTACATTTGCGATTATTTCTCATCCCGATGCAGGCAAGACTACATTGACGGAGAAGTTTCTTCTCTATGGAGGCGCCATTAATCTGGCAGGAAGTGTAAAAGGAAAGGCTACTGCCCGTCATGCTGTTTCTGACTGGATGGAGATCGAGAAAGAAAGAGGTATTTCTGTAACCTCTTCTGTGCTGCAGTTTAACTATAACGGCTACTGCATAAACATATTGGATACTCCTGGTCATCAGGACTTTTCTGAAGATACCTACCGTACTCTTATGGCGGCGGACTCTGCAGTAATGGTCATTGATGCTTCCAAAGGCGTAGAGGCTCAGACAAGAAAGCTTTTTAAAGTATGTGCAATGCGCCATATTCCTATTTTTACTTTCATTAATAAAATGGACAGAGACGCCAATGATACTTTTGATCTCCTGGATGATATTGAAAAAGAGCTTGGGATTCCCACCTGCCCGGTGAACTGGCCTATCGGTTCCGGCAAAAAGTTCCGGGGCGTCTATGACAGGGAGACTAAAAAAGTTCTGACTTTTTCAGATACCATGAAAGGAACCAAAGAAGGTATTGAAGAAGAGATCAGCATCGAAGAAGAACGGCTGAACCAGGTGATCGACCCGGACCAGAAAGAACAGCTCTTAGAAGAGATCGAGCTTTTAGACGGAGCCAGCGCGGAATTTGATCAGGAAAAAGTAGACAACGGAGAACTGTCTCCTGTATTCTTCGGATCTGCTCTTACAAACTTTGGAGTGGAGACCTTTTTGAAGCACTTTCTGAAAATGACTTCCTCTCCCCTTCCCAGGATTTCAGATGAGGGAGAGATCGATCCTATGGATCCCGATTTTTCAGCTTTTGTCTTTAAGATCCAGGCAAATATGAATAAAAACCACCGTGACAGGATTGCTTTTATGCGGATCTGCTCAGGAAAATTTGAAGCCGCAGCGGAGGTATATCATGTTCAGGGCAATAAGAAAATGCGCCTTTCCCAGCCTCAGCAGATGATGGCGCAGGATCGGCATGTGGTGGAGGAAGCCTATGCGGGGGACATTATCGGCGTATTTGACCCCGGTATTTTTTCTATCGGGGACACGGTGTGCGCTCCCGGAAGAAAATTCCGGTATGAAGGGATCCCCACTTTTGCACCGGAACATTTTGCAAGAGTGCGGCTTTTAGACAGCATGAAGAGAAAGCAGTTTGTAAAAGGGATCAACCAGATCGCCCAGGAGGGCGCGATCCAGATTTTTCAGGAGATCATGGGCGGTATGGAAGAAATAATCGTAGGTGTTGTAGGTGTCCTGCAGTTTGATGTACTGAAATACCGGCTGGAAAATGAGTATAATGTAGATATCCGCCTGGAATCTCTGCCTTATGAACATATCCGCTGGATCGAAAATAAAGAAGAAGTGGATGTTAAAAAACTCACAGGAACTTCTGACATGAAGAAAGTTATGGATCTGAAAGGAAATCCTTTGCTGCTGTTTATCAACAGCTGGAGCATCGGCATGACTTTGGACAGAAACGAAGGTTTAAGACTTGCAGAATTTTCCAGAAATTAAAAAGGCGGAGAAAAGCGGTTTTTTGGGCGAAAAGCAAAAAACCGCTTTTAATTTTAAAAGGCATTTGGTATAATAAAACACAGGATATTTCCTATTAGGAGGTAAAAATTATGGCGGAAGACAGAAACGTGTATAAGATACATGACAATGGTTCTCTTGGGGAAGTACAGATCGCAGACGAAGTTGTAGCAATTATTGCCGGACTGGCCGCTACGGAAGTAGAAGGCGTGGATTCTATGGCTGGAAATATCACAAATGAGCTGGTTGGAAAACTGGGTATGAAAAATCTTTCTAAAGGCGTTAAGGTAGATGTGCTGGAGGATGTGGTGTGTGTGGATCTGGCGCTGAATATTAAGTACGGATATAATATTCTGGAAACCAGCAAGACTGTCCAGGAGAGAGTAAAAGCGGCTATTGAAAATATGACGGGACTTACTGTGTCTGACGTCAACGTGCGGATTGCCAGCGTGGAAATTGAAAAGTCCAAATAGTTCATTGACAAGTAAAGATCTAAAAGAGCAGAGAGGTAAGGTGTCTTTTTTAGAGGCACCTTTTTCTTTATACATAAATTTTGAATAATAGGAGGAAATCATGGGAAGAAGAGAAATGAGAGAACACATCTTTAAGCTTCTGTTTTTAAGAGAATTTAATGAAGCAGAAGAGATGCCGGAACAGATAAAACTTTATTTTGATGAAATGGAGGACCTGGGGCCTGACCAGCAGACTTATATGGAAAATAAGTATGACAGGATCCAGGAGCATCTGGAGGAGATCGACAGGATCCTGAATGAAAAATCCACAGGCTGGAAAACAAAAAGAATGAGCAAAGTAGACTTAAACATTCTCCGTCTGGCAGTGTTTGAAATGAAGTATGACGAAGATGTTCCTGTAAAGGTAGCCATCAATGAAGCGGTGGAGATCAGTAAAGTATTCGGAGGAGAAGATTCTGCCTCCTTTATCAACGGAATTTTAGGAAAAGTGGCAAGAGAGGCCTTATGAACAGCATTTATTCTGTAGGACAGGTAAATACCTATATAAAAAATATGTTTGACCAGGACTTTATGCTGAAAAGGATCTATATAAAAGGCGAAGTATCTAACTGTAAGTATCATACTTCCGGTCATATTTATTTTTCTTTGAAGGATGAAACCGGATCTATTTCCTGTGTGATGTTTGCCGGACAGAGAAAGGGATTGGCTTTTCCCATGAAAAACGGAGACCGGGTGGTAGCGGGAGGCAGCGTAAGTGTTTATGAGCGGGATGGAAAATATCAGCTTTACGCAAGAGAAATCACCTTGGAGGGCGCAGGCCTTTTGTATGAACGTTTTCTGGCACTGAAAAAGGAACTGGAAGAAATGGGAATGTTTGCCCAGGAATATAAACGCCCTATTCCAATGTATTCCAGTAAAATCGGGATCGTAACAGCTCCTACAGGCGCGGCGATCCAGGACATCCGGAATATTGCCGGAAGGCGGAATCCTTATGTGCAGCTGATCCTGTATCCGGCTCTTGTCCAGGGAGAGGGAGCGGCTGAAAGTATTGTAAAGGGAATCCAGACTCTGGACAGGCTGGGAGTAGATGTTATAATTGTAGGAAGAGGAGGAGGATCCATAGAAGATCTGTGGGCCTTTAATGAAGAAAAGGTAGCCAGAGCAATTTTTGAATGCAGGACGCCGGTGATTTCTGCAGTAGGACATGAAACAGACATTACGATTGCGGATTATGTGGCGGATCTTAGAGCTCCAACTCCTTCTGGGGCTGCAGAACTGGCTGTAGCAGATGTGAGGATCTTTTTTAATACCTTGGGAAATTATCGGCAGAAGATGAACAGAGCTATGGAAAATCACCTGCTGTTTTTCAGACAGAATCTGAAGTATTATCAGACACGGCTGGAACATGGAAGCCCTGGCTATAAGATCCGGGAAATGCGGATGCGGCTTATAGAATGGGAAGAAAAAATGGGAAATGCCATGGAGAATCAGATCTATCTGGCAAGGCAGAAGCTGAATATTTATATAGAGCGGATGAAGGGATTGTCTCCCCTGGATAAACTGAATCAGGGCTTTTCTTATGTGGAAGATTGCCGGGGACATGCTGTAACGGAAATCTCCCAGGCAGAAGTGGGAGATCTTGTGACCATACGGGTCACAGACGGATCCTTAAAAGCACAGATAAAAGGGAAAGAACCGGAAGAGAGGAGTATATAACTGATGGAAGAAAAAGAAACGGGGAACCAGGAGGTGCCCATTGAGGAAAGCCTGAAAGAATTAGACGGAATCGTGGAAAAATTAGAGAGCAGGGATATTTCTCTGGAAGAATCATTTGCTATGTACCAGAAAGGAATGGAGCTTTTAAAGCAGTGCAGCAGCAAAATTGACAGGGTAGAGAAAAAAATGTTAAAAATAAATGAAGATGGTGAACTAAGTGAATTTTAGAGAAGAATTGGAAGAGAGGACCCGGAATGCGGAAGATATTATAAGAAAATATCTTCCTAAGGAGGAAGGATTTTCTGTCAATCTTATAAAAGCCATGAATTACAGCATGGAGGCAGGAGGGAAAAGACTTCGTCCTATACTACTGGGAGAAATGTATAAAGTATGCGGAGGAACAGGGGAATTGGCAGAGCCTTTTATGGCAGGGATCGAAATGATCCATACTCATTCTCTGATCCATGATGATCTGCCGGCTATTGATAATGATCAGTACCGCAGGGGCAAGAAAACCACACATGTGGTATTTGGGGAATCCGCGGCGATCCTGGCGGGAGATGCCCTTCTGAATTATGCTTATGAGACTGCTTTCAAAAGTTTTTCTCTGGCAGAAAATGAGGAAGAGCTGAAAAAAACTGCCAGGGCTCTGGAAATCCTGGGAAAGAAGACAGGAATTTACGGAATGCTGGGAGGACAGGGAGCAGATGTGGAGAATGACGGAAAACCTCTCACAAGAGAGATGGTGGATTATATTTATGTGAATAAAACATCTGCTCTTATAGAGGCTTCCCTGATGGCCGGTGCTGCCCTGGCCGGAATAGAAGAGCTGACAGATGTGGAGAGCATCGGCAGGAAGATCGGCCTGGCCTTTCAGATCCAGGATGACATTCTGGATGTGACGGGAAATGAGAAAGAGCTGGGCAAACCTGTGGGAAGTGATGAAAAAAATCATAAAACAACCTATGTTACGCTGGAAGGAATGGAAAAAGCGGGGCAGGAGGTGCAGAGACTGACAGAAGAGGCCCTGGAGCTTCTTTCACAGCTTCCGGGAGATAAGACATTTTTGAGAGAACTGTTTCTTTTTCTCTGTACCCGCAGAAAATAGAGGTGCATAGTTCATGCTGTTAGATGAAATAAAGAAAGAAAACGATATAAAGAAAATTCCTCTGGAGCAGTTTCCCCAGCTGGCAGGAGAGATCAGGACTTTTCTTCTGGAACATTTAAGCAGGACCGGGGGACATTTGGCCTCAAATCTGGGCGCAGTAGAGCTTACCATGGCTCTTCACTTTGTGCTGCAGCTTCCTCAGGATAAGATCATCTGGGATGTGGGGCATCAGTCCTATACCCATAAGATCCTTACCGGAAGGAAAGGGGGCTTTGATACCCTGCGGATGCTGGGAGGCATGAGCGGATTCCCAAAGCGCAGTGAAAGTCCCTGTGATGCTTTTGACACAGGACATAGTTCTACTTCTATTTCCGCAGGCATGGGATATGTATGCGCCAGGGAACTAAAGAAGGAAAACTATCAAGTGGTCTCTGTGATCGGAGACGGGGCCCTGACCGGGGGAATGGCTTATGAGGCTCTCAATAATGCCTCTCAGCTGAAATCAAATTTTATCATTGTGCTGAATGACAATGAAATGTCAATTTCTAAAAATGTGGGAGGCATCTCCAGTTATCTGGGGAATCTCCGTACTGCAGAGGGATACCATGATCTAAAGACAGGAGTGAAAAAAAGCCTGAATAAAATTCCCGGGATCGGACCTGCCACAGTAAAGAAAATACACCGGGCGAAAGACAGTATGAAAAGACTGATCATTCCGGGAATGTTTTTTGAGGATATGGGGATTACTTATCTGGGACCGGTAAACGGCCATGACTGCGCCAGAATGATCCAGGTGCTCCAGGAAGCAAAAAAGATCCAGGGTCCTGTATTAGTTCATGTAAAGACAGAAAAGGGCAGAGGCTATGAACCGGCTATGCGGCATCCGGCCAGGTTTCATGGTACGGCTGCTTTTGATCTGGAACATGGGATCCCCCTGGGCAAACATGGAAAAGCAAATTATACAGATATCTTTTCTACGGTCATGAGGAAATTCGGAGACCGGGAAGAAAAAGTGGTAGCCGTTACAGCAGCTATGCCTGACGGTACAGGACTGAAACGGTTCCGGAACATGTTTCCGGACAGATTTTTTGACGTGGGGATCGCTGAGGAACATGCAGTGACCTTTGCGGCCGGTCTGGCTCTTGGAGGAATGATTCCAGTGGTGGCTGTTTATTCTTCTTTCCTTCAGAGAGCTGTTGATCAGATCATAGAGGATGTATGCATCCAGAATCTCCATGTGATCTTTGCCGTTGACCGGGCGGGACTGGTGGGCAGCGATGGGGAGACCCACCAGGGATGCTTTGATCTCAGCTATCTCTCTATGATCCCGAATATGACAGTGATGGCGCCTAAAAACAAATGGGAACTTTCAGATATGCTGAAATTTGCTGTGAAGTATGACGGCCCTGTAGCTATCCGTTATCCAAGAGGAGAGGCATATGACGGGCTGGAAGAATTCCGGGCGCCTATAGTCAGAGGATGCAGCGAGATCCTCTATAAGGGAGAAAAAACTGCGATACTTGCCGTAGGAAGTATGGTAAAAACAGGAGAAGAAGTATATAGACGGCTGAAAGAAGAGGGAGAGAATCCTACGCTGATCAATGCCAGATTTGTAAAACCTTTAGACGAAAGAATTCTGGATCTTGTGGCAGAAGAGCACAGCCTGCTGGTGACTATGGAAGAAAATGTGAAAGCAGGGGGCTTTGGAATGGCGGCTGCGGATTATATGCGCAGAAATCATCCTCAGGTAAAAGTGCTGATTTTTGCTGTGCCGGATCAGTTTGTAGAACATGGAAATCCGGAAAAGCTTAAGGAAAAACTGGGATTGGACGGGGCGTCAGTTTATGAGAAAATCAAGGAGGCCAGATAAATGAAGGAACGTCTGGATGTCCTGCTGGTAAAAAGAGGCCTGGCTGCTTCCAGAGAAAAAGCCAAGGCTGTGATCATGGCAGGAAATGTATACGTTGATAATCAGAAAGAAGATAAAGCCGGTACCATGTTTCCGGATAAAGTACATATAGAAGTAAGAGGAAATACTTTAAAGTATGTAAGCCGGGGAGGCTTAAAACTGGAAAAGGCCATGACTCATTTCGGACTGCGCCTGGAAGGGCTTGTATGTATGGATGTGGGTTCTTCAACAGGAGGTTTTACAGACTGTATGCTCCAGAACGGAGCAGAGAAGGTCTATGCTATAGATGTAGGGCATGGACAGTTGGACTGGAAACTGCGGAATGATCCCAGAGTGGTCTGTATGGAAAAGACGAATATCCGTTATGTGACACCGGAAGACATAGAAGATAAACCAGACTTTTCTTCTATTGACGTTTCCTTTATCTCTCTTACAAAAGTTTTGCCGCCGGTATATAAACTGCTCAGAGAGCAGGGACAGATCGTATGTCTTATCAAACCTCAGTTTGAAGCGGGGCGGGAAAAGGTAGGAAAGAAAGGCGTGGTGCGTGATCCGGAAGTCCATCGGGAAGTTATTAAAAAGATTACGGATTTTGCATCAGAGACAGGCTTTGCCCTGCGGAACCTGGAGTACTCTCCGATCAAGGGGCCTGAGGGAAATATAGAATATCTCCTTTACCTCCAGAAAAAACAGGAAGGTCTGCCAGAAGACGGAGACATTGATATAGATTCAATTGTGGCACAGGCTCACAAAGAACTGGACAAATAATTATGGATAACTTTTATATTATTGCAAACAGTGAGAAAGATGAGGGATTGAAAGTCGCCTCCAGGGTAGAAGGATATTTAAAAAGCAAGGGAAAAAATTGTTCCGTCCGCCCGGCCTCTTCCGGTGTGAGAGACAATCTCCATCATTATACAGATATTAACCAGATTCCCAGGGACGTAGAATGTGTGATCGTTTTGGGAGGAGACGGAACTCTTCTTCAGGCCGCCAGAGATGTGGTCAGCCGTCAGATCCCTCTTTTGGGGATCAATTTGGGAACCTTGGGATATCTGGCAGAGATAGACAGCGGCTCTATCGAGCCTGCGCTTAATCATCTCATAGCTGATGAGTATACAGTTGAAAAACGGATGATGCTCAATGGCAAGGTCTTTCACCGCGGGAAAATGGTGGCAGAGGACGTGGCCCTTAATGATATCGTGATCGGAAGGGACGGACCAATGGGAGTGATCCGGTCCCGCAACTATATCAATAAAGAGTTTTTAAATGCCTATACAGCAGACGGGATCATTATTTCTACAGCCACCGGCTCTACAGGATACAGTCTCTCTGCCGGAGGACCTATTGTCTCGCCGGAGACGAATATTATGATTATGACCCCCGTATCTCCTCATACCCTGAATACCCGGAGCATTATTTTCCCGGCAGAAGATGAGATCGAAGTAGAAGTGGCCCAGGGAACCCACAGAGGAAACGGAAAGGCAGTGGCGTCTTTTGACGGAGATACGAATATTGCTATGAATGTGGGAGACAGGATCATGATACGCCGGTCTGTAAAGGATACTCGTATTATTAAGATCAGCAACATTAGTTTTTTAGAGGTGCTCCGCACCAAGATGAGAGATTAGGAGGAGGGGCATGAAGATTGCCAGACATTCAAAAATCATCGAATTGGTCAACCATTATGACATAGAGACCCAGGAAGAACTGGCGTCCAGACTGAACCAGGCAGGATTCCAGGTGACTCAGGCCACAGTGTCCAGGGATATCCGGGAATTAAATCTGACGAAGGTGACAAAACCGGGAGGCGGAGCTAAATACACAGTCATGACTGCAAAAGAGACGCCGGACAGTGAAAAATACATAAGAGTTTTACGGGAAGCTTTTGTTTCCATGGATGCTGCCCAGAATATCCTGGTGATTAAAACAGGAGTAGGCATGGCCAACGCTGCTGCGGTGGCTCTGGATCATATGAACTGGCAGGAAATAGTGGGAAGCATCGCAGGGGATGATACCATTGCCTGCTTCAGCAAAAGCCAGGAAGAAACCATACAGTTGTTAAATAAGCTTAAAAAAATCATTCGCGAATAAGAAATTGGGGTGCAGCAGAGATGTTGGTGCATTTGCATGTAAAAAACCTGGCATTGATCCAGGAGGTTCAGGCAGACTTCGGACCTGGACTGAATATTCTTACAGGAGAGACAGGCGCCGGAAAGTCTATCCTTCTGGGCTCGGTAAACCTGGCTCTTGGACAGAAGATGACCAGGGGCATGATCAGAGAAGGAGCGGACTATGCCCTGGTAGAACTTGTCTTTCAAGTAAAATCTCACACAGAAGAAAAATTGAAGGAAATGGATGTATATCCGGAAGAGGGTCAGGTGATTATTACCAGAAGACTTATGGAAAACCGCAGCATCAGCAAGGTTAACGGAGAAACCAGCACGGCTGCCAATGTCAGAAAGATCGCCGCTTTGCTTTTGGACATTCATGGCCAGCATGAACATCAGTCTTTGCTTTATCCGGAAAAACAGATGGAGATCCTGGATGCATTTGGAAACCAGGAAATTTCGGCTGCCAAAAATGAAGTGGCTGAACTTTACAAAAAATACAGCGGGCTGAAAAAAGAACTGGAAGGCTATGAGATGGACGAGGAGCAGAGAAGGCGGGAAATAGGATTTTTGGAATATGAAATCCAGGAAATTTCCCAGGCGCAGCTTTGTTCAGGCGAAGATGAAGAATTAGAAACTTCCTACAGAAAGCTGGCAAATGGGAAAAGGATCACAGAAGGCCTGGGATATGTATATCAGCTTACCGGATATGAAGGAGAAGGAATGGGTGCCTTGATGGGACGGGCAGTCCAGAAACTGGCTCAGATCCGGGAATATGATCCGCAGCTGGAAAATATTTACAGTTCTGTGGAAGACATAGACAGTCTGCTAAACGATCTTAATAGAGAAATTTCATCTTATTTATCCGAATTTACCTTTTCGGAAGAAGAATTTGGGAAAATCGAAAACCGCCTTGATCTGATCAATCATTTAAAATCAAAGTACGGGCATACTATAGAAAAAATCCTTGCCTATCAGAAGGAAAAAGAACTGGAATTGGAAAAACTGGAAAATTTTCAAACCAGAAAAGAAGAACTGGAAAGACAGCTGAAAGACCAGGAGGATTTGTTAGAAGAAGCCTCTGGCAGTCTGACAGAGATAAGAAAAAAATGGGCAGGGGAACTGGAGAAGAAAATCGTACAGGGACTTCAGGATCTGAATTTCTTAAACGTGGAATTTTATATTTCTTTTAAAGAAAAAGAAACCTTTACAGCTCAGGGAAAAGATAGTATTTCTTTTATGATCTCCACGAATCCCGGCGAGCCTGTACTGCCCCTCCAGAAAGTGGTTTCCGGAGGAGAACTTTCCAGGATCATGCTGGCTATAAAAACTTTGCTGGCAGATAAAGATCAGACGGAAACCTTGATCTTTGATGAGATCGACACAGGAATCAGCGGCAGGACAGCACAGAAAGTAGCAGAGAAAATGAAGGTTATAGGGGAAAACCACCAGGTCTTATGTATTACCCATCTTCCGCAGATCGCTTCTCAGGCAGACGGACATTTTCTGATAGAGAAAAATGTGGAAAATATGGAAACAACTACCAGGATCCGCAGACTTTCTTATAAAGAATCTGTAGAAGAACTTGCCAGAATGCTGGGCGGTGCAAAAATCACAGATGCCGTTCTGCAAAATGCCGCAGAAATGAAAGATTTGGCACAGCAACAAAAAAATACAAGATTGAAATAGACAAAAGATCACATAATAAAAGGGTACACAGCCGTGTATCCTTTTTTATTACTAAGAGAGGATGTGATTTTTTGTCGAAAAAACGTAATTATCGTCTCTTTCTTTTCGGATTTTTATTAGCTGATCTGGCAGCGGCA
>DWYL01000051.1 GCA_019118685.1 Candidatus Blautia merdipullorum
TTTTTTTCCTATCTGCTTCATATGCTTCACCTCGCTTAAACCGTGCCGTGTTTTTTGTCAGGACGATTTTCTCTCTTTGTGAATAACATCTCAAAAGCACCGATGACATATTTTCTGGTATCCAGAGGCTCAATAATGGTATCCACATAGCCTCTCTTTGCAGCGGAAAGGGCACTGGACTGAAGCATAGCGTACTCTGCCGCCTTTTCGTTGATAGTCTGTACGTCAGATCCGGCATACATAATCTTGGCTGCCAGCTTAGCGTCCATCATACCAATCTGTGCAGAAGGCCATGCATAAACCATATCGGCACCTGTAGATTTGCTGTTCATAGTCAGGTAAGCGCTTCCGAAAGCTTCACCGATAATCACATTAACCTTAGGAATCGTTGCACTGATAAAGGCATTTGTCAGTTCCGCAGCATTCCTTGCCATATTAGCCTCAGAGCACTTTGTAGCTTTATACCCCTTCACATTAGTAAGGGTAAGCACCGGAATTTCAAAAGCATCACAGAATTTTACAAACTGAGCGGCTTTCTTGCAGCCTCTTGCAGACAGTACATTATCAAAAGACTCTGTCTTTTCTCCCTCTTCATTGTAAATTTCACTTCTGTTTGCCACACAGCCCACAGTCGCCCCGTTTAAGCGGATGAAACCGGTTACCATGTCCTTGGCGTACTCTGCTTTTACTTCAAAGAATTCGTTGTTATCTGCAATCTGGGACAGTGCAATGGAAGTATCTCCTACACAATTTGCCATTTCCGGGCATACCCGGTTCAGATCGTCTGAACATTCTGTATATGCAGAGTTATCTTCATAGTTGGAAGGCAACATGGAAACCAGCTGTCTCATCTGAGCAAGGATTTCCTCCTCGCTGCCCAGAACGTCTACAAGACCTGCGTTCTGACTCTGATACTGGGCGCTGGAAGTATCACACTTGGAACCGTCATTTCCTTCCAGGGCATTTGGAGAATTCACAAACAATCTTGCCTTATCTTTCTCCATAAAAGTAAAGTCTGTCAATGCAGGAACTACTGCAAGGCCGCCGCCGCAATTTCCGAAAATACCGGTAATCTGGGGGATCACTCCTGAAGCCATCACCTGCTTTGTGTAGATCTCACCAAAAGCATTTAAAGCGTCTGTAGCCTCCTGAAGCCTGAATCCTGCACAGTCGATCAGACCGATCACCGGAGCTCCTGTCTTCATGGCCAGATCATACAGGTGTACGATCTTTTTCGCATGCATCTCGCCGATAGACCCGTTTAATACAGATGCATCCTGACTGTAAACATAGACCAGACTGCCGTCAATGACGCCGTATCCGGTAATAACACCATCTGCCGGCGTTTCTTTTTCAGATAAGTTGAAATCTGTATTTCTTGCTGTCACACAGCCGCCGATTTCAACAAAACTGTTCTCATCAAGCAAAGAATAGATTCTTTTGCCTGCTAAGCTCTTTGCTGTACTACTCATTTATCAGCCCTCCGTTTTTTAATATTTTGGTCATTTAAAACATTGCATAAATAAAACCAACATGCGTATTAATTTTACTCTTTTTTAAGTTTTTTTTCAATAGGCTGTGATAATAATTTAACATCTTCTCAGCTTTTTTTCAGCGCCTTTTTCATGTTTTCAACATATTCTTTTACATAAGGAACAGCCTTTTGTCCATATTCCTCCACAATTTTCACAATTCTGCTTCCAACAATGACGCCGTCAGAAACCGCCGCCATTTTCTGTGCCTGTTCCGGTGTAGAAATACCGAATCCCACTGCACAGGGAACCTCTGTTACCTGCCGGACCTTATCCACCATACCTTTAATATCTGTAGAAATCTGTTCCCGCATCCCTGTAACCCCCAGAGAAGATACACAGTAGATATATCCTTCCGCTCCCTTTGCAATAGCCGTAATCCGTTCATTGGAGGTAGGGGCGATCAGGGAAATGATCTCTATTCCATATTCTTTGCAGACTTCCTTAAGTTCCCCTTTCTCCTCAAAAGGCATGTCCGGAACAATCACGCCCTGGATACCGCATTCCCTGCACCGTTCCATAAAACGTTCTTTCCCGTAAGTATAGATGGGGTTCAGATAGGTAAGAAAAACCATGGGAACCTGTACTTTCTTTCTTGCTTTCTTCACTGTCTTAAAAAGCTTGTCTGTAGTACAGCCTGCTGCCAGAGCCCGCTCATTTGCCGCCTGGATCACAGGTCCTTCTGCAATAGGATCTGAAAAAGGAATCCCGATCTCAATAATATCTGCTCCCGCCTCTTCCATGGCGTATAAAAGCTGTTCTGTGATCTCCAGTGAAGGATCTCCTCCTGTAATAAATGGAATAAATGCTTTGGTGTCTTTAAATGCTTCTGAAATCTTACTCATAAATCTCCACTCCTCTGTATCTTGCGATTGCCGCTACATCCTTGTCCCCTCTTCCGGAGAGGTTTACTACTATGATCCGATCTTCCTCCATCTTAGGCGCCAGCTTTCTGGCATAGGCCACAGCATGAGCGCTTTCTATGGCTGGTATGATCCCTTCTGTCCGGGACAGATACTCAAAGGCTTCCACAGCTTCCCGGTCGGTTATAGGAACATACTCTGCTCTTCCGGTTTTGGCCAGATGAGCATGTTCCGGGCCAATGCCTGGATAATCCAGTCCTGCAGATATGGAATATACCGGAGCGATCTGTCCATATTCATCCTGACAGAAAACGGATTTCATTCCGTGAAAAATTCCTGTGGTCCCACGGCTTAAAGTCGCCGCATGTTTCTCCGTGTCAATGCCCAGACCTCCAGCCTCGCAGCCAATAAGGCGGACTTTTTCATCGGGAATAAATTCATAAAAAGCGCCCATGGCGTTGCTGCCTCCTCCCACACAGGCGATGACCGCATCAGGAAGGCGGCCTTCCTTCTCCATAAGCTGTTCCCGGATCTCTTTTCCGATCACCTTCTGGAAATCCCGGACCATCATAGGGAAGGGATGGGGACCCATAACAGATCCCAGTACATAGAGGGTATCTTCCATTCTCCTGGTCCATTCCCGCATAGTTTCGTTTACTGCGTCTTTTAAAGTTCCCGTTCCGCTGGAAACTCCATGGACCTTTGCCCCCAGCAGCTCCATGCGGTAAACATTTAAAGCCTGCCTGTCCATGTCCTCTTTTCCCAT
>DWYL01000011.1 GCA_019118685.1 Candidatus Blautia merdipullorum
ATCGGCGTAGACACAGTAAAGTTAGAAGGAAAAGGCTTTAAGGTCTTTGTTCAGGAAAATGACAAAGTGAAAAAGGGTGACAAACTCATGGAGTTTGATATAGAATATATAAAAGAACATGCCAAATCTGAAGCCTGCATAGGTGTCTTCACCAGCCTGGAAGAGGGGCAGGAGATCGTGATGAAGGCTGAGGGAGAGATCGAAGCTTTAGAGGAGATCGCGGAGATCGCAGGCTTTTAGTCTGACATGCATGGGAAGAGAAGGAAAAGGAGCTGCATGAAATGTTTCGGATCATAAAAGCACTGAATAATAACAGTATTCTCGTACTGAGCAACGAGACAAAAAGAGAATATATACTGATGGGCAGCGGCATAGGTTTTGGAAAAATGCCCGGTCAGCAGATAGAGTCCATAAAAGGGGCAAAGGTCTATTCTCTGGTGACCAGAAAGAAAAAACAGTCTGCCCTGAAGGCGGTGAATTCCATTGATCCGGTGTACCTGGAAATCTCCGGGGAGCTCATTGATCTGGCAGAAGAAGAATTTTCCCAGGTAAACAGGGATATTCTCCTGGCCATGGCGGATCATATTGCTCTGGCGGCTAAACGGGCGAAAGAAAACATGCAGTTTCCTAATCCTTTCACCAAGGATATCCAGATGCTCTTTTCCAGAGAATTTCAGGTGGCTTTAAAGGGACGGGAAATCATTAAGGCAAAGACCGGTTATGTAATCTCAGATGACGAGGCGGGGCTGATCGCCCTTCATATCCATGCAGGTCTTTCCGATGAAATGGTTTCAGAGACCCTGGAAACCACAAGGATCATAGATGAGTGTATTACTATTATTGAGGAACATTTTCAGATGAAAATTCCAAAAGATTCCCTGGCCTACGCCCGTATGATGAGCCATCTTTACTACATGGCAGCCAGAGCCAGAAAGGACGAGCCTCTGAAAGTGGATATGAATGATTATATTTACGAGAAATACCCCCAGACGGCAAAAGCGGCGGAACTGGTCTGCGCTCATATGAGAAAAGAGATGAAGAAAGAAATACGGAAAGAAGAGATCGGATTTTTGGGGATCCATATACAGCGGATTCTGAGCGAATAAAAATTCAGAGTTGTTAAAATTATTCTTGAAATTTGTAAAAAAAGTGCTATACTAAAAACATGCAGATATAGTTCATTGGTAGAACGTCAGCTTCCCAAGCTGAAGAGGCGGGTTCGATTCCCGTTATCTGCTTGTTTTTATATCTGCATGAATTTTTGAGAACAGTGGAAATACTTAGAGAGCCTGTATTCCACTGTTCCTTTTATTTATGACACAACTTGACAAATAAGAAAGCCCAAAATGAATTTTAATTACTCTTATATCCTATATGAATCTGATTATGGGAAATTTTTTCTTTTTCACTCCAGGTTTCGGAGAGGCCTTCCCCTATGGCTTTTATTTCTACAGTGCCCCCGGCTATACAGCCGGTAATAAAATCGTCTTGAAAGATGGTTAAGGAATTATTTTCTGTTGTATAGATTTTTTCGGTTCCATCCTTTTTGATGACTCTGACTTCGTAAGATTCAGCTCCCGGAACTTTATCCCAGACTACATAAAAATGATCCGGCAGATAGGAATAAACGCCTTTATGTCTGTAACTGGCAGTGATGTTTTCCACGGAAGCAGAAGCTGGCTCTTCCGCTGGTTTTTCAGAATCTTTTTCCCTTGAGCATCCTGAACTCGAAAGAGCTACCATGGCTGATACAGGGACCGCTGTGGCAAAGAATAAAACCCATATCAAAAAAGCAGCATTTTTTATTTTCTTCATACTCTCTCCCTTGATTTCAACAGAATCTGTTTATAATGCTATCCCATAGGTATATTTAGGTGTGCCGCCTACGATCATTTTTCCGTCTTTATTATGATAGGGGAATACCCAGTAAAAATTATAATCTTCTTTAGAGGCTTTGGAGTCTTTGAACACAGTTCCTGTTGTAGTCATACCAATATATCCATATTGACTTCCGGCTCTTATTCCATATATTAAATATCCATCTGCGTCATTTTGGGGATCCCAGGTGAGCCGTACACCGCCGCTGATTGAATATCCTTTTAAATTCTGTACCGGAGGAATCACGCCTTTCGCATATACATAACCTTGGACAGCCCCTGGGTACATTTTCCCATTGCTATCTGTAACATATGGAAAAACCCAATAGAAATTATAGTCGGTATCTAATGCTTTTATGTCTGTAAATCTCGGTCCGGTGGTAGTCATGCCGCAGTAGCCATAACTGCCGTTTTTCTGCGCATAAATCAGATAGCCTTCAGCGTTGCTGCTTGGCTCCCAAGTTAACAAAACTTTATTCTTTCCGGCTGACGCAGCTTTTACTCCTGTGACTGCATCAGGAAGACCATAGGCCTGGACCGGCACTTCGTCAAAGATTTCGGGACAATCTTTTAATTCTGCACGGATATCGGCGTTCCCGTTTTTTCGTCCGGTTAATTTTCCCATGTCTACAGACACAACAGAAGAGTCGCTGCTTGTCCAGGAGATGCTGCCAGATGCAGGCACCGTGGAACCATAGTCCCAGCCGGCATTTCTTATGACCGCTCCCAGAGAAATTTCTTGCCCATACGGCACGACAGATATAGAAATGGGCTCTGAGGATACACCGGTGATTTCAAGATTGACGATATCTTTTGAAGCGGAAATAGAACGGGTTACATTTTTTGAACCATATATCTGAGGTTCTGCAGCCTGGGAGGAAGAAAACATCTGCACCCAGTATTGAACGTTTCCTTGAGTAAAACAGCCGACTCCTATACTTGTCCATCCTGCGTTTAAAATATTAGAGCGATGCCCGGAAGAATCCATCCAGGCCTCCATAACAGACTCAGGACTGTAATTTGCAGCAATATTTTCTCCGGAAGCTTTGCTGCAGGCAGTCCAGCAGGTGGTGCCGTCTGGACGGGTATGGCTGAAATACAGTTGAGTTTCGGCAGCACGGAGCATAGCCGCATCCATTAGTTCCTGGTCCATAGTCAAAGGCCCCACGCCTTCTTTTTCCCGCTCTTCATTTACAAGGTCAAGAACTTCCCAGGCATAATCATAGTTCTCTGTTCCTTCTATAGTAATATTTACCAGCTCTTCGGAAGCATATGGCTGAATACTTGAAGAGCTGGATTTTGCAGCTTCTTCTCCTACAGCAGTTTCTTGAGCTGCCTGAACACAAAGTGTAAAAGGAAGTGAGAAAACAAAAGAAATCATAAGCAGTTTCAATATTTTTTTCATGAATTTTTAGCCCCCCTTTTATAAAACAGATTTCTTACCTCTACAATACTGTGTTCTCATTTAGATGTCAAATATAAAATTCCAGCATTTCCCAAAAAAGCCGGGAGGCCTTGGAAAGCTGCGATTTTTTCCGACAGACAAGGGCAATCTCAGAAGCCAGTGTATTCTCTTTTAGAGAAAGAAGCCGCATGTTCTCCGGGATTTTTTGGGGAGCTGCGGAGGCAGGAAGAAGGCCTACTCCCATTCCTAAAGAGGCTAAAGCCAGAGTTGTCTGGGCGTCATCATTGCAGCAAATGATCCGGGGAATGATTCCTTCTGCTTCAAAACGCATTTTCAGCATTTCTTCCCAGCGGCGGTAAAGGATAAGAGGGGCTTTTTCCAGATCTTTTACGGTAAGGAAGTTTCTTTTAAGGCCGGAGAAAAAAGAAGAGTGTCCAATGGCCAGAAAGGGCTCCTTTTTGATGTGCAAAATTTCCTTTTCGGTTTTTGGAAAGGGGGTTCTGACAAGGGCCAGATCTATCTGACCATTCTGAAGCTGATCCAAAAGCTGATAAGTATTGGCGCTGTATATTTCATACCGGATATTGGGATACTTTTTCCAGAAGCGGCCGATCCACTGAGGAAAAAGCTGGTCCTTTACAGAAGATATGACTCCGATGCGCAGAGTTCCCGCCGTTCCTTCCTGAAAATCAGCCATTTCCGTTACAGCCGCATCGCACATGCCCAGGATCCGCAGGGCACGCTCATAAAAATGGTGGCCGGCTTCTGTCAGATGAAGCCTTTTTCCATCCCTGGTAAAAAGAGGACATTTCAGCTCATCCTCTAAAAGTTTCAGCTGGGCAGTGAGGGGAGGCTGAGTCATATTCAGACGTCTGGCGGCACCGGTAAGAGTGCCTTCTTCTACGATAGCAGTAAAATAGCGAAGCTGTCGGATATCCATAGCAGTTCTCCTATATTTTTTTTGTATAATAATAACATAAAATAAATATTTTTCAAATAATAAAAGAAGGGCTATACTGAAAAAGAAAGTTAGAGAGGAGGTTATGAAAAGGTGAAATATCTGAAAATTTATCTGAAAGATTATAAAAGAGACAGCATCCTGGCGCCTTTATTTAAAATGCTGGAAGCTATGTTCGACTTGCTGGTTCCTGTGGTTGTGGCTCATATTATCAACGTAGGCATTGCTAACCGGGATCGGGGAGATATCCTGGGGTGCTGCGGGATTTTAGTACTTATGGCTATCGTAGGCCTGTGCTGCAGCTTTACCGCCCAGTATTTTGCGGCAAGAGCTGCGATCGGAAGTGCTACAGGACTGCGGCATATGCTTTTTGCTCATATCCAGAAACTGGGATTCTCGGAAATGGATACCATTGGGTCCAGCACTTTGATCACCAGGATGACCAGTGATATCAATCAGGTCCAGAACGGTCTGAATCTGTTTCTGCGGTTGTTCCTGAGAAGCCCTTTTATTGTTTTCGGGGCAATGGTCATGGCTTTTACTATCAATGGGAAGATTGCCCTTATTTTTGTAGTGACTATTCCGGTGCTTTCCGTGATCATTTTCGGACTGATGGCGGTCACTTCACCCCTGTATAAGAAAGTCCAGGGCAAGCTGGATGTGATCACAGGAAACGCAAGAGAAAATCTTTCCGGGGTCCGGGTGATCCGGGCTTTTGGCAGGGAAAAACAGGAAACAGAAAATTTTTCCCGGGCTAACGGAGAACTGGTAAAAGGCCAGTTATTTGTAGGAAGGATTTCTGCATTGATGAATCCTCTTACTTATTCTGTAGTGAATATAGGGATCATTGCTATTCTCTGGGCCGGTTCCCGCTCCGTGGAAACCGGGGTGCTGATGAGCGGTGATATTGTGGCTCTGGTAAATTATATGAGCCAGATCCTGGTAGAGCTGGTAAAACTGGCGAACCTGATCGTTACTATGAGCCGCGCCATGGCCAGTCTGGGACGTGTGGAACAGATCCTGGATACAAAGACAGTCATGGAATTTCCGGAAAAAACCACCATCAGAGAAGAAAACACAGAAGAAGCGGTGCGCTTTGACCATGTAAGTCTTTCTTATGCTCAGGCGGGAGAAGAAAGTCTCAGCGACATCAGTTTTTCAGTAAAAAAGGGAGAGACCATTGGTATTATCGGAGGTACCGGCAGCGGCAAGTCCAGCCTGGTCCACCTGATCCCAAGGTTTTACGATGCCACTTCCGGAGAAATCTTTCTTCTGGGAAGGTCTGTCAAAGAATGGGACAGAGAGACTCTCAGGCAGAAAGTGGGAATTGTTATGCAGAAGGTCCAGGTATTTTCCGGAACGATACGGTCCAACCTTCTTATGGGAAATGAAGGTGCCGGGGAAGAAGAAATGTGGCAGGCTCTGAGAGCCGCTCAGGCCGAAGAGTTTGTCAGAAAAAAATCGGAAGGCCTGGATGAGCCGATAGAGCAGGGAGGCAGAAATCTTTCCGGAGGACAGAAACAGAGACTGACTATTGCAAGAGCCCTGGTACGGAAACCAGAGATCCTGATCCTGGACGACAGCTCCAGCGCATTAGATTATGCTACAGATGCAGCCCTTCGGAAGGCTCTTAAAAATCTGCCGTCAAATGTGACTGTCTTTCTTGTATCCCAGAGAACTTCCAGTATCCGGCATGCGGATCATATCCTTGTGCTGGACGACGGAAAAGCGGCAGGGTGGGGAACTCATGAAGAGCTGCTGGAATCCTGCCAGATTTACAGAGAAATATATGAAAGTCAGTATGGGAAAGGAGGAAATGCAGTATGAAACAAAAGAAAACTTTTTTCAGAGTACTCCGCCGTATCCGGCCCTACAGCTTCTTTGTGATCCTCAGTATCCTTTGCGGAGCTGTCAGTGTAGCGGCCCAGCTGCTGGTCCCTATTTTCTGCGGAGACGCTATTGACTATATGCTGGGAATCGGAAGAGTAGACTTTGAAGCTGTGGAAAAGCTGATTTTTTCCATTGCACTGGTAACCGCTCTTTCGGCAGCAGCTCAGTGGGTTCTGGCAGCCTGCAATAACCGGGTGACTTTCTGTGTTTCCAGAGATCTGAGAAATGAAGCTATGAATAAGATACAAAATCTTCCCCTGTCGTATCTGGACGCTCATCCTTCCGGAGATCTGGTCAGCAGGATCATTGCAGATGTAGACACCTTTGCAGACGGACTTTTGATGGGATTTACCCAGTTCTTTACAGGGATCCTGACAATCCTTGGCACCCTGGGGATCATGCTTTTCCTGAACCCGGGAATTACGGCCATTGTGGTGCTGCTGACACCATTAAGCCTGTTCGTGGCAGGATTTATTGCAAAAAGAACCTATAAATATTTCGGAAAACAGGCGAAAGTGCGGGGGGAGCAGACTGCCCTTATCAATGAGATGGTAGAAGGCCAGAAAGTGGTTCAGGCATTTGGGTATGAAGAGAAAAGCATGGAGGCATTTGATGAAGTAAATGAAAGACTCCGGGATGTCAGCGTAAAAGCTGTATTTTTCTCCAGTCTGACCAATCCCAGCACAAGGCTGGTCAATAATATCGTCTATGCAGGCGTGGGCCTGGCCAGCGCCATGATTGCCATTTCCGGGGGGATCACTATAGGAGAGCTGAGCATTTTTTTAAGTTACGCCAGTCAGTATGCAAAACCATTTAATGAAATCTCCGGAGTGGTCACGGAAATGCAGAACGCCCTTGCCTGCGCCGCCCGTATCTTTGAACTGGTTGATGTGCCTGATGAGATGCCGGATAAAGAAAACGCAGCAGAATTTCAGAGCCAGGGCCAGGTCAGCCTTTCCTATGTTTCCTTCAGCTATGATCCGGACAAGCCTCTTATCGAAGACTTGAACCTGGAGGTAAAACCTGGACAGCGGATCGCTATTGTAGGCCCTACCGGCTGTGGAAAGACTACCCTGATCAATCTGCTGATGCGCTTTTATGACGTACGCCAGGGAAGCATAAAGATTGACGGAACAGATATCCGGGACATGACCCGCCATTCACTGAGGCAAAATTTCGGCATGGTCCTTCAGGATACCTGGCTGAAAGCCGGGACGATCCGGGAGAATATTGCTTATGGAAAACCGGAGGCTTCCATAGAAGAAGTAATAGAAGCTGCTAAAGCGGCTCACGCCCACGGCTTTATCCGCAGACTGCCTGAAGGTTATGATACGGTTATCAGCGAAAACGGAGGCAATATCAGCCAGGGCCAGAAACAGCTTCTGTGCATTGCCAGAGTCATGCTCTGTCTTCCCCCTATGCTGATCCTGGATGAGGCCACCAGCAATATTGATACAAGAACAGAGATCCGTATTCAGGAGGCCTTTGCCAGAATGATGAAAGGACGGACCAGCTTCCTGGTGGCACATCGTCTTTCCACCATTCGGGAGGCAGATGTGATCCTGGTCATGAAGGATGGTCATATCCTGGAAAAGGGAACTCATGAATCCCTGATGGCCCGTCATGGTTTCTATGAGAAATTGTATAACAGCCAGTTTGGAGGATAAAGAGCTATCCGGATAAAGAACGGATAAGCGTAATGCAATTAAAAGTTGAGACTATAAAAAGGAGCTTTGGGGAAGCGAAAATGTGACTCCCCAAAGCTCTTTTATCTCTTTTATAAGTTTATAAGACCCTGCTATTTTAACATATCTGTAATACAAATTTTCAGATCTTCGAAAATCTCAGATCCGATAAGATCAGAGAAAGAATACTGCGTAGAATCCTCTGTACCTTCAAAGGAATAGGCCTGTACCGTTTCTTTCATTGGGTTTACAATCCAATATTCTCTCACACCAGCAGTACGGTATTTCAAAAGTTTGGTGAGATAATCCATGCGCTGACTGCTTGGCGATACAATTTCAATGATCCAATCCGGAGCACCATTGCACCCCTTATCTGTAAGCTTATTTTTATCACATATTACGCTGATGTCCGGCTCCACATAATTTTTGTCATCTTTACTTAAAAACACAGCAAATGGTGCGGGATAGACTTCACAGGAACCGCCTTTGCCGGAGATATAGTTTCCGATGACCCGGCTGAATTCCTGAAGGATTTTCTGATGGTCCTGCTGGGCGGCGCCATCATATATAATTTTCCGTCAATCAGCTCACCTCGTTTATCATCTGGAAGTGCATAGATATCTTCAATCGTATAGAGCTTTTCTTCTGGAAACTGCATAGCGTCACGTCCTTTCCTTGGCAAAATATTTCCTCTCACTTATCACTATAATTAGGATTACTTCTTTAATGATATTTGAAACCTTAGTCAATGTCAATATGTGATAATTCGTTGAGACCTCCAAGAACATAAAAAAGCCTTCGGGAAGCAGAAATGTGATTCCCCAAGGCTCTTTTATATAAAAGGCTGATTTTTTACACCAGTTCGGCAATCCTGGAAACACCCACAAAAATTTCCTGTATTTCATACCAGGTAGGATAATCAACCACTCCTGTGGCAGGAAGATTAAAGACCCTTTGAAATTCCCGGACTGCGTTTTGAGTGGCCTCTCCGTAAATCCCATCGGCCGAGATTCTGGACAAGGCCGGGTAAGAACCGGCAATAGTATTCAACTGTTCCTGGATCTGACGGACCTTATTTCCAGAGGAGCCGATATCCAAGGGAGCTCCCGGCCAGGAAGCAGGGATGCCGGAGATTTCTTCAGCTGTATTGATATACATGTTGTCTCCATAAAAATCCCGGAGGATCTCAATGGCCGTATAGCCCTGGTCTCCCAGATATTTCGATCCCCATTGGTTCATCCATCCCGGACACTGAACCCTCTGCCCGTCGCAGTACTGGGTAAGGATAGGCTGACGGACTCCCGGCCGGGAAAGATAGTTGTCAAAAAGTTCATCTACCACTTCCGAAATGCTCTCAAAAAAATTCCTTCCATAAATCCATTTATGATCAAAAGCTGTGGAAGAAGTAATCGTAAAGTCGTATCCTTTATTCCTGTACCATTCGGTATACACTCGATTCAGTGTAAAAGACATGATGGCCAGTACATTTGCGCGGATGGTATCTTTAGGCCAGGTGGCATAAATTTCACTGCTGGCTACATTTTTAATATAATCTCTGTACCGGACGAAATAGTTACGGGCAGAGGTATTATCCGGTGTACCGTCATGGACTACGATGGTTTCCGGGATAACGACTCTGCTGAGGACGATTTCTCCCGATGTTTCCATTGGCTTGATCTCATCCTCCGGGATTTTTTCAGGGTAATTGCCGAAAAGTGTATGGGCAGGGATCACAATATCCTGGAAAGGCTGCCCGGGGACAGCAGGGCGGAGGAATGCCTGTTGGGTAGCAGTTACATTGGGCAGGATCTCTGCTCCTGAAATCTCCAGATCTTCATAGCCTTCTTTTGAAATGCGGAAAGTATACTCTGCATAAGGCTGATATTCAGAAGGCGCCATACTGTATTCCAGAGGTGGGGCAGGAAGGGTCAGCTCCGGAATCTGACCGCTGGAATCTGTATTCGCTTCCTCTATTATAGAATCGGGATCTCCGCTGTAAGAGATGGTAACGGAGGCATTGTCTATAGGCTGGCTTCTGTCTGCGGCAAGCACGGAAAGGCGCAGACGTCCCTGATCGGTGCGCTCCACTGTTTGAGCCGCTCTCAGTGAGAAAATACTCATAAAGAAACCTCAGAAAATCTCATTGATTTATTATATGAACCGTCAGGTGAATTGTGCGGATCTTATGAGAGGATTTTTTAAGAACTGTTGAAAAAAAGTCAAAACAGAGATAAAATATCAGTAAAATTGTATAAAAATCAGGAGGCTGATATATGGCAAAATATGTAATGGCATTGGATGCAGGGACTACAAGCAACAGATGTATTCTGTTCAATAAAAAAGGGGAGATTGTCAGTTTTGCTCAGAAGGAATTTACTCAGTATTTTCCAAAACCAGGATGGGTAGAACACGATGCAAATGAAATATGGTCCAACCAGCTTGGGGTGGCTGTAGAGGCCATGCAGAAGGCGGGAGCCGAGGCAGGAGACATTGCGGCTATCGGTATCACGAATCAAAGAGAGACGGCTATTGTCTGGGATAAAAATACCGGGGAGCCGGTCTATCATGCTATTGTATGGCAGTGCAGAAGAACTTCCGAATACTGCGATTCTCTCAAAGAAAAAGGGCTCACTGAGGAATACCGGAAAAAGACTGGCCTGATCATTGATGCGTATTTTTCTGGAACAAAGGTGAAATGGATCTTGGATCATGTGGAAGGAGCCAGAGAAAAAGCCAAAAGAGGAGAGCTTCTTTTTGGCACTGTGGAGACCTGGCTGATCTGGAAGATGACAAAAGGGGAAGTACACGTTACGGATTATTCTAATGCCTCCAGAACCATGCTTTTTAACATTAACACTTTGGACTGGGATGAGGATATTTTAAAAGAACTGGATATCCCCAGAGAAATGCTGCCAGGGGCAAAACCTTCCAGTTATATATATGGTATGGCGGACAGCAGCTTTTTCGGCGGCCCTATTCCCATTGCTGGAGCCGCGGGAGACCAGCAGTCTGCTCTTTTCGGACAGACTTGTTTTGAAAAGGGAGACGCGAAGAATACTTATGGCACAGGATGTTTTCTGCTGATGAACACAGGTGAAAAACCTGTATTTTCAGAGAATGGTCTGGTAACGACCATTGCCTGGGGTCTGAACGACAAGATCACCTATGCTCTGGAAGGCTCCGTTTTTGTGGCAGGAGCTGTGATCCAGTGGCTGCGAGATGAACTTCGGCTGATTGATTCTGCAGAAGATTCGGAATATATGGCCAAAAAAGTAAAGGATACCCACGGCTGCTATGTAGTGCCGGCTTTTACGGGACTTGGAGCTCCTTATTGGGATCAGTATGCCAGGGGCACCATTGTAGGACTGACCAGAGGTGTGAATAAATGTCACATTATCCGGGCCACTCTGGAATCGCTGGCTTATCAGGTCCATGATGTGATTGAGGCCATGCGGGCAGACTCAGGTATTGAGCTGAATTCACTGAAAGTGGACGGAGGAGCCAGCGCCAATAATTTCCTTATGCAGGCTCAGGCAGATATGATACAGGTGCCTGTAAAGCGGCCGGTATGTGTGGAGACAACAGCTATGGGAGCTGCCTATCTGGCTGGTCTGTCCGTAGGATACTGGAACAGTCCTGATGAAATCATAAGCAACTGGGAGATTGACAGAGTATTTGCTCCTCAGATTTCGGTGGAAGAGCGGGATAAAAAAGCAAAAGGCTGGAAAAAAGCAGTAAAATGTGCTTACGGATGGGCTAAAGAAGAGGTAGATGATTAAATTATGAAGATCAAAGATATGCGGGTAAATCACCTGGAAAATCCTTTGGGATATGAATGTGAATATCCAGTCTTTTCCTGGATTGTGGAAAACGCCAGAGGAAAGAGGCAGGAAAAAGCCAGGATGGAAATTGCTCTGGACCGGGGAATGAAAAAAGTAATCTATGACAGCGGCTGGAAACGGGAAATTGACAGCAGGGGGTTCTGTCCTAATGTGCAGATTAGCCCCAGGACCAGATATTACTGGAGGGTCAAGGTCCTTACGGAAAGAAGAGAAAAGCTTGTCAGCCCTGTGTCCTGGTTTGAAACAGGTAAAATGCAGGAATTGTGGCTTGGACAGTGGATCGGTGCAGATTTTAACCAGAAAAATCCAGATATCCATCCATTGTTCCAAAAGAAATTTCAGGTGCCTGAGGATCTGGCTTCTGCAAGGATTTATATCTGCGGCTTGGGCTTATTTGAGGTCTTGGTGAATGGAGAAAAAGTGTCAGACGAATATCTGGCTCCTTTCTATACAGATTATCATAACTGGATACAATATGTGACCTATGATATTACGCCGATGCTGAAAAAAGGAGAACTGAATGCTCTGGGCGCCAGCCTGGGAAATGGCTGGTATAAGGGAAGATTCAGCTATGAAAAAGATATGGATTGCCTTTACGGGAAAGACTTTCAGCTTTTGGCAGAAATACGTATGGAGAGGGAAAATGGAAAGGAACAGGTAGTTTTTACAGATGAGACCTGGGAAGCTGCCCCGTCACCTGTAAAGGAAAGCGGAATATATGACGGAGAGGTCTATGACGCCAGAATGGAGACTGACCATTTCGCTACGATTTCCTGTATGCTGCCATGCAAAACAGTAAAGGGACTGGGAGTCCGGGTTCCTTTAAAAGACCGTCTCAGCCCGCCCCTCAGGATCACAGAAAGGTTAACAAATCCAAAAAAAATCCTTACACCTGCCGGAGAAACAGTTCTTGATTTCGGGCAGGAGGTTACCGGATGGGTAGAATTTCTCTGTGAAGAAAAAGCCGGACAGGAGGTGCGCCTCCAATATGGAGAGGTTCTTCAGGACGGCTGTTTTTACAGGGACAATCTGCGTACTGCAAAAGCAGAGATGATCTATCTTTCATCTGGTGAAAAAAATATAGTGCGCCCTCACTTTACCTTTTATGGTTTTCGTTTTGTAAAAGTCACGGGAATCGAAAATGTGGAGCCTGAAAATTTTACTGCTTGTGTAATTCATTCGGATATTAAGAGAACAGGAAATATCCAGACTTCTTCAGAAAAAGTAAACAGGCTGTTTAATAATACAGTCTGGGGACAAAGAGGAAATTTTCTGGATGTACCTACAGACTGTCCCCAAAGAGATGAACGTATGGGCTGGACCGGAGATGCCCAGGCCTTTTGTGCCACCGCCTCTTTTCATATGGAAACTCCGGCCTTCTACAGAAAATATATCTATGACATGAGGCTGGATCAGCGTACCTATGCAGGGGGAGTGCCCCATGTGGTTCCAGACGTTTTAGGACAGGTGCAGAGAGGAAAAAGCGGAGAGAGAAGCGTCGGAGCAGAAGAAACATGGCCTACCTATGGCTCTTGTGCCTGGGGAGACGCAGCTTGCATTATTCCCTGGACTCTGTATAAATTTTACGGGGATGAAATCCTTCTGGCGGAACAGTATCCGGTAATGGCGGACTGGGTGGATTATATCCGCAGAATCGATGAGGAAAAATGCGGAGGAAAACGGCTCTGGAGCACAGGATTTCATTTTGCAGACTGGCTGGCCCTGGACAATCCTGACAAAAGCAGCTGCTTTGGCGGAACGGACAATACCTATGTCGCTACAGCTTTTTACTACTATTCCGCCATGCTCGCGGCTAAAGCGGCTTATGTCCTGGGGATACGGCAGGATGCCAGAAATTACCGGCAGCTTGCCAGGGAGATAAAAGCAGCTTTTCGCCAGAAATATTTTGACAGTCAAGGGGAACTTACTGTCCAGACGCAGACAGCTATGGTACTGGCATTATATTTTAGGCTTGCTCCGAAGAGCAGCAGGAAAAAAATTGCTGGAGAATTAAGAAAGAATATCCAGGATCATGGGATGCATCTTACTACTGGATTTGTGGGGACTTGTTATTTGTGTCTTGCCCTTACTCAGTGCGGTATGGACCAGGAGGCCTACAGCCTGCTCTTACAGGAGGAGTATCCCAGCTGGCTTTATGAAGTAAATATGGGGGCTACCACAATATGGGAGAGATGGAATTCGATCCTCCCTGACGGACATATCAGTGACACAGGAATGAACAGTCTGAATCATTATGCATATGGGGTGATCGCAGAGTGGATGTACCGTTGTATGTGCGGGCTGAATCCAGTGGAAAAGAATCCTGGATTCCGCAGATCTGTGATTGCGCCAAGGCCGGATAGAAGACTGCAGTATGCCAGATGCTCCTACGATTCTGCTGTTGGTCTTTATGAGTCAGGCTGGGAATGGAAGAAAAATGGAATTCTTTTCCAGGTAAGAATCCCATTTAATGCTAAAGCCAGATTTATCCTTCCTTTTTCAGGAAGCCGGGCATACTTAAACGGCAGGAGAAATAAAAAGCTGGAAAGAACAGGATGAGTGACTCTTGACCCTGGATGCTATGAAATTTTCCTTGGGGCGGAATAGAAAGAAGATGTAGAAATGTTTGGAGAAAATCATGCGCATATATTTATGAATGCATTAGATTACAGACAGGCAGTTAAAGACCATAAAAACGGACCTGACGAAAAATTGATCCGAGAACATTTAAAAGCTTATCAAAGGACCCAGGTTTCTTTTGTCAGAGATGGGGGAGATTATCTTCATGTTTCTCTGAGAGCCAGAGAAATTGCGCCGGAGTATGGGATCGACTACAGAACTCCTGTCTTTGCCATTCATAAAAAAGGGCATTACGGAGGAATCGTAGGCAGAAGCTTTGAAACAATGAAGGAATATGCCGCATTGGTACAGGAAGTTAAACAAGAAAACGGAGATTTCATCAAGATCATGACCACAGGGATTATGGATTTTGATACAGATGGGTCTGTTACCGGAAGTCCTCTTTCTTTTCAGGAGGTTAAGGAAATGGTCCATATTGCCCATGAAGAAGGACTCAGTGTTATGTCCCACACTAACGGGGCAAGGGCAGTAAAAGAAGCAGCTCTGGCAGGAGCAGACAGTATTGAACATGGGAATTATGTGGATACTGAAGCTGTGAATATCATGGCAGAGAAAGGAACCATATGGGTTCCCACTATTACAGTAGTAAAAAATCTTTTGGGAAAGGGCCGGTTCTCCGATCAGATTCTCAGTAAAATCTGGGAACAGGGAAAAGAGAATATCCGAAAAGGTTATGAAGCGGGAGTAAAACTGGCTTTAGGAAGCGATGCCGGAGCATACCTGGTTCCTCATGGTCAAGGGATTCTGGACGAGTGGGCTTGTTTTCAGGAAATCCTGGCAGATAAAAAAGATTTAAGAGAGCGTCTTGCAGAGGGAGAATCCTTTATCCAAAGAAAATTCAGGAAAGTTTAAAAAATTAAAAAAATTTTTAAAAAGGGTATTGACGAAATAAAAAATCTCTGCTATACTTTCACTTGTCGCTGAGGAATGACAAAAAGCGGCAAGCAAGCGGGAGTGCTGGAATTGGCAGACAGGCAAGACTAAGGATCTTGTGGGTGTATGCTCGTGTGGGTTCAAGTCCCATCTCCCGCAGTAAAGAGCTGATACAAGAACAGAAAAATTCTGCTTTTGTATCAGCTTTTTTCATGCAAAGGAGGAAAAGAATGTTAACCATAGGCTGTCATTTATCGTCTGCCAAGGGCTATGAGGCTATGGCAAAAGATGCGGAAAAGATAAAAGCAAATACTTTTCAGTTTTTTACAAGAAATCCCAGAGGAGGCAAAGCGAAAGCGATTGATCACAAAGATATAGAACGGTTTCTCTCCAAAGCCTCTGATCTTGGAATCCATCAGATCCTGGCCCATGCGCCTTATACTCTGAATCCATGCTCTCCGGATGAAAAGGTCCGGGAGTTTGCCTATAATACTATGACAGACGATTTGAAAAGAATGGAATATATTCCGGGAAATTTCTATAATTTCCATCCGGGAAGTCATGTAAAACAGGGGGTGGAAAAGGGAATTGAATTGATCGGAGAGATGCTTAATAAAGTTCTATGGCCGGAGCAAAATACTACAGTGCTGCTGGAAACTATGGCCGGAAAGGGCAGCGAAATAGGAAGAAGTTTTGAGGAACTTCGGGAACTTCTGGACAGGGTGGAACTTCAGGAAAAGGTGGGTGTCTGCCTGGATACCTGTCATGTTTTTGATAGTGGCTATGATATAGTCAATGATCTGGATGGCATTCTGAACAAATTCGACCAGGCGATTGGTCTTTCCCGGCTGAAAGCGGTCCATCTGAATGACAGTATTTTTGGTCTGGGAAGCCACAAGGACCGTCATGCCAGGATCGGAGAGGGAAAGATAGGAAAAGAGGGGATCGTCAGGATCATCAACCATCCGGTCCTCAGGAAACTGCCTTTTTATCTGGAGACTCCCAATGATCTTGAAGGATATGGGAAAGAGATTTCCTTTTTACGGGAGGCCTGGATAGAACTGTAAAAAAGGTTAGAATAGGGAAAAGATTCTGCATTTGCTGGAATTTTTTGAAAAGAAAAGAAGGAAATCTGCGGAAAAACGGTAATATAATTAATGAGAGATTCTCAGTACAGAATAGTTCAGAAAAGAAAGTCGGGTGACTGGAAATGAATATTCGAGAAGAAATGGAAGCCAAGGAAGCAAAGTTCCTCAGTCCTTACGCTTCCTGCAGCGCAGATTCCCGGGGAAGAGAGAGAGAAGAAACGGAATGTGATATCCGGACAGTCTATCAGCGTGACAGGGATCGGATACTTCACAGTAAATCTTTTCGAAGAATGAAAGATAAGACCCAGGTTTTTTTGGCTGCCCAGGGAGATCATTATCGAAACAGGCTGACGCATACTTTAGAAGTGTCTCAGATAGCAAGGACCATTGCCAAGGCCTTGTATCTGAATATGGATCTGGTAGAAGCCATTGCTTTGGGACATGATCTGGGACATACTCCATTCGGACATGCCGGAGAGAGAGTTCTGGATAAAGTATGTCCTTTAGGATTTTCTCATGTAAAACAAAGTCTGAGAGTAGTCGAGCGGCTGGAAAAAAACGGAAGAGGGCTGAATCTTACCTGGGAGGTCAGAGACGGAATCCTGAATCACAGAACCAGCGGAACTCCTCATACTCTGGAGGGACAGGTAGTCCGTTATAGCGACAAGCTTTCTTATATCCATCACGACATGGATGACGCCCAGCGTGCAGGCCTGATCACAGAGGATAATATCCCTATTACACTGAGGATGCTTTTGGGAGGCAATACAAAAGAGAGACTGAACACCTTTGTTCATGATATTGTAGAAAACAGCCGGGGGAAAGACAGGATAGCCATGTCACCGGAAATAGAAGAGGGACTTCATGATCTGCGGGAGCTTATGTTTCAGGATGTATATTTAAATCCGGCGGCCAAAAGTGAAGAAAAAAAGGCTGAGCATGTCATTGAAGAACTATATACATATTACAGAAAATATCCGGAAAAAATGTCAGAGGAATACCAAAGGCTGCTTGCTGACGGCGAGCCTGAGGAAAGGGTGGTCTGTGACTATATTTCAGGCATGACGGACCAGTATTCCCTGGAAAAATTTAAAGATATTTTTATTCCCAAAAGATGGAGAGGACGGGAAGAGAGATAGTGGAAAAGAGGAATCAGAATGTATTACTCGGATGATATTATTGAAGAAGTCCGCATGAAAAATGATATTGTAGATGTGATCTCCGGATATGTGAAGCTTCAGCGGAAAGGCAGTTCCTATTTTGGCCTTTGCCCTTTTCATAATGAAAAATCACCTTCCTTTTCCGTAAGTCCGGGTAAACAGATGTATTATTGTTTCGGTTGCGGAGCTGGAGGAAACGTGTTTACCTTTCTGATGGAATATGAAAATTTTACCTTTGTGGAAGCGGTAAAGTATCTGGCCGACCGGGCTGGGGTCCGCCTGCCGGAGGCAGAGTACTCTCCTGAGGCCAGAAGAGCGGCAGACCTGAAATCACGGCTTCTGGAGATAAATAAAAAAGCAGCAGCATTTTATTATTATCAGCTGAAAGGCGAAAAGGGAAGACAGGGAATGGAATATCTGAAGAAAAGAGAACTGTCTGAGGAGACTATTAAGAAATTCGGGCTTGGATGTTCTCCCCGGTATTCCGGAGCCCTGTATCAATATCTGAAGGGTCAGGGCTATTCGGATGAGCTTTTGAAAGAATCGGGACTGTTCAATGTGGATGAACGCAGGGGTATGCAGGACCGTTTCTGGAACCGGGTAATGTTTCCCATTATGGATGTAAACAGCCGGGTTATCGGCTTCGGCGGCCGGGTCATGGGACAGGGAGAGCCTAAATATCTGAATTCTCCGGAAACAAAGATTTTCGATAAGAGCCGGAACCTGTACGGATTAAATGTGGCCAGGACTTCCAGAAAGCCCTACCTGATCATCTGTGAAGGCTATATGGATGTAATCTCCATGCATCAGGCCGGGTTTACTAATGCGGTGGCTTCTCTGGGAACGGCTCTGACCTCGGGACATGCCAGCCTGATGAGCCGTTATACCAAGGAGGTCCTTCTCACTTATGACAGTGATGAAGCCGGGCAGAAGGCGGCCCTAAGAGGGATCCCCATCCTGAGAGCGGCAGGGATCCGGCCCAGGGTGGTGAATCTGGCTCCTTACAAAGACCCGGATGAATTTATAAAGGCGGAAGGCCGGGAAGCCTTTGAAAAACGCCTGGATGAGGCCATGAATTATTTCCTTTTCCAGGTAAAAGTGCTGGAGAAGAAATATAATTTGTCGGATCCCGAGGAGAAGACCCAGTTTTTCAGGGAGATTGCAGGAATGCTCCTGGAATTTCCGGAAGAACTGGAGCGGAATAATTACATGGAAACTATTTCCCGGATATATCAGATCCAATTTGAGGATCTGCGGAAAATGGTAAACCATATGGCTCTGACTCCAAGAAAATCTTCTGAGCCTGTACGGACAGAAGGCCCCAGAAAGAAAAAGGAAAACAGGGACGAGGGCGGACAGACCGCGCAAAAGCTGATGCTCACCTGGCTTGCCTCTTACCCTAAAATGTTTGATACCATAGCTGGATATGTCGGACCGGAGGACTTTATCACTCCACTGTATCATCAGGTGGCTCAGCTGGTCTTTGCCCAGCATGAAGAAGGGGCGGTGAATCCCGCAAAACTGCTGAACCAGTTCCCGGATCCGGAAGAACAGCGGGAGGTGACTTCCCTCTTTCATGCATCTCTCCATCTGGAAAACCAGGAAGACGCAAAAAAAGCAGTGCTGGAGACGGTATGCAGGCTAAAAAGGGACAGCATCGCCTGGCAGAATCAGCACCTGGCACCTACCGATCTGGCAGGACTCCAGAAGATCGTAGAGGCCAGGAAAAGACTGGAAGATCTGGAAAGAGGCAGAGTGACACTGCATATTTCCTTTGATTGAGGATACCATATAATTAAGAATTGAGAGGATGGAACACTTATGGAAATGAACATGGCAAAATTCAGCGAGAAACTGGCAGAACTTATCGAGCTGGCGAAGAAAAAGAAAAACGTACTGGAATACCAGGAGATCAATGACTTCTTCAAGGATTTTCCTCTGGATGCGGAACATATGGACAAGGTTTTTGATTATCTGGAAGCCAACGGTGTGGATGTGCTGCGTATCCAGGACAATGATATGGACGATCTGATCATGAGCGATGAAGAAGAAATGAATCTCAGCGAAGAGGATGAGGTAGATATGGAGAATATCGACCTGTCTGTACCTGAGGGAGTCAGCATTGAAGATCCGGTCCGTATGTATCTGAAAGAAATCGGAAAAGTTCCACTTCTCACCGCTGACGAAGAGATCAGCCTGGCTAAAAGAATGGAGAATGGAGATGAAAATGCGAAAAAGCGTCTGGCAGAAGCTAATCTTCGTCTGGTAGTCAGTATTGCCAAAAGATACGTAGGAAGAGGCATGCTCTTCCTGGATCTGATCCAGGAAGGAAATCTGGGTCTGATCAAAGCCGTGGAAAAATTTGATTACCGGAAAGGATACAAGTTTTCTACCTATGCTACATGGTGGATCCGTCAGGCGATCACCAGGGCCATTGCGGATCAGGCAAGGACTATCCGTATTCCCGTGCATATGGTGGAAACCATAAATAAGCTGATTCGTGTGTCCAGGCAGCTTCTTCAGGAGTTGGGAAGAGAACCTCAGCCAGAAGAGATTGCTAAGGAAATGAATATGTCTGTGGACCGTGTGAGAGAAATTCTGAAAATTTCTCAGGAGCCGGTTTCCCTGGAAACGCCCATCGGTGAGGAAGAGGACAGCCATCTGGGCGACTTTATCCAGGATGACAATGTTCCGGTGCCTGCAGATGCTGCGGCGTTTACATTACTGAAAGAACAGCTGGTAGAGGTTCTTGGCACTCTCACAGAAAGAGAACAGAAGGTGCTGCGCCTCCGCTTTGGTCTGGATGACGGAAGAGCCAGAACTCTGGAAGAAGTTGGTAAAGAATTTAACGTTACCAGAGAACGTATCCGTCAGATCGAGGCGAAGGCCCTGAGAAAGCTCCGTCATCCAAGCCGCAGCCGGAAACTGAAAGATTATCTGGATTAATAATTAAGGAAAGCTTATGAGAGAGATACAGATATCCCGGCGGCTTAGTGCCGTGGCAGCCCTGGTAAGTCCGGGCCTGGTGCTGGCAGATGTGGGCTGTGACCACGGATATATTCCTATTTATTTAATACAAAAAGGACAGATCCCAAGAGCCATTGCTATGGATATCAACCAGGGCCCTCTTCTGCGGGCCAGGGAGCATATCCGGGAATGGGGATTGGAAGACTACATAGAAACCAGGCTTTCCGACGGTGTGGAGGCGTTAAATCCAGGGGAGGCCCAGTGTCTGGTCATTGCAGGCATGGGAGGTCCTCTTATGGAAAAAATCCTCACCCAGGGAAAAGATGTGGTGAAAAATATGAAAGAACTGATCCTCCAGCCTCAGTCAGAAATTGGCCATTTCCGCCGGTTTCTGGCTGAAAATGGTTATGCGGTCATCAAGGAGGATATGGTGGAGGAAGACGGCAAATACTATCCTATGATGAAGGCCGTTCAGGGACAGATGAAGTATACAAAGAAAGCAGAATATCTTTACGGAAAAGAACTTCTGGAAAAACGGCATCCGGTGCTAAAAGAATTTCTGGAAAAGGAGGACCGGGCAGCCAGAGAACTTTTAGAAAAACTTTTCAGTGTAGATACCCCTTCCGCAAGGAAGAGGAGTGAAGAGCTGCTCACAGAGATCAAAGACAGAGAGGAGGCCCTTGCCTACTATGAAGTGTAAAGAGATCATAAACAAGATAGAGGGAAAATATCCCGTTTCCTTTGCAGAAGACTGGGATAATCCGGGACTTCTTGTAGGAGATCCGGAGAAAGAAGTGAGGAAAATTTTTCTTGCACTGGATGTAACAGATGAAAGTCTGATGGAAGCAGTGAAGACAGGGGCGGATATGATCATTACCCATCATCCTCTGATCTTTTCCGGCATCAAAAAGGTGACTACAGATAATTTTATCGGCCGCCGGATCATAGGATTGATAGAGAATGGAATTTCCTATTACGCCATGCATACAAATTTTGATGTGTTGGGAATGGCGGATCTGAGCGCAGACTACCTGGAACTTGCCCAGCGGGAGATCCTGGAGGTTACTTACGACCGGGAAGGTCAAAGAGAAGGCCTTGGCAGGGTTGGAAATCTCGCCAAACCTCAGACACTGGAAGCTTTCGGCAGATTTGTAAAGGAAAAATTCTCCCTGCCTTTTGTAAAGATCTACGGCGATCCGGAGAAAATAGTAAGGAAGGCCGCCGTCTGCACCGGTTCCGGGAAAAGCCTTATGCCTGCTGTACTTCAGGCAGGCGCAGATGTGTATGTTACGGCTGATATGGACTATCATTCTTCTATAGACGCAGTAGCTCAGGGAGTATGCGTCATAGATGCCGGCCATTATGGTACAGAATATATTTTCATGGATTATATGGAAAAAGAATTGAGAGAATTGCTTCCGGAACTGGAAATTGAAAAGATGAAGGTACAGCACCCCTGTAAAGCAATATAAGTATCTGGCAGGAAAGGAGAGGCATGATGAAAGAAAAAATGATTTCCGTAAAGATCCTGGGAAAACTAAGAGAATATCCCTATGGCACCCCTTACAGTAAGATTGTAGAAGATTTTCAGGGAAGCACCAGATATCCCATTGTTCTGGTGATGAAGAATAAGAAGCTCTGCGAACTTCACAAAAAGCTGAAAAAGGATGGCGAGTTGGAATTCATCACTTTGGGAGATGAGATCGGCCATAAAACCTACAAGAGAAGCGCTTCTCTTCTCTTACTGAAGGCAGTTTATCATGTGGGACATGGCAGGATACGGAAGGTAACCCTCCACTTTTCCGTAGGCTCCGGATATTACTATACCATTGATGGAGATATGGAGATCACGCCGGAGTTCCTGGCGCAGGTGAAAGCTTATATGCTGGAATTGGCGGAGAGAAAGATTCCCATTCGGAAAAGAAGTGTGGGGATCAGCGAAGCCATTGAGATCTTTCACCGCCATCATATGTATGATAAGGAAAAGCTTTTTCATTTCCGCAGGGGATCCCGGGTAAATATTTACAGTCTGGAAGATTTTGAGGATTATTTTTACGGCTACATGGTAAATCATACCGGCTATCTGAAATATTTTGAATTATATCCTTACGATCAGGGCATAGTACTTCAGCTTCCGGACAGAGAAAACCCCCAGGCTGTGCCTCCCTTTAAACCCTGGACAAAGCTTTTCCAGGTACAGAAAGAATCTGCAAGGTGGGGAGAAATGATAGGCGCAGATACAGTTGGAGATCTGAATGAGCAGATCAGTAAAAAGGGAGCCAATGAACTGATCCTTATCGCAGAGGCTCTCCAGGAATCCAAGATCTCCCAGATCGCAGACCAGATTGCCAATGACAGGAGCAGGAAATTTATTATGATCGCAGGTCCATCTTCCTCGGGAAAGACCACCTTCTCCCACCGGCTGTCCATTCAGCTTTCCGCCCATGGATTGAAGCCACATCCTATTGCTGTGGACAATTACTTTGTCAACCGGACAGAGACCCCTCTGGACGAAGAAGGAAATTATAACTTTGAATGTCTGGAAGCCATTGACGTAAAGCAGTTTAACGAGGATATGACAGCTCTTCTCAGAGGAGAAGAAGTATCCATGCCCTCTTTCAATTTTAAAACGGGACAGCGGGAATATAGGGGAGATTCTCTCAGCCTGGGTCCGGACGATGTGCTGGTGATCGAAGGGATCCACTGTCTCAATGATAAGCTGAGTTTCAGCCTTCCTGTTAAGAGCAAATTCCGGATCTATATCAGCGCTCTTACCCAGCTGAACATTGATGAACACAACCGGATACCTACCACAGACGGAAGACTGATCCGGCGGATCGTCCGGGACGCCAGGACCAGAGGAGCTTCTGCAAAGGCTACGATTGCCATGTGGAACTCTGTGCGGCGGGGAGAAGAGGAGAATATTTTCCCCTATCAGGAGTCTGCAGATGTGATGTTTAATTCTGCTCTGATTTATGAACTGGCAGTTTTAAAACTTTATGCAGAGCCCCTGCTTTTTTCCATACAGCCTGGAGAACCGGAATACAATGAGGCAAAACGGCTGCTGAAGTTCCTGGATTACTTCGTAGGAGTGCCCAGTGAGGCGATACCTCACAACTCCATACTCCGGGAATTTGTAGGCGGAGGCCGCTTTGACGTATAAATATGTGAAATTTCTGCCCGTCAGACATAAGGTTAGATATAAGTTCTGGACTTATGCCTGGCGGGCATTTTTCTGTATGAAAATAAAGTATTAGACGTAATAAAGTTTTCTGGCTATAATTTTTCTGATTCAAAAATCAATCACAGGAAGGAGTTTTTTTCGGAAGGGATTTATCCGATTTTTGCTATGAACGAGTTACTTAATAAAATAATAGAACCTAAAAATCAGATAAGAGAGGAACAGAAGATCTTTTCCAACCGCGCCCTGAAAGTTATGCTGATCCCCCTTTTTATGGAACAGCTTTTAGGCGTGCTGGTAGGGGTGGCAGATACTTTTATGGTCAGCTATGCCGGAGAGGCGGCGGTATCCGGGGTATCCCTGGTAAATATGTTTAATACGGTCTTTTTGTTTTTATTTTCTGCCCTTGCCGCAGGAGGCTCTGTCGTGGTCAGCCAGTATATCGGAAGCAGAGAAAAAGAAAAAAGCAGCTTGTCTGCTGGTCAGCTTGTGATGATCTCTGTCCTGTTTTCTCTGGTTCTTATGGCAGTGATCTTGCTTTTAAACCGCCGGCTTTTGGGGCTTTTGTTCGGTGAAGTAGAAGCGGATGTTATGGAAGCATGCGTTACCTACCTGCGGATCTCTGCTTACTCTTATCCTGCTATCGCCGTATATAATGCGGGAGCGGCCATTTACAGAAGTATGGGAAAGACGAATGTTACCATGTATCTTTCTTTGGCTGCCAATGGGATTAATGTGGTGGGAAATGCCATAGGCGTATTTCTCCTCCATGCAGGGGTAGCGGGAGTGGCCTATCCCTCGCTGATTTCCAGAAGTTTTTCCGGGGCAGTGATCATCATCCTGTGCTTTAAAAAAAGCAATGAAGTTTATCTTGTATGGAGAAAGATTCTGTGCTGGAAAGGAAATATGATCCGGAAGATCCTGGGAATCGCTGTGCCAAACGGCATCGAAAATGGCCTTTTCCAGATGATCAAAGTAGCTTTAAGCAGTATAACCGCATTGTTCGGAACAGTACAGATCGCCGCCAACGGTGTGGCTCAGAGTTTTTGGTCTGTGGCAGCTCTTATGGGGACGGCCCTGGGCCTGGCCTTTATTACAGTTATCGGCCAGTGTATGGGAGCCGGGGACCGGCAGGCGGCAGATTATTATATGAGAAAGCTTCTGCGGATTACCTTCCTGGCTTCTGTGCTGTGGAATGGGGTGATCCT
>DWYL01000052.1 GCA_019118685.1 Candidatus Blautia merdipullorum
CTCACGCCTCTCAGACGGTCGTTGATCTTCTCATCAAAATAAATCCCTAATTCATCCGCTACACTTTTCCAAGCCTGATAATGGTATTTATCTGTAAAACAGATCACTCCGTCCAGATCAAAAATTACTGCTTTGTATTTCATATGCCAATTCCTCCTATACTTTCTGAGGCTGTTCCGTCTCTGCCAGATTTGAGATGACCACCGCCGCCAGAATGATCAAACTTCCCGCTATCATACGAGGTGTAAGGATCTCATGAAGTATGATAACGGAAAATAAAGTCCCGAAAACAGATTCCATAGACAAAATGACAGCCGCTTTTGTTTCATCCACATATTTCTGGCACAGTGTTTGGAGCAAATAGCAGATAGTCGTGCTTACAACTCCAAGATAGAGTACTCCCAGCCATCCTTCCCCGGTTACCTGAAATTCCGTTTCCTGAAAAATAAACAGACTGATCAAAGAAAGAATAAAGGAAGTTGCCATCTGCACAAAGTTTAAAACCTCTGCCCTGTACTTCTTTACAAACTCGCTGGTAAAAAAGATCTGAAATGCAAATCCTACCGCACATAAAAGAGTCAGCCCGTCTCCCAGTCCAAGAGAAAAGTCTCCTTTCAGAGATAACAACGCCACTCCGATCACGGACATTACCGCACCCAGTATTCCTTTCGGGCTGATCTTTTTTTTGAGGATTAAAAACGCGATAAATGGCACGATCACTACATTCAAGGCTGTTAAAAAAGCATTTTTTGACGGGGTCGTATATTGCAGTCCCACGATCTGAAGAGCGAAAGCAGCAAACAAAGCAATCCCCATTAATATACCGGCTTTGATCTCATCCTTTTTCATCCCCTTCAAAGACCGGCTACTGATCAGCCCCATCAGAATGGCAGCCAAGAAAAACCGCACGGTCATAATCTGAAAAGGAGTCATGCTTTCCAGAGCAATATCACTGGCAGTAAAACCTCCTCCCCAGATGATCGTTACCAGTACCAGCCCTCCTATGGCCATCCACTTTCTCATGTATCTGTCCTCCTGTCTAAATTTCTTCTGTAATTCCTTTTATTCTGATCTTTGCAGGTTCTCCGGAAAGCCTTTTCACAGAAACCTGATTTGCCGGATTTATGGTGATCTCTACCCATGCGCCATAATAATGGAGACGGAAAGAAAGTCCTTCCCATTCTTTTGGCATATGAGGGCAGATATTTAATACACCTTCTGCATCAATGGATACTCCGGCGAATCCGAATACCACTGTCTGCCATACTCCTCCTGCGTTGGCAGCATGGATACCCTCTCTGGTGTTCTTCTGCAGATTCAGAAGGTCGATAAAGGCTGCCCTCCGCAGATACCGGTATGCTTTAGAATCATCCCCCACTTTAAGACCCATTACGGAATAAATGCTGGGACTCAAAGAGGAGCCGTGGAGCGTTCTTTTTTCATAATAGTCATAATTGGCTTTAATCACTTTTTGTTCAAATTCCTCCCCTAATAGATGGAGAAGCAGAACCACATCCGGCTGTTTCAGGATCTGTGTTTCCCTTGTAGGATATTTCTTTAAAGCTTCGGGACGGATGGGCCAGTCATTTTCATCATATTTATCGATTACTACATCTTTCAGATCAAAATAGCCTTCAAACTGCTCCAGAAGATCTGTTCCTTCTTTTCTAGGAAGATAAATTTTCTTTTGTACCTGATCCCAGTTTTCGATCTCCTTTTCTGTAAGCCCTGTCTTTTCTGTCAGTTTCCGGTATTTTTCCGGATACTCCTTTTTCATCTGATCTGTCAGCGCCATCACATAGCGAAGATTCCATCTTGCAAAATAATTGGTGTAGAGATTGTTGTTCACCGGTTCATGCCATTCATCAGGGCCTGTCACCTGGTTGATCTCATACCGGTCCTTTTCGGGAATATATTCGCACCGGTCAGCCCAGAATCTGGCTGTCTCTGTAAGGATCTCCGCCCCCTCGTTGAGTAAGAAATCTCTGTCATTTGTGATCTTCACATAGTCATAGATCCCATACGCCACGTCAGCGGTCACATGATGCTCATACATGGCCACATAGCAGCGGTAGCAGGTGCCGTCCGGTTCAATGGTCCAGTCCGGACACTGCTCCGTCCCGTCATCTGCAGATTCCCAGGGATACTGCGCTCCTTTATAGCCGTTTTTCTTTGCGTTAGCTCTTGCGGCGTCCAGAAGATGATATCGGTAATTTTCCATATTCTTTGCCATTTTAGGAAATACAAAGGAAAAGAATGGAAGCATGAAAAGCTCAATATCCCAGAAGGCATGTCCCCCGTATTCTTCACCGGTAAGGAGTTTTGCACCTACACTGATCCTGTCATCCTCCTCGTTTCCTGTGCTCATAAGATGGAAAATATTAAAGCGCACCGCTCTGTCCAGATCAAAGTCACCCTTGATCTTCAGGTTTGCCTCTTCCCACATTTTTTCATAGACTCCGGCATGTTTTTCCAATTCTTCCTGGAATCCTTCTTTCCTGAAAGCCTGGATTTCCTTTTCCACCGCTACATGAAGGCTATAAGCCGGGCATTCTCTCTCTGTATAGATAGAAGCATACTTTACAAGACGGATGCATTCTCCTTCTTCTGCGGTAAAATCTCCGAATTCCACAGCCTGTTCTCCAAAAGCGTGGAAATCCCGGTTTCTCATAATTTTTTCTTCTCCCCGGAAAGCTTCCAATACAGAGCCGATCCCCACATGGAGATTCCGGTCTCTGGTGGCAGCCTCTATATATGCTCCATAGTTTCCCAGCTTTTCATTGACTTTGATGGTCATGTGCTTTACCTTAAAGCGGGGAGCGTCATAAAAATTGATGATGGTTCCGTCAATGATATTTTCAGTCTCAATGATCCCGCTGTAATTCAAAGGCGTTACATACAGTTCGATCCCCATACGGTGAACGCAGTTCCTGCTCACGAATCTTCTGCCGTCGATCCTGGTCTTCCTGCCCTTTTTATCTTTCAGGACATAATGCCAGTACAGAGCCGCCTGTTTCATATCCAGCGCTCTGGAAAACTCCAGGATCTCACAATTTTCTATGCCGATCAGTTCTTTTTCTACATAAAGTCTCAGGCCCAGCCAGTTGGGAAGGGCGGCAAGCTCTCTCATAAAGGTTTCCGACTTGTCAAATACGCCATTTACATACAGATAAGGAAGGGTGATCTTTGTGCCTTCTTCGTAGCTTCCCCGGATACCCAGATACCCGTTTGAGAGGGCAAAAAGACTCTCATATTTCAGATTTTCTTCCGGGTCATAACGATCCTGAAGGATCAGCCATTCGTCTGTTCCCATCTTCTCTTTCCAAGTCTGCAAAAATCTGTCTCTGATCATTTTTTACTCCTTTCTTTTCAGTCCAGGTACTTCTTCTCAGCCTCAGCTTCTTCCTGGCCTTTCTCTATGATTTTCAGCCGGAACGCCATAGAGAAGTTCTGACGTTTTACTTTAAAGGCTTCCTGCTGCTCTTCTCCGCAGCTGTTGCTTCCCAGTCCGGAATGGAGGTAATCCAAGTGCAGGATCACATCATCACTTTTTTCAATTTCCTGCGGATGAGCCGCTTTTTCCAGACTTTCGTCTGTATAGTTTGCCGCATTCAGCCCAAGGGGAGCTTCCATGCTGCAAAAAAGAGTTTTTTCTTTATCCGAAATGCCAAACCATTTTACATTTTCCCGGTGCCCGTTCTCCTGAGGATATACATAATTTGTGGACATGCCCTCTATTGTATTGCGGTAGATCCCCATATGGCTTGCCGCGCAGCTGTCCGGATAGCTCTCTCCGGGTCCCATTCCATACCAGATAATATCCTGCAGCCTTTTTCCTGCTTTCATCACTATGCCCAGTCTCGGAAGGAACTCCGGCTCCAGCTTTCCTCTCTGGACAGTTTCCGCCTGGAGATTTACCTTTACGTCTCCGTCAGAATATACCGTGTATCTATACTCGCAGTTAAATCCCCATGGCTGGTTCAGACAGCCGAAATATTTCTGGATCACGACAGAGACCTCATCCTCTTTTTTCTCATATCGGAAATCTACAGTCTGCTCGCTTCCCAGCTGGATGAAATATTTGTTCAGCCAATCCTGTTTTTTATACATGTCATTATCAATAGTAGCCCGATAAACCGTCATCTCAGGGCCTCCGGTAAGATATGCTTTTCCGTCTTTTTCTATAGACAGAAGCCTGCCGAAGACTTTGTGAAAAGCTGCTTTAACTTCTTTATTCTCAATATAAAGGATCCCTTTTTCTTCCCGGATCTGCAAGGAGCTTTTCTTTTCCCGGATACTCAGCTCTTCCCTACGGATATTTAACGGAAACTGGACATCCGAAAGAACATGTCCCTTTTGTCCATAGCCGTTTCCTTCTTTCAGGCATCCCTGTACCCGGAGATAATAATCCTTATTAGCCTTTACAGAGAAAAGAGAAAGAGGGATCTCAATAGTCTCTTCCCCATGAGGCGGTGTGGAAAGGCTGTCCAGAATCCCTTCCTGAATCACTGTCCCTTCTTCTTCCAAAGCCCAGTTCAGATATACATGCTTCAGATCCAGGAAATCATAATAATTCCGGATCCTGAGGGTTTTCATGCTGCCATCCTGTTTTGTGATTTCTACAGGAGCAATAATCTGTTTATATTCCAGCAGAGCAGGAGAAGGCGTCCTGTCCGGCATCAGCAGGCCGTCGATGCAGAAGTTCCCGTTTGTGGGAAAATCTCCGTAGTCTCCTCCGTACCGGTAAAATTCCTGTCCCTTTTCCTCATGATAGATGCCATGATCATACCACTCCCATATAAAACCGCCCTGAAGCCGCTTTTTACTGCGGAACAGATCCTGGTATGCCTTCAGTCCTCCCGGTCCATTGCCCATAGCATGTCCATATTCGCAGAGTATGTGGGGCTTATTTCCCTTTATTTTGCTTTCTCCTATCTCCCGGAGACCTTTTAGTCTGGTATACATGGTAGAGTAGACGTCTGTCACTTCTGCTTCAAAATCCCCTTCATAATGGATCAGTCTTGAATCATCCAGACTGCGGACCGCTTCTGCCGCGCTGCGGAAGTTGCATCCAAACGTAGACTCATTGCCTAAGGACCACATAATGATAGAAGGGTGATTCCGATCTCTTTTTACCATCCGCAGACTCCGATCTACATAGGCCATCTTCCAGGAAGGATCATCTGTGATCCAGGTATAATTTTCCGCCCATTCAAATCCATGGCATTCCAGATCAGCCTCATCAATCACATATAAGCCGTAGGCATCACAAAGATCATAAAAATATTCATTAGCAGGGTAATGAGAGCAGCGCACGGCATTGATATTACATCGTTTCATCAGAATGATGTCTTCTTCCATCTGCTGGTAGGTCACGCAGCGGCCTTCCCTGGGGTTATAGTCGTGATGGTTGACCCCGTTGAGCAAAATAACCTGACCGTTTACACAGAAATTATTATGAATGATCTCTATTTTCCGGAATCCCACACGGACTGTTGTCTGATGTTCTGCCAGTGTAACAGTCAGTTCATAAAGCGCCGGAGTTTCTACCGTCCACTTTTTCACATGAGGCACTGCCGCTTCCAGATGGACCATTCCATCCTCGGTCTCAAAGGTTCCTTCTGCCGCTG
>DWYL01000053.1 GCA_019118685.1 Candidatus Blautia merdipullorum
CCGATCATGGAACAGATCTCTTCTGTGGAATGGGAAGAGGCGATCAACTGCTTGTTGGATGGTATATCCGTGCCAAAATAGCAGGGATATAAAAAGGGGGGTGAACTGATCCGTACATGGACGCTTACGGCCCCTGCCTTTTTCAGCATATGAATCAGATTGGCGATGGTGGTGCCCCGGACGATAGAGTCGTCCACTAATACGATACGCTTTCCTTTTACCACAGACTCCAAAACATTGAGCTTAAGGCGGACGCTGTTTTCCCGCTCTTTCTGAGTAGGTTTGATAAAGGTCCTGCCTACATAGCTGTTTTTATAGAAAGCAAGGCCGAAGGGGATCCCGGAAGCCTCTGAGAAGCCTTTTGCTGCGGGAATACCGGAGTCCGGAACCCCGCAGACCAGATCTGCTTCCACCGGATAGGATTTTGCCAGAGCGGCTCCTGCCTGGATTCGGGCGTCATAGATATTAATATTATCCATGGTGCTGTCCAGCCTTGCAAAATAAATATATTCAAAGATACAGTGAGCTTTCTTTTCCTGACAGAGCGTATAGTCAGAAGAAATCCCCTGTTCTGTAATGGTAATGATCTCACCGGGTCGGATATCCCGGACAAATTCAGCGCCAACGCTTTGGAGGGCGCAGCTTTCAGAAGCCAGGATATAGGCGTTGTCTCTCTTTCCAAGACACAAAGGTTTCAGACCAAGGGGATCCCGGACTCCGATGAGCTTTCTGGGGCTGGCGATGACCAGACCGTAAGCTCCCCGGATCATACCGGCTGTTTTCAGGATAGCCTCTTCTACAGTCTTAGAGGTTATACGTTCTCTTGCGATACAGTAGGCGATTACCTCTGAATCAGTAGTGGTATGAAAGAGGGCGCCGTTTTTCTCCAGATGATCCCGCAGTTCCTGGGCGTTGACCAGGTTTCCGTTGTGGGCCAGAGCCAGAGTTCCCTTTACATAGTTCAGCACCAGAGGCTGGGCGTTGGCCAGAGTGGTGGCTCCTGTGGTGGAGTACCGCACATGTCCGATTCCCAGATTGCCATGGAGGCTGTGGAGGTTTTCTTCTTTAAATACCTCGCTGACCAGTCCCATGCCTTTGTGGGAATCAATGTTTCCCTTAGGTCCTTTGGTGTTGCTTACGGCAATGCCGCAGGACTCCTGCCCTCTGTGCTGGAGAGCAGAGAGTCCATAGTAGATAGAAGGCGCTACGTCGTCTCCGGAAAAATCATAGATACCGAAAACGCCGCAGGCTTCTTTTATTTCATATTGTGCATCCAGTTCCATTTGGAGTAGGCTCCTTTACACGGAGAAGAGGAGAGCGTCATAGGTAGGATATGGAAGCTCCTCATCCGGAATTTTTGCTTCGGCTTCATCGGCGGCTGCCCGCAGCTCATCCATAGTAGCAAGAACGGTCTTATGGCAGTAGTCTGCAGATTCCTGCATGGAGCCTTTTTTATCGATCTCCTGGATCTCTTCATCCAGTGTAGACAGAGCAGATGAAATCTTTTCGTATGCATCCCCCAGAGAAGAAACCAGACTTTCAGCAGAAGCGGTAGGTACAGAAGGCGCCAGCGCTTTCATGGCCAGAGCATTGTCTGACACGGAAGCTGCATAGCTGCTTACTGCAGGAAGGAAGTCTTTGGTAAGCATTTCCTTCATGGTCTTTGCCTCAATGCCGATGGTTTTTACATAGTTCTCAAGAAGAATCTCGTAACGGGAGAAGATTTCTTCTTTTGTAAAGATGTGATGCTTTGTGAAAAGCTCCACGTTCTTGTCAGAGATAAACTGAGGGAGGCAGTCAGGAGTAGATTCCAGATTGTATAAACCTCTCTTTTTGGCTTCTTCCACCCATTCTTCTGTGTAGCCGTTTCCGTTGAAGATTACTTTTTTATGTTTCTTAATGGCACGTTTGATCAGTTCATGTACAGCATGCTCCATATCTTCCGGTGCAGTTCCTTCCAGCTCTTTGGAGAACTGAGACAGGGCTTCTGCCACAGCTGTGTTCAGGATAATATTTGGTGTTGCCACAGAAGCAGAGGAACCAAGCATACGGAACTCAAATTTATTTCCGGTAAAGGCGAAAGGTGAAGTACGGTTTCTGTCCGTGTTGTCTTTCATAAAATGAGGAAGCACATGTGCGCCGGTCTCCAGCTGTACGCTCTGATGCTCGTCAAAGTAAGTATCATCTTCAATAGATTTCAGAACTGCGGTCAGTTCATCTCCCAGGAAAATGGATACGATAGCCGGCGGAGCTTCGTTGCCGCCCAGCCTGTGATCATTTCCGGCGCTGGCTGCGGAAACACGCATCAGATCCGCATATTCGTCCACGGCTTTGATAACCGCCATCAGGAATACCAGGAACTGGATATTCTGATCCGGCGTTTTTCCCGGATCTAACAGGTTTTCTCCTGTATTTGTAGAGATAGACCAGTTGTTGTGCTTGCCGCTTCCGTTGATGCCTTCAAAAGGTTTTTCATGGAGCAGGCAGGCAAGGCCGTGTTTATCTGCCACTTTTTTCATAATCTCCATGGTCAGCTGGTTGTGGTCAACGGCCACGTTGGCGGTATCAAAGATAGGCGCCAGTTCATGCTGAGAAGGAGCTACTTCGTTGTGTTTTGTCTTAGCAGGGATTCCCAGCTTCCACAGCTCCTCATCCAGGTCATGCATATAAGCGGCAACTCTTGGCTTCAGAGCGCCGAAGTAGTGATCTTCCATTTCCTGTCCTCTGGGTGCGGAAGCTCCCATTAAAGTTCTTCCGCAGAGAACCAGGTCACGGCGCTGTTTGTATAAATCTTTATCTACAAGGAAATATTCCTGCTCTGGTCCGATGGTGGTGGAAACATGAGTTACGGCTGTATTGCCCAGAATGTGCAGGATCTTTACTGCCTCATTGCTCAGGGCTTCCATGGAGCGGAGCAGAGGAGTTTTCTTATCCAGAGCTTCTCCGCCATAGGAACAGAAAGCTGTAGGAATATACAGGGTTCCGTCTTTGATAAAGGCCGGAGAGGTAGGATCCCATGCGGTGTATCCTCTGGCTTCGAAGGTAGCTCTCAGTCCTCCTGAAGGGAAGCTGGACGCATCCGGCTCGCCTTTCACAAGTTCTTTTCCGGAAAAATCCATGATCACTTCTCCGTTTGAAGTGGGGGAGATAAAGCTGTCATGTTTTTCAGCGGTAAAGCCTGTCATAGGCTGGAACCAATGTGTAAAATGGGTAGCGCCGTTCTCTACGGCCCATTCTTTCATGGCAACTGCCACAGAGTTTGCTACTTCCAGCTCCAGATGGGTGCCGTTCTCAATGGTTTTCTTAAGAGCTTTGTAAACATCTTTCGGAAGTTTGTTTCTCATGACCTTATCATTAAATACCAGGCTTCCGTATAAAGCAGGAATATCTTTTTTCATAGTATGCTCCTTTCCTACAGATTCCTTTTGCAGAATCTGTTTTCCATAGAAATAGAAAAAGCGCCCTGGATATCTCTATCCAAAGCGCCTTTGCTTTACGTTGTGTAGTATATACTCAGGGAAAGAAAAATGTCAATCCCTTTTTTGAAATTTTTTAAAATTCTTTTTCCTTTCTGTTTAAAAAGTCGGGAGCAGGGGATACTTAGATATCCTTATGATGCCATATGTCTGCAATGTCTGCAGGCAGTCATGAGCGCTATGACCTGGAAAATCCTGGCATCATAGTATAAAGCAGGAGGTTGTTTTTATGGAAGATATGAAGATATGTCTGAAAAAGCCGGACGATGTAAAGGAATTTGTCCGGGCGGCAAGAAAATGTGACTTCGATGTGGACCTGGCCTATAACAGCGCCGTAGTAGACGGGAAATCTATATTAGGAGTATTTGCCCTGGGACTGGAGAAACCTCTTGTGGTGAGCTGCCACGGAGAAAACAGAGAGTTTCGCCAGAGTATCCAGAAATTTCAGTTATAAAAATTTTTTCAAAACAGGGATTTACAAAATGAAAAAAATCGGTTATAGTAGACAGCAGTTATGAATAAAGTTATGACGAAGGCGTCAGAATTTCTGTTTGGGAGATTCTGACGCCTTTTTGTGCGATACGCCCCGGCAAGCGACTGTCGTGCTTGCACGAGCAGGCATTTGCCGGGCAACGGACAGCGACAGGCTTTGCCTGGAGCTGCCCGCAGTATCGCATCGGGTAGGAAAGGACTCTTTCCTACCCGATCATTGTAGAAGGAGGAAAATGTGATGGTAAAATATGTATTCGTAACCGGAGGAGTGGTCTCAGGCCTGGGCAAAGGGATCACGGCTGCCTCTCTGGGAAGGCTTTTGAAAGCAAGAGGGTATCAGGTGACCATGCAGAAATTTGACCCTTACATTAATATGGACCCGGGCACTATGAACCCTATCCAGCACGGAGAAGTCTTTGTTACTGATGACGGCACAGAGACAGATCTGGACCTGGGACATTATGAGAGATTTATTGATGAAAGCCTGGATAAAAATTCAAATGTGACTACGGGAAAGATTTACT
>DWYL01000054.1 GCA_019118685.1 Candidatus Blautia merdipullorum
CTGAGCTATCTGGGCTTTTCAAAAATGGTAAGACTGCTGTCTCACACAACAAAGCAATCTTACCATATCCATTACTGTTTTTCAACAGTTTTTTTATTTTTCTCTTAAACAACAACATTGGTGATCATGCCGATCCCTTCCACATCACATTTCACCACATCTCCTGGCATCAGAAATCTGGGGGGGATCATTCCCATTCCAACCCCCGCCGGCGTTCCCATGGAAATGATAGTTCCTGCCTTCAGCACCATGCCGCTGGAAAGTTCGCTGATCACGTGGGGAATATCGAAAATAAAGCGGTCTGTACTGCTGTGCTGTCTTAAAACTCCGTTTACCTGACTTTTAATAGAAAGGACAGGGGGCCGCTTTACCACATCTTCAGTAACAATAAAAGGTCCCATAGGAGTAAAGCCATCCATACTCTTTCCAAAATACCACTGCTTATGCCGGGTCTGGACATTTCTGGCGCTTACATCATTGATCACAGTGTAGCCAAATACATATTCAAAAGCGTCCTCTTTCTTTACATGTGAGGCATCCCTTCCAATGATCACTCCCAACTCAGCCTCATAGTCCAGACTGTCTACTAAACCGGGATATGAGGGGATGGTTCCCCCGTCGGGAGTGGCTTCATTCACTCTTTTTGAAAAATATACCGGATATTCCTTGTCCCTTTCAAAAGCTTCTTTTTTGTAGCGGGCAGATTCCTCCCCGTGATCCTTGAAATTCATTCCAAGACAGATAATATCCTGCCGCGGATGAGGAATAGGTGCGCAGTGAATAACCTCATCATAATTCAGAGTTTCCCCTTCCGCAGAAGACAGAGAGCTTTTCAGCATTTCCATCTCCTCCGGCTTGATATGTTCGATCAGATCGTTCATATCGTTAAAATGAAGCTGAAAAGTTTCTAATGGATAAAAACGCTGAAAAGCGTTGGCGCACATAACTCCCAGCCGTTCTTTGTCATCCCCCTGAAGCTTATAAGTAAGTAATTTCATGCTCTGCCCTCCTCTTAGCTGATATCAACAGCTATAAAATTTCACACCCTGCATTATATAAATGCTATAATTTAATAGTAGCATACTGCACAAAAGTTTTCCATATGATTTTCGTAAATTTCTATGTTTTCCGATTGTTGCTTTTGGTTGTACTCTTCCTTTTATTTATGTATAATGATTAATTGAATAACTTATTGTTAATTACGCTTTTTTTGCGGATACTAAATAAAATGTATAAATAAAGGGATGAAACCATGATGAATATTAGAAGACTTTTAGCTATATGGAGCGCCCGTCTAATCAAAACTGCCTGTCAGCTCACCGGACGCCAGGGAGTGACTCTGGCAGGAAAAATCGCCCTGTCCATTTACCCGCCTATTTTGAAAGAACTTGCAGGAGAAGTAAAAAAAGAGATTTTCGTAGTCTGCGGCACAAATGGAAAGACTACTACCAATAATCTGCTGGCTTCCGTACTGGAGGGAAACGGGTACAGGGTCGTATGCAACCATACCGGCTCTAATATGCTGAATGGAGTCGCATCCGCCTTTGTCCTTGCGGCAGGACTGTCCGGCCATTTAAAAGCCGACTACGCCTGTATTGAAATAGATGAGGCATCTACTGTACGGGTATTTCCCCATTTCCGTCCCGATTATATGATCCTGACGAATCTCTTTCGCGATCAGCTTGACCGGTACGGTGAAATTGATATTACTATGGATCTTCTTTCCAAAGCCATGAAAATGGCTCCTGAAATGAAGGTACTGGTAAATGGTGACGACTCTTTGTCCACATATCTGGCACTTGAAAGCGAAAATCCTCACTTTACTTTTGGAATCGGCGAACAGGTATTGAACGAGGAGGATACCCGCGAGATCCGGGAAGGACGTTTCTGTAAACGATGCGGCGAAAAAATGGAGTATCATTTTTATCACTACAGCCAGTTAGGGGACTACTACTGTCCTCGCTGCGGCTTTAAACGTCCAAACCTGGATTTTAACGGAAGCAATATCTCTCTCTCAGATGGACTCTCCTTTGATGTGGGAAATTTTCATGTACAGGCTGATTATCGGGGTTTTTACAATGTTTATAACATTCTGGCGGTCTATGGTGCAGCTTCTCTGGCAGGTGTGTCACTGGATAACTTCAATAAAATTCTTGGAAATTATACGCCTCAGTTCGGACGGAACGAACTATTTCAGATTTCCGGCACTAAGGTCATGCTGAACCTGGCAAAGAATCCCGCCGGTTTTAACCAGAATATCTCTGCAGTAATGACAGATACATCCCCAAAGGATATTATCATACTTATCAATGACAACAGCCAGGACGGCACGGATGTGTCCTGGCTCTGGGATGTGGATTTTGACCGTCTCGCCAATGCAAATGCTGCTTCCATCACAGTATGCGGCATCCGGTGCCAGGATATGCGGCTCCGCCTGAAATATGTGGATATTCCCTGCAGTCTGGAACCGGACATTGAAAAGGCTATTACGGATAAAGTTCAAAACGGCGTAAAAAATCTCTATGTGCTGGTAAATTATACCGGCCTGTATACTACCCACAATATTCTAAAAAGAATGGAGGGAAAATCATGAAATTAGTCATTGGACATTTATATCCCGACCTCTTAAATCTTTACGGAGACCGGGGAAACATTCAGTGTATGATGAAACGAAGTCAATGGAGAGGGATCGAAGCAGAGACTATTGAATTCACCCTGGAAGATACCATAGATTTTTCCAAGCTGGATATCGTACTTCTGGGCGGCGGTTCTGACCGGGAGCAGATGATCGTCTGCAGCCAGTTAAGAAATATTCAGAAAGATTTCAAAAACTATGTAGAAGACGGAGGTTCTGTTCTTGCCGTCTGCGGCGGATATCAGCTTTTAGGGCATTATTATAAAACAGAAGAAGGCACCATTGAAGGCCTGTCACTTGTAGACCTTTATACGGAACAGGGAAGCCCCCGTCTCATTGACAACATTGTTTTGGAAAACAGGGACTTTTCTCTTCCTATCGTTGGATTTGAGAACCATGGAGGGCGTACTTATATAGGAGATAACCGTCCTTTCGGCAAAGTCTTATACGGACATGGCAACAACGGGGAGGACCAGACGGAAGGCGTACTGTATAAAAATGTTGTAGGCACCTATCTCCACGGTCCCCTCCTTCCAAAAAACCCTCATATTTGTGATTACCTTCTCTCCAATGCGTTGAAAAGGAAATATGGCAGCGGCGATCTCGCCCCCCTGGATGACACTCAGGAAAAAGAGGCCAATCAATACATTTATCAGCGTTTTGTAAAACAGGACTAGGCAAAGCTGACGGAAACCGGATCAAAGTACAGATCACGGCTTCCGTCATTCTCATTTTCTGTTTTGCCTCTTAAATTTTCATGTTTTAAATTTTTTTCAAAAAAGTGTTGACAATTCGAATTTTATATAGTATTATAACTTTTGTCTTCAGCAGACAAGAAAAAATGAATAGCCTGCGGGTGTAGTTCAGTGGTAGAACACCAGCCTTCCAAGCTGGATATGTGGGTTCGATTCCCATCACCCGCTTATGCGCGAGTGGCTCAGTTGGTGGAGCGCGACCTTGCCAAGGTCGAGGCCGCGGGTTCGAGTCCCGTCTCGCGCTTTTTTATTTTATTATAAAAGCAGCGGAAACCCATCCGCCGCTTTTTTCTTATTTTTATCTTATCTGTATCTTCGCTCCCTTGGCTGGGGCACCGGTACCCGTACAGGCACCCGTTTCGGTTCTTTAATGAGTCCTGGAAACAAATCGTTCAAAACTGTCTTTACCTTTTCTCCCAGGTCTGTATTTATGAACATGTAAAATAATTCTATCATCATAATTCCATCCTCCTGAAAAACTTGTACTCTAGCTACTGTCTGCATTTTACCAGATTTCTGACAGTTTGTCAGTGACTTTATCACTTATTTTATACTTCTTTATATTTTTTTAATTTTGATTATCTTCCTTTTATCAGCTTCAAAATCAAAGACCCCGATGCAAGCATGTCCGCTTGGCTCGTTGCTTGCAGGAATAAAAATACTCCTGAAGAATCTTTCATTTCTATCAGGAGTATTTTTACTATTAAGGAAAAATTGATTATTATTCTTTTGTGTATACTGTATCTCCGTCTTTTATCGTTTCCAGGATTTCAATATTTTTGATTTCCATAGGATCCATAGCAAAAGGATCTTTATCCATAATGATCATATCGGCCTTTTTTCCAGATTCCAGGGTTCCTTTTCTATCTTCTTCATTATACTCATAAGCCCCTCCGTAGGACGCTGCCCGGAACGCCTGATAAACAGTGATTTTCTGTTCTTCTCCTATAATCTTGCCTGTCCTGCTCACTCTGTTTACTGCGCACCAGATGGAGTGGAGCATATTAGGGCGGGTCACAGGCATATCCTGGTGGAGGTTCAGAACCAGTCCTTCCTCTTCAGCCCACTTGCAGGGACTTATCTGGCCTCCTCTTTCCTGCCCGAAATTTTTTATATGGATGTCTCCCCAATAATATACATGGCCTACAAAAACAGAGGGCAGCATATTTAAGTCTTTCATTTGCTGCATCTGATCTTTCCTGGCAGTCTGACAGTGGATCATTACAGGCCGCAGACTCTTTTTCCCCGGATTTTGTACCTCTTCATAGGCATTCCTGTAGCATCGCAAAAACTGATCTCCGGCGGCATCACCATTGCAGTGTGCCAGTACCTGCTGCTCATCCTCCAATGCCTCTTTTATAAATGTTGTCACCTGCTCATCTGTATACCGGGGATAGCCACAATAATCTCCACAGTTTTCATAAGGCTTTGTCATCCATGCGGACTTTCCCTGAGGAGATCCGTCAAGGATCAGCTTATACCCTCCGATCTTCACATGATCTTTATATTTTCCGGCCAGCTGGGAATAATCTCTGAGAACCTTTCTTCCTTCTTCTTCCATCATAAGATAAACCACTACATCCACATGCAGCTGTCCTCCCTGGTCAAATCCCAGTAGGCTTTCCACAGTCTGTCTTGTGGCGCCTCCGTCCTGGACAGTGGTCACCCCGTTGCTCAGATAAAGATTCTCAGCTGCAGAAATAGACGGCATGGCTGCCTTCCCAAGGCGGGCAGCAACTGTTCCCATCCCCTGAAACATAGCCGCTTCCTCCAGATAGCCGTCTGGCTGGGAAGTTCCTTCAATTCTTCCGATCTTTCCCCCCTGAGGATCCGGAGTGTCCGCTCCAATGCCAGCTGCTTTCAAAGCCGGGGAGTTCATACAGCCCATGTGTCCGGAAGTATTCACCACACATACCGGAACTGATTCGGAAATCTGATCCAAAATCTTTCTGTCCGGATGTTTCCCCCCGGGGAGAAAATTGTGGTCATATCCCCAGCCCATAGCAGCTCCTGTTTCAGGAATATGATTTTTCTCTATATATGTCTTCATAGTCTCCACAATTTCTTCAAAGCTGGAACACTGGCTTAAATCCGCCATTCCCGCTGTCTGCATAGCCAAAAGGAAATGGCTGTGTCCGTCTACAAATCCCGGCATTAATGTTTTTCCCTGAAGATCCACTAATTCTGCATCTTCATAAGCCTGTCTGATCTCTTCAAGTCTTCCTGTTTTTTCAATTTTATCGTCTATAGCCAGGAGGGCTTCCACATACTCTCCCTCTTTTGCCATGGTAACGATATTTCCATTATAATAAAGTTTTTTCATTTGACGAACACCACCCTTTTCTAAAAATCCCCGGTTATACCTGCTCTCACAGAAACGGTTTTTCTTATAATTTCACTGCTCCGCCCATATCCGGTGTATCTGGATATTCTCTTTCCCCGCCTTGTTCTTCTCTGCTTATTTCTCCAAAACATCTTTCGCCTTTCGCAAAATTAAACGATGGCTTTCTCCATACTCTGAACACTTTCAGCAATATCAGGTAAAGTACACAAGACAAGGCCATACCGCCGATCATCACCCAAAAAGAAATGACTTTTGTCCCTCCCAGGGTCACAAGGATCATAACTGGTGTGGTGAATATCATGGCAGCGTTCATAATACCCAGTTCATCTGCTGCCCCGGACTGGAGCTTTGGATCAACCATACGGACCAGTGAAAGACCGCTTGGGGTCGTGCCTGTAGCAGTACCATAGAGTCCTAATACACGTTCAAAGTCATGATCACTTCCCAGGCGGCTTCCAAAGTACATACATACAGCATAAGTCACAACTGTGATCAGCGCACATTCAATTAAAATCGGAATGATCCATTTTCCAATCACATCGATCTTGATGGACATAAATGCACCTGTAACGAGAAAATCAGAAAGCCAACCTGATATTTTGGACTGAAGGGAATTATCGATCAGATAATCGATTTTCAACTTTCTCATAACTGATTTTACAAGATATGCGGCCAGCATACCGCAGAAGAAAAGCATAGCTGCAAAAGAAGAGCCGATCACAGGGATAAAATTGAGGAGCTGGGCAATGATCAATGTCACAATATAAGTAATGCCCATAACTGCAAAATGGAATGCCAAGGTGTCAATATTTCCGCTGTGTGTTGTTTCACATCCTACAGACTCTCCCTTTTCAGATGCCCCCAGATATCCTTTTTCTACAGAAGCATTGATTTTTCCTTCGTACAGACAAAGCTTCTTCCGAAGTCCATATCTCGCCATGGGAACTCCTACCCCAAAAGCGGCTATAAAGCCTACAACCGCAAAAGTAAGGGCTACCATTTCCGCATTTTCAAATCCATAAACATTTTCAAACAAACGTCCATATGTAGAAGCCTGGCCCGGCCCCTGACAGAAACCGAATGGTATCAGAATTCCATACCATCCGCTCATTCCCACTGCTCTTCCGATAATAAAAATCAGGATTCCTCCGATCACAGGAGTTAATCCATATAAAAAACACCAGATAATTCCCATTCCCGTTCCTCCCAGAACTGGGCCAGTCTGCTTTGTTCCATCCGCCTCTTTCTTTGCTTTTTGACTGCCGGTAAGGCCAATAGATATAAAGGATAGCACGAACATTGTATCAACCAGATCCCCAAAGGTTCCGCAGTCCAGATTCAGGGGGGTAACAGGTTCAATCACATTCATAAAAATAAACCCGATAATTCCTCCGATAACACTGGCCGGAATCAGCATCTTCCCTATAAAAGGAATTTTTGCTCTCAGCAGCATGCCGATGCAAAGCATGACACCAATAATAGCCAATGATAACATTGCTAGATTCATGATAAAATTCTCCTCTCCCCAATCCAGATATATTTCTTTTTCATATTTCCGGATTATTCTAAAAATTAATTATTTTTTATTTGTGCCAGGCTGACAGGGGGAATTCTATCATAATTGTCTGATTTGCATCAATGGAATCCTTCTGAAAGAAAGTGCGGGAACCTTTTTCAATCTGATTCATTAAGTTTCATAAGGTGATATTTTCTAAATTGTGACTATTTGTTATTCAACTCGAAAAATTTTATTTTATCTCATACTGCTGTATTTTACAGCGGACTTATACAAACAGCGCGAAAAATTATGAATTCCAGGATTCACATTTTCTATTTTGCTTCGATCCACATTCTTGGGTGGGGATCGGTAGAAACCCAGTATAGTTTTCAGAAATTATTGAATGTTTCAATTACCGCTTTCGCGTAGGGAACGGCACTGGCAGACGAAAACAATACCACGCTTATGATCGGTTTCAACCCTCGCTCCTGCGAAGGAGCGACTGAAAGGCATAGGATTTGATATGGTTTCAATCCACGCTCCCACGTAGGGAGCGACCCGGGCTTAAATCCGTATGTTTCCACTCTTCATAGGTTTCAATCCACGCTCCCACGTAGGGAGCGACAATGAGCTGCTGTTCCTCCAGATTGGATCTTTCCAGTTTCAATCCACGCTCCCACGTAGGGAGCGACCTGCATAGATCAGCATATTCCCTATTGTAAAATAAGTTTCAATCCACGCTCCCACGTAGGGAGCGACAGATATTATCGACTCTCAGAACGCTGGTACACAGAGTTTCAATCCACGCTCCCACGTAGGGAGCGACGTCTAATATCCTGCTCAACTCATTGTATTTTTCACGGTTTCAATCCACGCTCCCACGTAGG
>DWYL01000055.1 GCA_019118685.1 Candidatus Blautia merdipullorum
AATATGCTGGATCTATATAAATTATACGATTTGGAGGACTGAACGCAATTATGCTCCATACAGTAATATATCTGTATAATAACGTCCTTCTCTAACTTCTGTCACAAGGGTCCCCTGATATTTCTCCACCCGGGATTCTACATTTTTCATTCCAATACCGTAGGGCGGCTTCTGCTTAACTTTGCAGGGATTGTCCATGTGTAGGAGGAGATTGCCCTCCTGATAGATCAGAGACAGCCGGATCTCTGGGACCGGAGCGCCAGGCGCCAGAAAGTCTAAAGCGGAGGTTATCCCATTATCCAGTAGATTCCCTAATATGGTCACCGTATCGGAAAAGTCCAGGAACACACTGTTTTCCGGTATGGTAAGCTGGGTAAGGCAGCAGATATTTTTCTGTCTGGCTTCCTGGAGCTTCAGGTTCAGCACTGCATCCAGGCAGGGATTTCCGGTCATAACAAAGTTTTCGTAGTCTTTCAGTTCTTTCTGGGAAGTTTCCAGGTAGTTTTCCAACTCCTGGCCTTTTCCCTGGGCATAGAGAGAAGCAGCGGTCCGCAGATGGTTTTTCATATCGTGACGGAGCCTGCGGATCTCTCCTGTGGTGTGGAGATATTCCCGGTAATATTTTTCCTGGTATTCTAACTGCTGTCGGGTAAGAGCGGCCTCTCTGGCCTTTGCCCCATAGAGATAGAACCTTTTATACAGGGCAAAAAGGCAGTAATTTAGTCCCAGAAGGAGAAGCATAAGCCCCAGGTGAAGAAACATTTTCCGGTTATATTCTATGGAGGAAGAGATCACCAGGGGCAGAGAACCCAATGCAATCAGCAATAGGGCTCCGGAAATGCCAAACAGGAATCCCCAAAGGGTCGGAGAAAGAAAGATGTTTTCTTCAAAGCTGCCGCAAAGCTTCTGGCAGAGAAAAAGGATCAGCCAGAGAAAGATATGATAGAATAGCTGAAGCTGGTAAAAGGGCAGATAATAGTTCAATCCATGATGAAGGAGATTGGTAAGGTCATTCAGACAAAACAGATAGAAGACGGTCAGTGTAAAAAGGGAAAAAGCGAAGAAAAGCTTTTTCTGCCGGCTGCCGGAATAGGAGAACAGCAGGAACAGACAGAGGGGCACCTCTGTCATAGTCAGCTCATAGAACCGGGAACCCTGGATGGAAATAAGATCAAAAAGAATAAGCAGAAGAATTCCTGCCAGAAGCAGGGCTCCCTGTACCCATTTCAGATAGGGTCCCGGTTTTCCGAAAATGCGGTTTAAAAGCGATGTAAAAACACAAAGAGTTACTGCGTATAGAAAAATATCGAAAATAAAGTTTAATGCCAGAGCTGCAAATGGAAAATTCATTGTCCCCACCTTCCTTTCAGATACTGCAGGTGTTTTTCTTTTGATTCTTTCCGGAAGCTTTTGCTTACAGGAATCTCCTCTCCATTTCTGAGAATAATAGATGTTTCCCTGGAGGCCCGGATATATTCCGGATTTACCACATAGGATTTGTGACACTGGAAAAATCCTCCGGGAGTAAGCTGTTCTTTCAGTTTTTCCAGTTTTCCGTAGAAAGTATATTCTCCCAATACCGTATGAAGATGGACTTTCCGGAGATCTCCTTCCAGATATAAAATTTCACCCCAGGGGATCTCATACATGGTCTGCCGGATGCGGAAGGTAAGCCGCCGGTCATGGAGACGGAGAAAGTCTGCGGCTTCCCTCAGGACTTTTGAAAAAGCTTCTTTTTTCACTGGCTTGATCAGAAAGCGGAAGGGCAGTACCTGAAATACTTCGTAGACATATTCTTTGTAATCTGTCACAAAAACGATCAGGGCTTTCTGATCTCTTTTCCGGATTTGGGCGCATGTCTGGATCCCGTCTATTCCCGGCAGGGAAATATCCATAAAATACAGAGAAAAATAGTCCTTGTCTTCTTTTATATGGGCCAGCAGTTCTTCCCCGGAAGAAAAAATTTTCCACTCCAGGTCTGCCGGATATTCTTCCAGATAGCTTTCCAGAAGGGACTGGGTTTTTATATCATCTTCGCAAATCGCAATTTTCATAATCTTTACCTCATCTGGCTTATTGTTATAGGAAACGTCATAATAATTTTTATTGTGACGTTTCCTGCGCCGATTTTTGCTGTGCGAAGCGCAGAGATTTCCTTGCAAAAATCGTGCGCATCTCCCGGAGGGTTTATAGTAAGCGGCAAATATATTTGTCGCTTACTATTATATAAACAGGCCAGAATTTTCTCAATAGGATTCTTGAATCACTTCTGACAACTTTTCCGCTGATTCTTACATCTTGATAAATTTCCTGCTTTTTCTCTGTATACTGAAAGAAAAAGGAGGTTTTATCACATATGAAATCAAAAAATTCTATCGGAAAATGGACCCTGGCTGCACTGCTGGGATATGAGCTTACTCTTTTGGCGATATCTGTGACTCCTGCGGCAGGAAAAGGCACCAGCTTTGGAAATCCCGGCATGTGGCAGAATATGATCCTCATCGCCGCTTTTTATCTGATCCCACTGGTTTTCTATTATCTTCATATAGAAGCTATGCGGTATATATTGGCGGCAGTGATAATTTTCTGGACCGTTCCCCTTCCCTTTTTCATACTGATATCCGGGGGTTCTTTCTTCTACTACAGACTTCAGGGAGATTCCTTTCATTCCCTGCTGTTTCTGGCTGCCATGAGCATTGCCCTGGTAAGCCTGCTGCTCCAGATCCTCTGGTGCGTGAACTGTCTGAGAAAAAATAAAAAACATGGTTTCATATGAATTTAATAAAATTTTAATTATATCGCCCTTTTTCAGTGACATTTTTATTCTATAATAGGAAAGTCAATGGAAAGGAATGAGAAAAATATGAAGCATAAAAAGAAGGTAAAGCTATCCCTGATATTTGAAATTTTAGCTTTTCTGGTATTGATCATACTGGTAGTTGTTTTATTTTTTACACAGCAGAATAAAGAATCAGAAAAAGACTCTGATGTGGCTGCAAT
>DWYL01000056.1 GCA_019118685.1 Candidatus Blautia merdipullorum
AGCCATTTTTCCACGGCTGCACATTTTTGCCGCCTTTCCGGTGAGATATTCCCTGCTAAAAAATCCCTGGGGCAGGAAACAGTACGCCCGTATCTTTCCCTCTTCTTCATAGGAAAGTCCTAATCCGATAAAACTGTCCCCCTCTTCCAGAAGTTCCAGGCCGATGCCCTCTTTTTGTTCTGCATTCTGGAAGATTTCCTCTGCCAAAGCAAAATCTGTAATTGTCTGGAAATATTCTTCCGCCTTTATCTCTTCGCCTTTATCCTGAAATCTGGAAAGGAAATTTTTGAATTCCAGCTCTTTAAAAAATTCATAGGCCTCCTGAGTATAAAAATCATGAACTTTCGCCTTTTCCCTGTCCAGATCCACAGGGCTGTCTGTATTGATAGTGGCCAGCTTTCTGCTCAGCACCGCCAGATCATAGTGTTCCAAAAAGGCATTCTGAGCTTTCTTGGGCTTAATCTCCTCTACATGTGCATAAGCATTTTCCGCTGTGCCGTATTCTAAAAGGAGTTTTGTGGCTGTTTTCTCCCCGACTCCCGGAAGTCCCGGAATATTATCAGCAGAATCTCCCATTAACGCCTTCAGTTCTATTATCTGAGGCGGGGTAAGCTGATAGGCTTCCACCACATTTTTTGCATAGTAGTCTTCAATAGTGGTCTTTCCTCCCTTTGTTTTGGGAATCCGGATACAAATATGATCTGTGGCAAGCTGAAGAAGATCACGGTCTCCAGAAAGAATCGTCACGTCCATACCCTGAGCTTCGCTTTTCTTTGCCAGAGTTCCCAGGATATCGTCAGCCTCATATCCTTCTTTGGACACAATATTCACTCCCATAGCCTCCAGCACGTCTTTCATCACCGGCACCTGTTCCCTCAGTTCTCCCGGCATAGGTTTTCTGGTTCCTTTGTAGGCATCATACATTTTATGGCGGAAAGTGGGAGCAGAAAGATCAAATGCCACAGTAAGATAATCTGGATTTTCTTCTTCCAGCATTTTAAAAAGGATATTCAGGAATCCATAAATCCCATTCGTATGAAGTCCCTCAGAGTTTGTAAGCTCCGGAAGACCGTAATAAGCTCTGTTTAAAATACTGTGTCCATCTATCAGCAGGATTTTTTCCTTCATGTCTGTTCTCCTTGTTGTTGGATAATTCTCTCTTTTTACAGTAGTATAGCATAAAGGAAACAAAAAAGACAGGCAGGAACGCCTATCTTTTTTGTTTCCTCTATTTTTGATGTTTTCTTTTATAAAGCCTTGATAAATCGGCGGAAAGCTTCTCTTCCTTCTGGTGTGCATTTGTAAACGCCGGCATCCTCCAGTACATGAACAAATACCTGTCCCACTTCTTCCTGAAGGATGTCCATTATATTCTCCTTTGTGATCTCAGGATATTTGGGAAGGAATTCCTTTACCCAGTCGCTGTGTTTTTCCAGCATTTCATTTTCTGACGGATCTTTTCCTTCCAGAATATATTCAGCCAAAAGCTCCAATTCTTCTTTCAGTCTTGCGGGAAGAACTGCCAGACCCATGACTTCGATCAAGCCGATATTTTCCTTTTTAATGTGGTGATACTGAGCATGAGGATGATATACGCCCAGAGGATTCTCCTCTGTAGTGATATTATTCCGCAGAGTCAGATCCAGTTCAAACATATCCCCTTTCTTCCTGGCGATAGGAGTAATCGTGTTATGAGGCTCTCCATCTGTCTCGGCAAAAATAAAGGCTTCCTCATCTGTATATCCTCTCCACACCTCCAGTACATGGCTTGCCAGATCGATGAGCCGTTTCTCATCTTTGCTCCGGATCCTCAGTACGGAAAGAGGCCATTTTACAATACCTGCCTCCACATCTTCATAGCCGGGGATCACAACCGTTTCCTCCATAGGCGCCTTTGCCATAGCAAAGGTATAATGGCCTCCCTGGAAATGATCATGACTTAAAATGGAACCTCCTACAATAGGCAGATCCGCATTGGAGCCCAGAAAATAATGAGGAAACAGTTTGATAAAGTCAAAAAGCTTCACAAAAGTATTTCTCTCGATCTTCATAGGGATATGCTCGCCGTTAAAGACAATACAGTGCTCATTATAGTATACATATGGGGAATACTGAAATCCCCATTTGCTGTAGTTAATAGTGATGGGGATGATCCTGTGGTTTTCCCTGGCAGGATGATTCAGCCTTCCGGCATACCCTTCATTTTCCATACAGAGCTGGCATTTTGGATAGCTGCTCTGTTTTGCATTCTTTGCTGCTGCGATAGCCTTTGGATCTTTCTCCGGTTTAGAAAGGTTGATGGTAATATCTATGGTTCCATAAGGACTTTCTACCGTCCATCTCCTGTCTTTCTTTATACGGTAGCGGCGGATATAGTCCGTATCCTGGCTGAATTTGTAAAAAAATTCAGTGGCAGCCTCCGGGCTCTTTTCATATTCTTTCCAGAACCTCTCCTGAACCTGGGCCGGTCTTGGAACCAGACAATTCATGATCTTGGTATCCAGCAGGTCTCTATATCCAATACTATCTTCAATGATCCCTCTTTTTACAGCCTCATCTAAAAGTTCCTTCAGGATTGTCTCCAGATCTTTACAGGCCTCTTCTTCTTCCGGCTCTGTATACTCATCTTCACGGAAAATATCCAGCAAAAGATTCGTTGTGTAGGTTTTCTCACATTCCGGCACCAATCCCGTATCAATTCCATACTGTACCAGATCTCTGATGTTTTTGTTCAGCATAATTTTCACCCTTCCCCTTTCTTTTGCGCCCTCAGGCAATTCTTCTTGTTCCGTCGCCGATCTCTACCACATAGAAATCTGCTCCATAGCCGATTTCTTTCTTATAGATTTCTCCGACATTTTTAATAAAAACATCTACGGCATCTTCTTTTACAATACTTACCGTACAGCCTCCAAATCCTGCTCCTGTCATTCTGGATCCGATGACTCCTCCCTGCTTCCAGGCAGCCTCTACCAGTGTATCCAGTTCTTTCCCTGTTACTTCATAGTCATCTCTCAGGGACACATGAGATTCATTCATCAGCTTTCCAAAAGTCTCCAGATCATTATTCTTCAAAGCTTTTACAGCCTTTATCGTCCTCTGGTTTTCATAAACAGCATGTTTCGCTCTTTTTTGGCAGACAGGATTTTTTATGGCATCCTTCACCTGCTCAAACTCCTCTTCTGTCAGTTCTCCCAGAGCTTGGACATTTTTTACCCCCTGGATATCTTTCAGAGCTTCCTCACACTCTGCCCTTCTTTCATTATATTTAGAATCTGTCAGTCTTCTTTTTTTATTGCTGGCAGCAATAACGATCTTATATCCATTCATATGGATAGGAGCGTATTCATACTGAAGATTCTGAGTATCCAGGAAAATCGCATGTTCCTTCTTTCCCATGGCAATGGCAAACTGATCCATGATCCCGCAGTTCATACCATTAAAATTATTTTCTCCATACTGTCCGATCAAGGCCAGATTTATCATGGATAATTCCTCATATCCAAACAGATCTTTCAGTATAATCCCCATAAGAAGTTCCACGGAGGCAGAAGAAGAAAGGCCTGAACCATTTGGGATATTTCCGTACATCAGCATATCAAATCCTGTTTCTACCGGATAGCCTTTTTTCTGGAAGGTCCAGACAATTCCCTTAGGGTAGTTCGTCCAGCCGGCGCTGTCTCTATATACCAGATCATCCAGACTGGTTTCGATCACTCCCATTTTGCTGAAGTTTTCAGAATAAAGCCGGATTTTTCTATCCTCTCTTTTTCTTGCTACACCATAGGTGCCGATGGTTAAAGCGCAGGGAAAAACGTGACCTCCATTATAATCTGTATGCTCTCCGATAAGATTTACCCTTCCAGGCGAAAAATAGAACCGGATATCTCCGCCGTTTCCAAAAAGTTCCTGAAACTTTTCAACTAATTGCTGCTGCATTTTTCTACCTCCATGCTTTCGCTTCTTTTAAAACATTTTTTATGTTTTATTTCATTTTTTATGTTTCTATCGCAATTATAACACAGATCATAGGTTTGTAAAGACCTTTTTTAAAATTTTACTTTCATGACCAGATCCTGAGGATAGTCGCCAAAACAGCTGCCGAAAATATTTACCCCTCCCACATGCTCTGCCTGCTCTTTGATCCCAAGGATTACTGAAATATAAGGGCCCTCCGCCAGACAGTAATCCTGGATCTTTAAAGGCGCGCTTCTTTCTCCGTCCAAATAAGTTCCTGTGGAGTCCAGCCTCCAGGTTTTCAGATTTCCGTACTGACTTTTGCTGTCCTCCCACCAGTCTGGATTCAGTTTTCCCCGGCGTCCGCCGAAATCGGAAGGACAATTCCAGGTTCCCGCCTCTTTCCCATTGATCCACAATGTGATATCTGAAGGGTAGTCCAGATTATAGTCAGGCGCTTCTGAACAAAGTTCTGCAGAAAATTCCAAGACTCTGGCCGGCGTGCCCTGAAAGGCAGCATTTGGAAAACGATATTCCAGATAGCCGGAGGAAAACCAGATCAGCTTTGCCGTAGTCCGTTTAGGATCATAGAAACATCTGGGTTCATCTTCTCCGTCAATATATCCTTCTTCATTTACCATCCCGCAGGTAGGAGTAATCTTGTAATCCACATAGTTCCCCACAGGCATGGAAATGACCTCTATTTTTTTCCGTTCTTCCTGTCTCTGGAAGTCCAGGATTATTTTTCCCTCCTGTGGAATACACATTTTCATAGACCCTCTGGCCGCAGGCTTCAATTCTGTTCGTATCAGTCCCGCATCCTCCAAAACACGGATATTCAGAGCAGCCGAAGAAGCCGGAATGTCTAAAATTTCCGCAATTTCGTTTACACACAGAGGACCGTTTCCCAGCACATGAAGAATCTTAATACGTATTTCCGAAGAAAGAGCTTTTCCTAAGGCTGTTAATTCCTTTTCATTCGCTAAATTCAATTCTCTGTCCATTTATCCTATCTCCGCTGTTTTAAAACAAGTATTT
>DWYL01000057.1 GCA_019118685.1 Candidatus Blautia merdipullorum
GGTGTTTTTCTTCTTCAGATTATCACCAACATTTTTAATCTTGTTGGTCTGGCGTCTTTCTATCAGCAGATTGCAAAAGGCATAATTATCATTGCGGCATTGCTCCTGAACCGTGCGATCGATTCCAGGAAATGAGAATGATGAAGTACTTATGGGGTGCTTATCAGATAAAAAAACATTTAAGGAGGAACGAAGATGAGGAAAAAAGGTATCGTAGCAGTTTTGACTGCAGCAGCTATGGTGGCGTCCATGGCAATGACAATGACTGTAAATGCGGCTGAGGACACTGCGGAAAGCGCAGGAACAACCTACAAGATCGGATTTGCACAGTGTACATTAGCATCTCCATTCTACGTATCCATGAAGGATGTGGCAGAAGAGTATGCAAAAGAACTCGGCGTGGACCTTACAATTGTCAGTGCAGATGACGATGTAACAAAACAGAATAATGATATCAATGATATGATCACAAGTGGAATTGATGCGCTGATCGTAAATCCGATCAACGCAGAAGGAATTGCGCCTTCTATTGAAGCATGTACCAATGCTGATATTCCTGTTATCACTGTAGACCGTAATATTAACGAAGGATATACCGCATATGTGGGACGTGATAACGAGGAGATGGGACGTCTTGTAGGAGAGGCTCTGGTAGAGTATCTCGGAGGAAAAGATGCCGCTGAGGGTACGATTCTTGAGATCCAGGGTACAGCAGGCGACACAGTAATGATGGCGAGAAGAGACGGGTTTGAGGCTGCGGTTGCAGAAGCACCTGGCCTTGAAGTAGTACAGTCTGCATATTGTGATTACACCAGAAGCAAAGCTGTAACAGCAACTCAGGATCTTCTGCAGAGCAATGACAATATTGTTGCTGTATATGGGCACAATGATGATATGGCCCTTGGAGCAGCACAGGTTCTTCAGGAACAGGGTATTGAAGGTGTTGCAGTGTGTGGTGTTGACGGTCTGATGGAAGCAGTAATGGCGATCGAAGACGGAACATATGCGATCACAACTATGAATGACCCCGGTTCTCTGATTAAAGCAGCTCTTGATACTACACTTAAGATTCTCAATGGTGAAGAGTATGAAGAGTATGTTGATGCTGGTACTGGTGTCATCGACAGCAGCAATGTGGCAGATTATGTTGATGAGAGTCTGGCTTTCGCAGCTATGAAGTAAATGAAATAAAGCTGGCTGGCCATATATTTGGTCAGCCGCTTTTTTTGAAAAATTCAGCAGTCATATGGAGGAATATAGAAATGTATCGACTGATTAAATTGGAAGAAGCAAATGACCTGAGAGATTTCATGCACCTTGCATGCAAATGTAAAAGTGATGTGGGTGTACATACAGATGAGAATCAGATTGCGGATGCGAAATCTATATTGGGTCTGATGTCTCTTGATTATAATCATCCGGTAAAAGTTGTAACTGAGGACGAGACGTTTTTAAAAAAACTGGATAAATGGGCTGTGGATTGAGGGAAAAATGAAAACAGAATATGAAAAAATGATAAAAGGGGAATATTATGATTCTCTGTCTGAGGAGATCCTGGTTCATGTAAGACGTGCCCGTACACTTACCGACAGGCTGATGGAATTCAAATATGACGAAGAAGAGAAAAGCAGGATCATCAAAGAACTGTTTGGAAGTACAGGAGAAAAGGTGGCTGTTAATCCACCGTTTACCTGTGATCACGGTACGCATATTCATGTGGGAGAAAACTTTTTCGCAAATTATGACTGCACAATTATGGATGCATGTGATGTCAGAATTGGAAAAAACTGTCTTCTGGGTCCAAAAGTTTCTATTTTTTCTGTGGGACATCCAATTAACGCAGAGCTCAGAAATAAAAGACTGGCGATTGCAAAGCCGGTAACTATAGGAGACAACGTCTGGATAGGTGGAAATGCGGTAATATGTCCGGGTGTAACGATTGGCAGTAATGTCGTAGTTGCGGCAGGAGCAGTAGTGACCGGAAATATACCGGATAATGTAGTGGTGGGAGGGAATCCTGCCAAGATTATAAAACAATGTGATTTTTCCAAAGATTGACAGTATCTGCAAGATATGATAATATCATCATGAAAACATATGATATTATGTTAGGAACATATGTTACAAAATGAGGGAACTGTATATGAATATAACAAGTCTGGATCAGATGATTCATGATACAGTTGCAAAATACTTGAAAAAGCAATTGATTGTAGCCGGCAACTGGAAAATGAATATGACTGTTCAGGAAGGCATGAATTTCCTTGAAAAAATCGGAAATACAGATGCAAATGTGATTATTTTTCCGCCATATACTACGCTTGCATTACTGGCTGGCGAAATGCGTAAGAGAGGCATTCATTATGGTCCGCAAAATTTTCACTTTCTGGATAAAGGCGCTTATACCGGGGAAATATCCATTCCTATGATCTGTGAACTGGGATGCGGGTTTCTGCTTGCTGGACATTCAGAACGACGTCAGTATTACAATGAAACGGATGATATATTACAGAAAAAGGTTGTAAAAGGCGTTAGTTCAGGATTTCAGGTAGTATTATGTATCGGTGAAAATCTGGAAGAGAGAAAAAGCGGAAAATGGCGAAACAGGCTTGCGGAGCAGATGATTCTGGATTTAAAGGATCTTGAACATCATGAACTGGATTCTGTTTTGATCGCCTATGAACCTGTATGGGCGATTGGTACAGGAGTAAGTGCGTCTATAGAAGAAATTCAGGAGACACACTGTTTTTTAAAGGCAGTTATGAGAAAAATCTTTGGGCGGGAACTTCCTATATTATATGGTGGAAGTGTAAATGAAAATAATGCATTGAAAATTGGCGCCTGTTCTGTTGTTGATGGCTTTCTGATCGGAGGCGCAAGTCTGGATCCTGACAAATTTTTAAAAATCATAGAAATCA